>JANZZG010000026.1 GCA_026419515.1 Methylophilaceae bacterium
CGATATGGATGAATTCAAGGAGTGGGCCGCCGCCCGCGCCGCCGCTGGCGAGGGCAACAACGTTGTCGCCCTCGCCAGCTGAAAACCATTCGTCATTGACCGGACCGGAGCGAATTTACAGCAGATTTTGGACTTGACTTCGATCAACCTGCTGGATATGGTTCGTGAGTTGGGGCCTAGTGCTGAGGTGGTTAAGATCGAACAGCTTTCCGCAAGTTACCGTTTTGACTTGCCGCGTTTCGATCAGACCCTGACGCCTGTCGCCGAATGCGGTATTGAGCTGATTATTTCGTAAGCGCCCTGTTGCCGAGGTCGAGGCCGGGGGGCGGTGGGTAAGAACTACGGCGCAACCGAATCGCGAGATGAGATTGCATTTGAACCAATACAAAGACGATATGATGGCGTTGAAACAGTTGAATCAAGATCGCCCGCCATTCGAAAACGAATCAGACTTGTAATAAGGCTGCAGCATGATCATTCGCGCCCGCGCCCCCCTTCGCCTTGGCCTGGCAGGTGGAGGCACCGACGTGTCCCCATATTGCGATGTTCATGGCGGATACGTGCTAAACGCCACTATTGACCGCTATGCCTATGCAGTGATCAAAACCTTGGATGAACCGGTGGTCCGGTTCGTCGCTACCGACCAGCAGATGGAGAAGGTTAGACCGGCGGAGGTGCCGCTGCCGCTCAATGGCAAGCTGGATTTGCATAAGGCGGTATATAACCGCATCGTGCAAAATTTTAACGGTGGTAAACCTATTCCACTGGAGTTGAGCACCTTTTGCGATGCACCAGTCGGTTCTGGTTTGGGGTCTTCCTCTACGCTGGTGGTGACGATGATTCGCGCCTTTGCAGAACTACTGAACCTGCCGCTTGACGATTACACCATCGCCCACATGGCTTATCAGATCGAACGGGTGGATTGCGGGCTCCAAGGGGGGCGGCAAGATCAGTATTCGGCGACGTTCGGTGGCTTCAACTTCATGGAGTTTTATGCCGAAGAACGTGCCGTCATCAATCCGCTACGTATCAAGAACTGGATCATTTGTGAGTTAGAAGCGTCTCTGGTGCTTTTTTTCACCGGTGTTTCGCGCGAGTCAGCGCACATCATCGCTGACCAGAGCAGCAATGTGAGATCCGGTGCGATAGATACGCTGGAGGCGATGCACGGCATCAAGCGCGAAGCCTTGGCGATGAAGGAGTGTTTGTTGCGGGGAGATTTTCCCGGGCTGGTCGAGTCCATGCGACTGGGTTGGGAGAATAAAAAACGATCGGCCAAGACGGTTTCGAATCCACATATCGACTCGATCTACGATGCAGCCATTCAGGCAGGTGCCTTGGCCGGTAAAGTATCTGGCGCAGGTGGCGGAGGTTTCATGTGGTTCTTTGTTCCCACGGAAAAACGCATGGATGTGATCCGAACTCTGAATGGCTTTGGCGGGCAGGTGAGCAACTGCCATTTCACTAAACACGGCACGCAAGCATGGAGAATTGCATGAGAAGCTATATCGCGGATCAGATTCAGGAGACCCAGAGGGTCATGTCGGCCATGTTGGCAGACGAAGCACTACTTGCCCGTGTGGAAGCAGCGGCAGAGGCGTGTATTCATGCCATGAAGAGAGGCAACAAGTTGCTACTGGCCGGGAATGGCGGCAGCGCAGCCGATGCACAGCACATTGCTGGTGAGTTTGTCAGCCGTTTTGCGTTCGACAGGCCAGGGCTGCC
Organism: Methylophilaceae bacterium; assembly: GCA_026419515.1. Taxonomy (GTDB): domain Bacteria; phylum Pseudomonadota; class Gammaproteobacteria; order Burkholderiales; family Methylophilaceae; genus JANZZG01. The sequence goes on from JANZZG010000026.1 coordinate 1,726, forward strand.
GGCGATTGCGCTGACGACGGACACGTCGATCCTGACGGCGATTGGCAATGATTATGGCTATGACCAGCTGTTTGCGCGCCAAGTGCAGGCGCATGCCCGGAAGGGGGACATTTTTATTGCGTATTCAACCTCTGGTAAGTCACCTAACGTGGTTGCTGCTTTGCAGGAGGCGAAGAAACGTGGCGTAGTCTGTATTGGCATGACGGGCAATCGCGGCGGTCCGATGAAGGAATTGTGTGACCACTATCTGGAGGTACCATCTGCTGATACGCCCAAGATTCAGGAAGGGCATGCCGTGCTGGGTCATATCCTGTGTGGCTTGGTCGAGCGTGCGCTGTTCAAGGCACCCTGCTGATGGAGGCCATTGTTTTGGCGGGCGGTTTTGGCTCACGGTTGAGACAAGTGGTGGCCGATGTGCCCAAGCCTATGGCACCCATCGCTGGGCGCCCTTTTTTGGAGATTTTGCTCGGCTCACTCGCAGAAAAGGGCTTTTCTCGAGTGGTTCTCTCGCTGGGGTACATGGCAGAAAAGATCTCAGGCCATTTTGGTGCCCGGTTCGCGGGGCTGGACATCACCTACGTAGTGGAAGACACACCACTTGGCACCGGGGGAGCGACCCGGCTTGCCGCAACGGCTTGCGCCCAGGATCACGTTTTCGTCTTCAACGGCGACACCTATCTCGACCTCGAGGTAGATCTGCTCGAACGGCAATGGCAGGCGAAGCGGCATCCGATTGTTGTCGGCAGGCGGGTGCCAGACACCACACGTTATGGGCGGCTGGTTGTGGATGGCGACCGGATCACAAGTTTCGCCGAGAAGGGAATCGCGGGGCCGGGGTTGATCAATGCGGGTTGCTACGTCGTGGCAACGGATGCGCTGGCACAATTCCCTGTTAACCAACCCTTCTCCATTGAGACTGACTACTTGGTACCAGAGGTTGCGCGTGCAACGGTCGAGGTGTTCGTGACCGAGGGTGTGTTCATTGACATCGGGATTCCCGAAGACTATGCACTTGCCCAAACTCTGCTGGCAACTCGATGAACAGACCTGCGCTGTTTCTGGATCGTGATGGCGTAATCAACGTCGATCACGGTTACGTCCATAGACCGGAGGAGTTCGAGTTCGTCGAGGGTATTTTCGAGCTGGTCGCCACTGCTAATAGGGCGGGCTATCTCGTCGTGGTCGTGACGAATCAGGCTGGTATAGGGCGTGGCTACTACAGCGAGGCGCAATTTCTCGCGCTGACCGATTGGATGAAGACCAAGTTCAGAGAGCGCGGCGGGATCATCGACGCCGTTTACTTTTGCCCTTATCACCCAGAGCATGGCATTGGCGCGTACCGCCGAGAGAGCGAATTTCGCAAGCCGGCTCCCGGCATGTTGCTGCAGGCCCAAAGTGAGCTAGGCATCGACATGGAGCAGTCTATTTTTATTGGTGACAAGCCGAGCGACATGGCTGCCGGCCGTGCTGCGGGTGTCGGCACATTGCTGCATTTGAACGCTGATTTGAACGCTGAAAGGACTAGCGCTGACGCTATCGTCGTCACTCAGCTTTCTGAAGCGTTGCCTTATTTGAGGCTGCCAACAGATTGAGTCCGTAAACTGCTGTAAATTGGGTGGATAGGCAGCCACCGCTCCGGATCGGTAAATTGACGGTGTCGAATCGTTGATCAACCGAAGGAGGAGGAGCGATGGCTGGAATGGATGTTAGCGTAAGCAAGGAATTG
>JANZZG010000036.1 GCA_026419515.1 Methylophilaceae bacterium
CATCAGCTTGTTCATGCCTTCGCCCAGCGTTTTGAAAAAGCCTTCCTTGCCGGAAGTTTCGATACGCTTGGAGAAATCCCCCATCACGGCGGCTTCAACCAGTATCTCGATCTCACGCTCGGCCGCCACCTCGGCAGTACGGTCTATCCATTCTGCGACTGAGCCTAGACGTTCGCCCTTGTCGTTGATGACAGGATTGGCAGTCACCCGCATCGATCTTCCGCCGATGACTATGTTGGCGATGTACTGGCTGGTGAATGTGGCGAGCATTTGCGCCTGGTGTGCCGGATTTTTGTGGAATTGGTCGATGTTGGCTCCCAAGAGCGCAGAAGCGTTGAAATTGGGCAACTGCTTGCGGATGTCGGCTTCGGCTGCCTTGAGGAGGTTGAGGACGGACTTGTTGGCATAGATGATGTTACGGTCGGTGTCGGCGATCATGACGCCAGTCGATACATTGTCGAGCGCAATACGCACTCGGCTGGCTTCTTCGGCGATCTTGCGGGTTTCATTCATTTCGTAACCAAGCCGAATCTGCAAAGAGCGGAGTGCGCGTAGTATTCCGGCGATTTCGCTTTCTCCTTGAGCCGAAAAATGGATATTGATCTTGCCCTCGGCAATCGAATTCATGTGGCGGATGACCGCGTTGATGGCGGCCGATAATTTGCGCCCTTCTAGCAAAGCGATCACGGCAACCAGAATAACCAAGAGGAGGGCAATCACATTGGCTGTGGTCGATCCGAGAAGGGCATCACCAAAGGTTGTCAGCAACCAGATGACGACAGCAGGGAAGACCGCCAACCCCGTCATTTTGCCCAGCAAGGAAATCGAATCCCATTGGTCAAGAATTCTTTTGAATAAGCTGGGTCGAGGCAGCTGACCACCAGCATTGAGCTGCCGGTAAAGTGCTTCGGCTTCTTCTATCTGCTTGCGCGAGGGTTTGTTGCGCACCGACATGTAACCCGTGATCTGGCCATTGGTGTGCAATGGGGTGACGTTGGCCTCGACCCAGTAGTAGTCGCCATTCTTGCAACGGTTCTTGACGATGCCCGTCCAGGGCCTGCCGGATTGCACCGTTTGCCACAGGTCGGCGAAGGCAGCAGGCGGCATGTCGGGATGGCGCACGATGTTGTGTGGCTGACCGATGAGTTCGGCTTCCGTGAAACCGCTGATACGGACGAAATCGCGATTGACCGAGGTGATGATCCCTTTGAGATCGGTGGTCGAGACGATGGTGTCGTCATCGGTCAAGACATATTCATTGTTGGTGACAGGCAGGTTGGTTCTCATGATTTTCCTCCTCCCCAGCTTATGTAGTAGCTGTACTAGCGTTGTCGATCAGCGCCATTTCCTGACTGGTCATCAGGCTTTCGATGTCCACCAAGATGAGCATTCGTTCGCCCACGGTGCCCAGACCGATCAGGTATTTGGTATCGATGGTAGATACCAGATCGGGTACAGCATTGATTTGGCCCGGCTGTAAGGTCACGACATCGGAGACCCCATCCACCACGATGCCGACCACACGGTCACGCACGTTGAGAATGATGACGACCGTAAAATCGTCATACTCGACCTTACCGAGGTTGAAACGAATACGCAAATCGACGATGGGAACGATGGTACCGCGCAGGTTGATCACGCCTTTGATGAATTCGGGCGTGTTGGCGATGCGAGTGACCGAATCGTACCCGCGGATCTCCTGCACTTTGAGGATGTCGATACCATATTCTTCTTTACCCAAAGTGAAAGTGAGATATTCCCCAGCAACGGCACGACTGGTCTGTTCCGGTAACTCTGTCGATGTCTCGTTCACGGCCAGGCTCCTTGTGTCAACTGACGCTCATTTTGATCAGGGCAGGGATGTCCAGTATCAGCGCGACTTTGCCATCCCCCATGATAGTGGCACCGGAAATACCGGGCACCTTGCGGTAATTGGTTTCCAGGCTCTTGATGACCACCTGCTGTTGACCGACCAATGTGTCGATGAAAAGAGCCGCTTTTTTACCCTTGTCCTCGATCAGGACTAGCACGCCTTCGGTCGGGTCGGTGTAAAGCGGTTCACAACGAAAGATTTCATGCAATGCAATGAGCGGCAGATACTCGCCGCGCACATGAACCACCTTGCCTCGGCCAGTCACACTCTTGATGTCCTCGGCCTGAGGCTGCAAAGTTTCCACGATCAAATTGAGCGGAATGACATAGATATTGTCGCCAACCGCCACCGTCATGCCATCCAGGATGGCCAGGGTCAAGGGGAGGCGTACCGTTATTTTGGTGCCGACACCAAATACCGATTCGATCTCGACACTACCGCCCATTTCGGTCACATTGCGCATCACCACATCCATGCCGACGCCACGGCCGGATACATCGGTGACCGTCTCCGCGGTGGAAAATCCAGGCGCGAAGATCAATTGCCACACTTGCTGATCGGTCAGGTTGTCCGAAACCGGTATCCCCCGTTCCATTGCCTTGGCAAGGATTTTCTCGCGATTGAGCCCGGCCCCGTCGTCAGCGACCTCGATCACGATGTTGCCGCCTTGGTGCGAGGCCGACAGGGTGATGGTCCCCTTGGCCGGTTTGCCAGCGGCGACACGTTTGTCTGGCGGTTCGATGCCATGGTCCAGGCTGTTGCGCACCAGATGGGTGAGCGGGTCGGCAATTTTTTCGATCAGGCCTTTGTCCAGCTCGGTGTTCTCACCCACCGTCACTAGCTCCACTTGCTTGTCGAGTTTGGAGGCGAGATCACGTACCACACGCGGGAAACGACTGAACACGAAACTGATCGGCATCATGCGGATGGACATCACCGCTTCTTGCAAATCTCGGGTGTTGCGTTCGAGCTGAGCCATGCTATTGATCAGTTCTTCGTAGAGTACAGGGTCCACTTTCGAAGCGGTCTGCGCCAGCATGGCCTGGGTGATCACCAGTTCGCCCACCAGGTTGATGAGCTGGTCGACCTTTTCGACACTGACGCGAATGGAGGTGGATTCCGGGGATGCAGCGGCGGGTTTTTCGACGGTTTTTCTGGGCGGCTCGGCTGGCTTGGGTGGAGGTGGAGGCGCCGCCTGTATCGGAGCCGGGGTCGCAATCTCGGTGAAGAAACCGTAGCCGGCATGGTCGTCTGCCGCCGGCGCAGGCGTGGCTGGCGGGTCGCTGAAAAATCCATAGCCCTGATCTATTTCGGCAGCCGGCACGGGTTCCGGCAGGGGACCGAAAAATCCGTAGCCATCTTCTTCCGCCGCCGGTGTCGGTGGTGTGTCGAAAAATCCATACCCCGTGTCGTCTTCCTGGGAGGGCGTCTCCGATGCCACTGCGGCGGGCTCATGTTCGATCACGACCTGTTCCGGCGTGGCAATGAAAGCGAAAATATCGCGGATGGTCTCCTCCTCCGTTGTGCCAGTCAGGCGGAATTTCCACTGCAGGGGCTGCATGTCGCCTTGCTTCTTTTTCTTTTTCTTGTCCTTGCCTTTCTTGTCTTTTGCCGGCTCGGGGGCGCTCAGAATTTCTAGTTGGCCGAGCTGCTCCAGCTCGCCCACCAGTCCTTCGATCCGGTTCGGCTGCTTGAGCAGATCCGGAGTGGCCGCCAGGGTGATGTGGAAGGTATGGGGCTTGGCCGTGTCCGCAGAGGGATTTGTCTCAGTCGAGGCGATTTCCGGTGCAGCGGGTGCGACAGGTCTGGCACTCGGCTCGACCACCTGTTGCGGGGCTGGCGCATCAGGCACTTCGCCGGATGCCAAGGCACGCAGCTTTTCGATAATGGCTTCTGCCGGTCCTTTGTCGGCTTCCGTGCCATTGATGTGGGCGTTGAGCTGTTCTTTGAGGACGTCGGTTGCTTCCAGAAAAGCATCGATCATGTCGTTGCGCGGGGCCATTTCACCCTTGCGCAGCTTGTCGAGCAAGCTTTCCAGAACATGCGTCACTTCCGTCATGTCCGTGAAACCAAAAGTACCGCTCCCACCTTTGATGGAATGGGCAGCACGGAATATGGCATTGAGATCGTCGACATTGGGCGCATCGACATCGAGGTCGAGCAGCATGCGTTCCATGTTCGCCAGGTGTTCGGCACTTTCCTCGAAGAACACCTGGTAGAACTGGCTCATGTCGATGGTCATCGGCGCTCTTTTCTAGAGTCGAGATCGAGACTAACCAATCACCTTTTTGACGACCTCGATGAGTTTTTGCGGATCGAAGGGCTTGACCAGCCAGCCCGTCGCACCTGCTGCCCGGCCCGCCGCCTTCATCGCTTCACTCGATTCGGTGGTCAGCATCAGGATGGGCGTCGTCCGATACTGGGGAAGCGCACGCAAGCTCTTGATCAGGGTCAGGCCATCCATGCGGGGCATGTTCTGATCGGAAAGAATCAGGTCGAAAGGCTTGACTTTGGCTTTCTCTAGCCCATCTTGGCCGTCTACTGCCTCGGTGACTTCATACCCTGCGGTCTTGAGGGTGAAGGATACCATTTGTCGGATGGATGCAGAATCATCGACGGTCAATATGGATTTTGCCATGTCGGTTTTCTCCGGAAATTCCTAGAATAATTCGATTTCACCCGCTTCGACGCTGACTTGTTTGACTGGATTGTGGCGGGTTCTTTCGATCAGTTCACGCGCCTCATGAATCTTGCGTTGCCAACGGCGCAGACGGTTTTCTTCCTCGACCCAGGTGTTGTCGATGACAGAAATGCCATTCAGTATGGTTTCGATCACGTCGAGCCGCCGCGTGGCATGATTGACCAGTTGATGCGCCATGTCCTGGAATTGCATCGAAGTCACGGCACTCTGCACATTGCCCTTCGCCTCGTCGGCAGCCAGGGAGAGCTCGTGGATGGTGGTACGCATGAGGGTGTTTAGCTTGCCGATCTCGGTAATCATGGAATCTACGTTTTTTTTGGATTGTAGTGCAAAATTCATGTCTTTGGACGAAACTTCGTGGATGGTCTGTTCGGCACCTTCCACCGCCTGCTTGACATTGTCCATTTGATCACGGATTTCCATGCTGAATTGGTTGGAACGGACGGACAAGTCACGCCCCTCGTCCGCCACCACTGCGAACCCCCGACCCGCCTCCCCGGCACGAGCAGCCTCGATGGCGGCATTGAGCGCCAGCAGGTTGGTCTGTTTGGCAATCGCCTCGAGTTCGTTGAGGATGCCCAGGATATGCTGGACGTGGTGGGAGATTTGATCCATCTTGTTCACCAATTCCATACCCAGTTTACTGTTTTCGACCGTGTTGTCCACGAACATGCTGAGCGCTTTCGCCGTCTCGTTCAGGAACTGCTCGAAACTGAGCCGTTCTTGATCCTCACTGGAGATGGAATTTTTGGCCAGCGCCAGCGCGAGTTCCTGCTGGTGGCGAATGATGGACTCCAGGCCGGTGAAGCTGGTGATGAGCTTGGCGATGGCATCCTGCAAAACCGATTGCAACTGGGACAACTCCCCTTTGGAACTTTGGATTTGCAGCTTGAACTCTTCTTCCATGGCCTGTAACAGACCATCGAAATCACTGGCCAGAGCGTTGAGCTCGCTTTCCATGCGCTTGACGCCCTCTTCCTTCGCTTGGGTACTTTTATTTGCCAAATATACGGCAAAGAGGGCCCAGCCACACGAGATGACCGCCACCACGGTCAGCTGTAACGGTAAATGCGCCGATGTAACCCAAATACCCACGAGTGCGGCCAGTGTGAGCAGGCTGCCGGTCAAAAGGATAACCTTCTTTGCCGAGGATTGCATGACATCTATACAGCCGTTGTTGGGCTGCTTGATCAGGAAATATTGAACAGCTTGCCGAAGTTAGCAATGTCCAGAATTTGTTTGACTGCGCCTTTGCAGCCGGTCAAAAACAACTGGATGTTGCGTGCCCCGGCACGTTCCTTGAGCATCAGCAGCATGCCAAGCGCAGAGCTGTCCAGGTAATCCACGCTTGCCAGATCGATTTCGAGCTCCTTGATGCCACTCGTCTTGATGGCCGCCTCGTAGGCATCGCGGAATTCACGATGCGTGTTGAAGTCGAAGCGTCCAGTCAGGCTGAGGGTGATTCTGGAGCCGTCGATTTTCTGGCTGATCTGCATATCTTGTCTCCCGTGTTTTACCCGAGCGTTAGGATAGGAGAGGAATCCTGGCTTGTAAAGCGTTACAGCTGACCGACCGCGGTGATGTTCATGCCGCCATCGACGTAAGTAATCTCCCCGGTGATGCCAGAGGCCAGGTCGCTGCACAAAAAAGCCGCGGCATTGCCGACTTCTTCGATGGTGACGTTGCGACGCAGCGGGGCATGGGTTTCGTTGAAGCCGAAAATTTTGTCGAACCCCGTAATGCCAGAAGCGGCCAAGGTCTTGATCGGGCCAGCGGAGATGGCGTTGACGCGTATGCCTTTGGGCCCCAGGCTCTGTGCCATGTAACGTACGTTGGCCTCCAGACTGGCCTTGGCCACCCCCATCACGTTGTAGTTGGGCAGAGTGCGTTCGGCCCCCAGATAACTGATGGTGATGAGAGCGCCTTTGCGGCCTAGCATCAAGGGCAAGCCTGCCTTGGCCAGGGCGGCGAAACTGTAGGAACTGACATCGTGGGCAATGCGGAAGTATTCACGCGTCACTGACTCCAGATAATCACCGTCGAGCGCGGCCTTGGGCACGAAGGCCACCGAATGGACGATGATGTCCAGGCCATTCCAGCGTTGACCCAGCGCATCGAACATGCGCGTGATCTGATCGTCGTCCGAAACATCGCAAGGTAGCACGATATCGGAGCCGAATTCCTCGGCCAGCTTGGTGACGCGTTCCTGAAAACGCTCCATCTGATAGGTAAAAGCCAGTTCTGCTCCTTCACGTTTCATCGCCTGAGCGATGCCATAGGCGATGGAGCGGTTGCTGAGCATGCCGACGATGAGGGCACGTTTGCCGGTGAGAAAAGCCATTTCCTATCCTTGAAGAATTGCGGTTGCGAAAATTATATCTTGGTTCCGGGTTGAGGAAATCCTTAAAAACCATTGCGAGTGCTTAAAGGCTTACGCGCTCGGAGTGAAAGCGACTAAGACATGACATAAAGTTGGCCTGCCACCCAGTGGCCGCAACCCAATATCACCCAATACCGCCCTCCGGCCGCGCAGCAGGTTATTCAGAGGTTTCTTGATCGTCCGTATCCGGGAAGGCATCCCGCAATGCCTGGATCTCGGGTATCAGCGCAAGAAAAACAGGAGCCAGCGTGGGATCGAAATGTTTGCCGCTTTGGTCTCGGATGAAATCCACGGCTTTTTCGAGTGGCCAGCCTGGCTTGTAAGGGCGGCTGGAAGTCAGCGCATCGAATACGTCACACAGCGCCACGATGCGTGCCTCGATGGGAATGTTTTCTCCGCTCAAGCCATACGGATAGCCGCATCCATCCCATTTTTCGTGGTGATGGAGCGCCACGATGCGGGCCATCTGCATCAGTTCGCCTTTGCTGTTGCCGATGATTTCCGCACCGATGGTGGTGTGGGTGTTGATGATGCGGCGCTCTTTTTCATCGAGCTTGCCGGGCTTGTTCAGAATATGGTCAGGGATGCCGATCTTGCCGAGATCATGCATCTGGCTTGCATAGAGCAATAGCTCGGCCCGCGCGTCATTCCAACCGATGGCTTTGGCCAGCATCTGGCATGCGCGGCTCATGCGCGTGACGTGGGCGCCGGTTTCGGTGTCGCGGTACTCCCCGGCACGCCCCAGGCATTCCACGAGCTGGATCTGGGTGTGATGAAGCTCCTGGGTGTGCGTCTGCACCATGTTCCAGAGGAGCTGTTCCATTTCGTCTCCCCGCAGGCGCTGGTGCTTGTAGTAGATGCGCGCATGCAGAGCATTGCGGATGCGCAGCAGCACTTCCCAGATGGCGAACGGCTTGGTGATGAAATCGCACGCGCCCGCCTGCAATGCCTGCTTGCGGGTCTCTTCATCGAGCTGGGCGGTCAATACCAGAACGGGGAGATATTCACGCTTTGAGAAGGCGAAAAGCTTTTGCATGACTTCGATGCCACTCATGTGCGGCATGCGGATGTCGAGCAGGATCAGGTCGAAGTGATGCTGCAACTGCAAAGACTCGACTTCGCGCGGGTCGGTGGTGGATTGGATGTAGGTGTATCCTTCCTGATCCAGCATCTGGTGTAACAGGGCGACGTTGGCCGGCTCGTCATCCACGATCAGAATCTTGCTTTGTTTGACTTCCATTTCCTGCATGCTGGTCATAAGTCCTCCGTTGCATGACGGCTATCATCCGAGGCTGCGGTTGCATGTGAAGGCACAGGGAAATCCAGCCAGAACGTGCTGCCTTGATTGGGAACGCTCTGGAAACCGATGCGTCCTCCCATGGCTTCCATCAGCTTTTTGCACAAGGCCAGTCCGATGCCGGTTCCCTCGATATTGTTGCGCTCCGCATCCAGCCGCCCGAATACCTGGAACAACTCACCCTGGCGTTCCACCGGGATGCCGGGGCCAGTGTCGGTCACTGCAAACCGCAGGAACCCGTCTGGCTGTGGGGTGCAGAAGAGCGTGACCGAGCCGTTCTCGCGGTTGAATTTGGCGGCATTGGAGAGCAGGTTGAGGATCACCTGCTTGGCGCGCAAGGGGTCGGCATGAATCCAGGTTTCATCGTTTTCACAGTTGTGCCGGAAGGTGACCCGATAACGCTGGGCATAGCTTTCTGCCATGGTCAGGCAATCGGGCAAAATTTCATGCAGCTGAAAAACGCGTGGGGCGAGGGTGATTTTTCCTGCTTCGACGCGAGCGAGGTCGAGGATTTCGTTGATGAGTTCCAGCAAGTGCCGACTGCTGTTGAGGATGAAGTTGACCTGCTCCTGCTGTTTGTCGTTCAAGGGATTTTTCTGGCTGGAAAGCAGTAATTGTGAAAAGCCGATGATGGAGTTGAGCGGGGTACGCAACTCATGGCTCATGTGAGACAGGAACTCCGATTTCGTCCGGTTGGCTTTTTCGGCATTTTCCCGGGCCGTGACCAGCTCCGATTCTGTGTTCTTCTGTGCCGTGATGTCGGTATGGATGCCTATCATGCGCAAGGCCAGCCCTTGTGCATCGCGTGCCACCACGGTGCCGCGACAGAGGATCCATTTGTAGCTGCCGTCCTTGCACTGGAGTCGCATTTCGAGGGTGTATTCCGAAACCTTGCCCTCGAGATAATCCTGTAGGTGCTGCTGCACACGTTCGCGATCTTCCGGGTGGATCATGGCCAGCCAGGAAGCTTGGGTGGGAGTGATTTCACCCGGTGCGTAGCCTAGCATCTGCTCATAATGGCCAGCAAACAGCATTGCACCGCTCGAAATATCCCAGTCCCAGATACCGTCCCCCGCGCCCTCGATGGCAAAGCGCAAGCGTTCCTTGGTTTCCTCGAGGATTTTTTCGCTCTCCACGCGTTCGGTGATGTCCTCATAACAGCCCAATATGCCGATGATGGTGCCATTTTCGTCGCGCAAGGGAATTTTTGATGTCTGTAGCCAGCGCTGTTGGCCGTCCATTTTCGTGAATGGCTCTTTATAAAACAGCTTAGGCTGGCCGCTGTGAACGATCTCGGCATCATCTTGCCGGTAACGCGTGGCTTGCTGGATGCCCAACTCCTGATCCGTGTGCCCGATGACTTCATTGGGCGAATTCTTGCCGATGTCCTCGGCAAACAGCCGATTGCAGCCCTGGTACACGCCATTCCGGTCTTTCCAGAACAGGCGGACCGGCACCGTGTCCAACACGTTTTCGAGAAAGCGGCGCGCTTCCTGCAACCGCTGGTTGGAGGCCTTGAGCTTTTCTTCGGCCTGTCGCCGCGCCGAGATGTCGCGCAGTGTTCCCGTGAACAACGTGCGCCCTTGGTACTGTTGCATGCTGAGCGCGATTTCGACCGGAAACTCTTCTCCGTTGGCCCGCATGGCCGACATTTCGATACGTTGGTTGAGCAGGGGCGTGGTGCCTCTTGCAACGGCGCGCCTGAGTCCGGCCTCGTGCGCTTCCCGCTGGGCAGGTGGAATGATCAGTTCGGAAAGCTTCTTGTGGATCGCCTCATCGTGACGATAACCGAAAATGCGCTCGGCCGCCGGGTTGAACTCGACGATGGTGCCATCTTCGTCCATGCTGATGATGGCGTCCTGCGATGTGTCGAGGATACTACGCCGGTAGGTCGTGTTCTCCTCCAAAGCCTGCTGTGCCGCCTTGAGCGCGGTGATGTCGGTGCGGATGGAAATGTAGCGCCAAGGCTGCCCTTGGTCGTCGAGGAAAGGCACGATGGTCGAATTGACCCAGTAGAGGCCGCCGTTTTTCTTGCGGTTGCAGATGATGCCTTGCCACGTCCTCCCCGAACTGATGGTGCGCCACATGTCTGCATAGAATTCAGGGGGATGGTGGCCGGACTTGACTATGCGGTGGTTTTGCCCGAGCAACTCATCCCGGCTGTAGCCGCTGATCTCGCAGAATTTCTGGTTGACATAGGTGATCGTGCCGCCACGGTCGGCCACGCTGACGATGGCATGCTGGTCTATGGCCTGTTGGTGGAATTTTTGTTCCCTGACCAGCCGCAGCAGGCGGCTGGCCGAATCCTTGAGGGCGTGTGCGTTGTTCGCCATCGACCGGCAAACCTCGGGAAACAGTTCCTGATCCAGCGGTTTTTTGAGAAAGCCGGTGACGCCACGCCGCATGGCCTCAGCCATGATGTGGCTACGCTCATCAGCAGTGATGAGCAGGATCGCAGTGCGCTTGCCGCTCTCGGTCTCGCGGATGCGGGCAGCGAGCTCAGGGCCGGTCATTTCCGGCAGATGGTAGTCAACGACCAGAATGTCCGGATCGAAGGCGTGAAATATGCCCAAGGCTTCCGAAGGACGGGACACATGCTGGACCGTAAAGCCCGCCTCTTCCAATAGTGCGGCATGGTATTTGGAGAGGACAAGATCGTCGTCCACCAGCAGCGCGCGTAATGACTCGGACGGATTCATATGGTGCGGTTGGACGATAACGTTTTTTGATGCAGGCCAGAGATGATGGCTTGTAACCTGGCCACGAAGTCCTTGTCGCGCAGCACGACGAAATCCGGGTCGATGTCGCGCTTTACGTGACGCGCCTTTTCCTGGCTGGCGCTGATGAGGATGGTCGCGAGCCCCTGGGCGTGGCGGTAACTCAAATTGATGGCGGCGATCAGGGCTTCCCCCCGTAATGGGTAGAGTTCAGAGGAAGCAATGACGACGTCGAACGGTTCGGTGAGTACGCGCTGCAGGGCATTGTAGCTATCATCGAATTGTATGAGGCGCGCATCGAGTGACTTGCCGATTTCAAAACATACGTCGCGCAACATGCGTGCGTTGACGACCACTGCCATGGAAAATCGCCTGTGGAATGCCTGCTGGTGTAGCGCTGCCAGCTTCTTCTCGGTTAGATCGTAGTCCTCCGAGCTGCTCTGGATGGCCACAGCCGTCTGTTGCAGCAGGTCGAGATAGGCCAGCGCGAGGCCAATGAATTCCTTTGGAACGGCGGGCGCTTCACTCGCATTCTGAATCAGTTCTTCAAAAGGATGGCAGATTGCAGCCAGGATTTGCAGACCAAAAGTGGAGCCGCCTCCCTTGATGCTGTGGATGATGCGAAACAGCGTGGCGAGCGTTTCTTTGGAAGATGCGGTGTTTTCCAGAGAAATGATCAGGCGCTCGATGGTACGGAAACGCTCGCCGAGTTCGTCGATGAATTCTCGGCGAAAACGATCAGTGAGCGTCTGTGACGAGGACCGATCCATAGTTCATAAATATGGAAGTGGTTATTGCAACGACCGATGCCAGGATTCCGCGCATGGTAATGTAAATCAGCCTTACGGTCCATATGGCCATTTGGTAATTGTCATCCTAGAAAACTTCTAAGTAACCTGCTGCGCGGCCGGATGGCGGCGTTGCACGATTTTTGGGCTCCGGCCGCTGCGTGGCAGCTTAACGTTTGCCACATTCACGCAAGCCTCCACCGCAAACCGAGGGTGTCGCGCCTTCGCTCAACTTTTGCCATGTCTTAGTCGCTTTCGCTCCGTGCTCGTAAGCCTTTAAGCCTTCGCAACGGACAGTTTCCCCTAGTTTAACGTTCTACGCTCGATCAAGGCCTGGGCCAAGGTGCCGATGTCCACATGCTCGATTTCTCCTCCCATCGGCAGCCCGCGTGCAATACGGCTTACTTTGATGTTGCGAGCCTTCAACAACTCTCCTACGTAGTGGGCGGTGGCTTCGCCTTCCACGGTGTAGTTGGTCGCCAGAATCACTTCCTGCACTTCGCCATCCTGGGCTCGCGCGAGCAGACGGTCGAGGTGGATGTCTCTGGGACCGATCCCGTCGAGTGGTGAGAGTCTGCCCATCAAAACGAAATACATGCCCGAGTAGGCTTGGGTCTGTTCCAGCAGCATGAGGTCGGTGGGCATTTCCACCACACAGAGTTGTTGCGGGTTACGCTTGCCCGAAGCGCACAGGTGGCAGATTTCGGATTCGCTGAAATTGTTGCATTTCAGGCAGTGGCGGATGTGCTCCAGTGCTCGATCGAGACTTAAGGCCAGATGCCGGGCACCAGCGCGGTCGCGTTGGAGGAGGTGATATGCCATGCGTTGAGCGGATTTGGGGCCTACTCCCGGCAGGCAGCGGAGTGCCTCGATCAACTGTTCGAGCGTGGCTGGACCCTGCATCAGAAAGGCAGCTTCAATCCAGCGGGCATGGGCATGCCGGCGGTAATGCGCCCCATTTTCTCTTGAGTGACGGCCTCGACTTTGCGAGCAGCATCATTGAAGGCAGCCGCCACCAGATCTTCCAACATCTCTTTGTCATCCGCCAAGATGCCAGGGTCGAGAATGACGCGCCTGACTTGGTAGTTGCATGTCATCAAGACCTTGACCAGACCGTTGCCGGCTTGGCCTTCGACTTCCGTCGTGGCGAGTTCTTGCTGGGCTTTGGCCATGTTTTCTTGCATGCGCTGGGCCTGCTTCACGAGATTGCCCAAACCACCTTTCATCATGATATTGGCTCCTATTGGATGGGTTTGATATTCGAAAGAGTGATGGTTTCGCCAAAGGTTTTGATCATGTCGCGCACGAAGGCATCCTCATGGATCGAGGCTTCGGCTTCTGCCTGGCGCTGGGCTTTTTCTTGTGTAATTTGGGCAGCCGGGGTATTGCCGCTTCCTCCCGCCTGGACATGAATGGAGAGATCGCCGAACCGCTCTTTGATGGCTGCTTTCAGCATATTCAAGTAACTGGGCTCGAGCAGATGTTTGTACGCCTCATCCAATCGCAAGACGATGCCGTGCGCATCGGCGGATTCGAGCTCGCAGTTTTCTGCGAGCTTCTTGGCAAATCCGGGCTTCAGACTTTCTACGAAATCCCGCCAATTGCCGTTGAAAGCCTGAGAAGTCACTGGTTGCGAGGCTGCTGGATCAACCTTGCTTCCTGCCGGTTCGGAAACGTTTGTAGGGATGGGGGCGCTGGCTACGTTGGCGGTCGTGGCGTCAGTCCATTGGGTGGCGGGGGTGAAAGCCAGCATGCGCAGCAGTGTCATGCTGAATCCAGCGAATTCGTCTGGTGCCAGTGGCAAATCGCGCCGTCCCAGTGTGGCGATCTGGTAGTAAAGCTGCACCAGCTCCGGGGAGAGGCGTTGGGCGAGCGCCAGGATGCGCGGGCGCTCCGGCAAATCCTCGGCGAGCGCTTGGGGAACGGTCTGGCCAAGCGCGATCTGATGCAACAAAGCAGCAAGATCCTGGAGCGCGGCATCAAACGACAAACTGCGTTCTTCCATGGCTTCGGCCTGCCTGATGAGTGCCGGGCCATCGCCAGCCGCAAGGCATTCCAGGAGGGAAAACAGGTAGTCTTGATCGATGGCGCCCAGCATGGCATGTACCTCGTGCTCGCGTACTTTGCCATCGCCATAGGCGATCGCTTGGTCCAACAGCGACAGGGCATCCCGCATACTGCCATGGGCAGCACGTGATAGCAGATGTAGCGCGACGGAGTCCGCGGCGATGCCTTCCTGCTCGAGAATGTGTTTGAGGTGTGCGGCGATGTGGGTCGGGCTCATTTGCTTGAGATTGAACTGCAGGCAGCGCGACAACACCGTGACCGGTACTTTCTGGGGGTCGGTGGTGGCCAAAATGAATTTAACGTGCTCCGGCGGTTCTTCCAATGTTTTCAGCATGGCATTGAAAGCGGAGCGCGACAGCATGTGCACTTCGTCGATGATGTAGACCTTGAAGCGGCCAACCGTAGGCGCATATTGCGCGTTTTCCAACAGTTCACGCATGGCGTCGACCTGGGTATTGGAAGCGGCATCCACTTCCAGCAAGTCCACGAAGCGGCCTTTGTCGATTTCGTTGCAAACCTGGCACTGCCCACAAGGCGTGGAGGTAATTCCCTTTTCACAATTCAGTGCCTTGGCCAGGATGCGGGCCAGGGTCGTCTTGCCAACCCCCCGCGTGCCAGTGAACAAATAGGCATGATGTAGCCGCTGCCGTTCCAAGGCATTGGTCAAAGCGCGCACCACGTGTTCCTGGCCCACCACTTGCTCGAAGGAACGGGGACGCCATTTGCGGGCAAGGACCTGGTAACTCATGACAGGAGTTTAGGGAAAAGCACCCAGTCACACAATCTCGAAGGAGGCGAGCCCAACCCCCGGCACTTGCGCGTATGGCTGTGGCTGCTTCCTTCCGGACCTGACCAGGTTGACCATGTTGCAATGCGGGGAGGCCCGCCGTTTGCATTTTACCTGATTTCGGGCAAGCATATGTCTTTGCCGTTCTGTCCAAAACGACACGACCGGCCGCTGCGTTGCAGCTTAACGTTCGCTACATTCGCAAGCCTACGCTGCAACCCGAGATTGTCGCGCCTTCGTCCAACTTTGGTTATCTCGGTCGCTTTTGCGTATGCTAGCCTTAAAGCTCCCGCAACGGTTTTTCGTGGTTTCCCTAGTATCGGAATGGATGATGGGGTATAGTTTGTCGGGATATTCGTTCGCTTCGATCATATACATCAACCGCGCATGCCATCAGGCGTCAAGAAAGTGCTGCATCAGCTGCTATCTTTAATGCGAGGACTGCATAAGCCTCCCATCCATCAGCTGGGACGGATCATTCTCGGTTTCATGCTGTTGTCGGAAACCGCGGTCAGTGCGCTCTGGATCTATGCCTTCTCCGGTCTGGGCGAAGGTTATGCCTTGATGGCGATTTTCCCTTACACCTACATCGTGCTGTCCTACACGACGTTGTTGGTGTTTTATCACTTTCGCCTCATGCAATATTTCACCTTCACCCAGCTTACCATGCTGCTGGTCATGCCATTCTTCATGCAGTGGGCGATGGGTGGATTCGAAGCTTCCAGCGGTATGGCCATTTGGGCGGTAATGGCGCCGATAGGGGCGCTCATGATCATGGGGACGCGTCAATCCTCGGGTTGGTTTCTGCTCTATTTTTTATTGCTGACGTTTTCATGGCTGATGAATGATGTTTTCGCCAGCTATGCCCTGCCCATTCCTCAACACATCAAATCATTGTTGTTTCTGGTCAACATCGGGGGCGCTTCGATTTTGCTGTATCTGTTGATGCGCTTCTTCGAGGTACAACGAGATAGTATCATGCAGGCCCTGGACGACAAGAATCACCAGCTGGAGCTCGAGCAAGGCCGTTCCGAGCGGCTCTTGCTCAATATCATGCCCAAATCGGTAGTAGACCGCCTCAAACAAGGAGAGAGCAAGATCGCCGACAGTTATGATGCGGCTACCATCATGTTTGCCGATCTCGTCGATTTTACGCGCATTTCGGATGGCATGCAGCCTGACGCATTGGTCGATTTGCTCAATCTGGTGTTTTCTCGGTTCGACCAGTTGACCGAAAAGTATGGCGTGGAAAAAATCAAGACCATAGGCGATGCCTACATGGTGGTAAGCGGCGTTCCCGAGCCGCGGCCGGATCATGCCGAAGTGATCGCCCATCTGGCCATCGACATGCAGCAAGCGCTGATGGAGCTTTCCGTCTCGACCGGCAAGATGCTCATGATGCGCATCGGCATCAACAGTGGGCCCGTGGTTGCAGGTGTTATCGGCAGCGCCAAATTCAGCTACGATCTGTGGGGCGACACGGTCAACATGGCCAGCCGTATGGAGCATTACGGCTTATCCAATGTCATCCAGGTGACGGAATCGACTTACCATCTGATCAAAGACAAATTCCGTTTCGAAAAGCGCGAGCCGATCAATGTCAAAGGCAAAGGACGCGTTCAAACCTATCTGTTGCTGGGCCGGATCGGCCCCGCCGGAATAGTGTCGCGGCAGGCTCTGGAAACCTCTCGGGAGAATCCGACATGAACGACAAACAGTGCGTCGCCATTCACGCTGCCAGGAAGGTAGAGGATGGCATGCTGATTGGGTTGGGTACGGGCTCTACGGCCAATTTCTTCATTCAAGAACTGGCACGCAGATACCAGGAGGAAAAACTGCGGGTGCGCGCCGTGGCAAGCTCGGTGGCCAGCGCCATCAAAGCGCAGGCGCTCGGCCTGCCGCTCGTGTCATTGGAGCATGTCGATCGCATCGACTTGTATGTGGATGGATGTGATGAAATCGCACCGGACATGACGCTGCTCAAAGGGCGTGGTTATGACTTGGTCATGGAAAAACTGCTGGCACGCGCTGCTGATCGGTTTCTGGTCATAGCGGAGCAAGCCAAGCGGGTAAGCCGCATCGGTGAGAAATTCGCCATCCCCATCGAGGTCATGCCCTTTGCTTGGCAGGTAGTCAAGCGTCGGCTCGAACTACTGGGTGGACAGGGCGAACTGCGTCAGACACCTTACCAAGATGGATTGGTGAGGACTTCTTACGGCAGTCTGGTGCTAGACATGACTTTCGATCCCGCACTGGATGCCGCATCGCTGGACGAAGCACTCAATGCCATCCCCGGGGTGGTGGAACATGGAATTTTCCGCGGTCTCGCCACAGACGCGCTGATCGTGGCAAACGGTGAGATAGAGGAATGGTCCCGACCTTTTCAAGCGGTCCATGCGCCTGGCGCGATACCAAAGGGGGATGACAGCGCATCTATCTGATGCACCCGGGTGCAACCCCAATCCCCATCCTCGTGATGCCGGGCTCGGTTGCAATGCGTTTACAAAACGCAAATGTCTTCGTTGCCAAGCATGTCGATCAGACGGATCAAGGGAAGGCCGATCAGTGCATTCGGGTCATCGCCACGCATCCACTGAATGAGCGCGATGCCCAGCCCCTCGCTTTTGGCGCTGCCAGCACAATGATAAGGCTGTTCCTTGCGCAGATAATTTTCAATCTGGGCATCGCTTACATCGCGAAAGCATACTTCATACACCACGTCGGCTGATTGAGTTCGTCCCGTCCCCGAGTTATACAAGCAAACCGCACTGTGGAAAGCGACGATTTTCCCTCGCATCATGCGCAACTGACATACCGCATTGTCGTGCGTCAGCGGTTTACCGAGTTGTCGGCCGTCGAGTACCGCCACCTGATCACAGCCAATGACGAGAGCGTCGGGGTGGCGCTGCCCGACTTGGCATGCTTTCTCCTGCGCCAGCCGCAACGCAGTCTGCGCTGGTGACTCATCTGGCAGGGGCGTTTCGTCGATATGGGGAGGATCGACGATGAAGGGGAGTTGCAACCGAGCGAGCAGTTCGCGCCGATAGACGGAAGTAGAAGCGAGAACCAGCTTCACAATCACTCACAATCCATTGTGCTGGGTTCCTTTATTGAATTTCGACCAGCGTTTCGTCTGGCGTGACGCTGTCTCCTTTTTTGACATGGACTGCCACGACGATGCCACGAGTGGGCGCTTGAATTTCGTTTTCCATTTTCATGGCCTCGATGACCAGTATGCCATCCCCGGCCTCGACCTTGTCTCCTACTTTGACTTTGACATCGACGATGGTGCCGGGCATTGCCGTGGTGACGCATCCTGCGTGTGTGGGCCGTGGGCGGTTGCTGACCCCGGTCGAGGGAGCGGTTTTTTTTCTCCCAGCACTTTTGCCGTCGGAAATTTCAATCTCGCTCAAAGTTTCCACGATGACTTCCTCGGTTACGCCATCGACGGAAACGTAGAACGGGCGCTTTTCCTCGCCCGGGTGGCCACTTCCAGTCAGTTTGATGTGGAAGGTTTCTCCATGAAGCGTGATCTTGAATTCGGTCGGCGCGAAACGTGATGATGCGGACGATACGGCTTCCTTGGGCAACAAAGGCTCGGGTTTGAGCGTGCCGGCATTGCGCTCTTGAAGAAAAGTTTGTGCCAGCTCCGGGAACATGGCATAGGTCAGGACGTCTTCTTCACTTCTGGCAAAGCTTTCGCACTCGATGCGCAACTTGTCCATTTCGTCCTCCAACAAGTCGGCCGGTCGGCAGGTGATGGGCTCGGCGTTGCCAATGGCCAAGCGCTTGACTTCTTCGTTGATGGGACCGGGAGCCTTGCCATAATGGCCGAGCAGGTAGTTCTTGACTTCCATGGTCACTGACTTGTAACGGGAGCCCGTGAGCACATTGAGGACCGCTTGAGCGCCGACGATCTGTGAAGTAGGTGTGACCAGTGGAGGATAGCCGAGATCTTCTCGGACCCGTGGGATTTCCGCCAGAACGGCGTCCATTTTGTCGAGTGCACCTTGTTCTTTCAGCTGGTTGGAGAGGTTGGAGATCATTCCACCAGGGACCTGGTTGACCAGTACACGGGTATCCACCCCCGTGAATGGGCTTTCGAACTGCCAGTATTTCTTTCGCACTTCTCGGAAATAGGCAGTCACTTCTTGAATCGCCGCGAGATTCAGCCCCGTGTCATATTCCGTACCTTGCAAGGCCGCCACCAGGCTTTCCGTGGAGGTATGACTAGCCCCCTCGCCGAATGCCGAATTACATGTATCGACGATGGAGGCGCCAGCTTCGATACTCTTGAGCAGGCTCATGGCCGACAAGCCTGAGGTGGCATGGCTATGCACATGGATGGGCAACCCAACCGACTTACGGAGTGCGGTCACCAGTTCAAAAGCGGCCTTGGGAGTAAGGAGCCCCGCCATATCCTTGATGGCAATGCTGTCACACCCCATGGCTTCCATTTCCTTGGCCAGACCAACAAAATGAGGGATGTCGTGCACTGGGCTGGTGGTGTAGCTGATGGCCCCTTGGGCATGCTTGCCCACTTTCTTCACGGCTTCGATCGCAACGCGGATGTTGCGCATGTCGTTCATGGCATCGAAGATGCGGTATATATCTATGCCATTGTCAGCGGATTTTTGTATGAAGGCGCGCACCACGTCATCCGGATAGTGGCGATAGCCAAGCAAGTTTTGGCCGCGTAACAGCATCTGGAGGCGGCTATTGGGCAATGCCTTACGCAGTTTGACCAAGCGCTCCCAGGGGTCTTCTCGCAAGAAACGCACACAAGCATCGAAGGTAGCCCCCCCCCACGCTTCCAGTGACCAGAATCCAATCGCATCGAGCTTGCTACAGATGGGAAGCATGTCTTCCGTGCGCATCCGCGTCGCAATCAGGGATTGGTGTCCGTCACGAAGAACTAGTTCTGAAACAAATACTTTCGCCATTTTATTAATCTATAACTTTAGAAAATCAAATGCCCTCGTGTGCAGCAATGGCGGCCGAAATGGCGGCAGCCATCAACTCCGGTGGAAATTCCGAGGCGTAATTGATCAATTCCGGGTGTGACTCGACGAAACTGGTGTCGAAATGGGCTCGCCTGAAATCCGGATGTTTCAGGATTTCCTGATAATAGGGTATGGTGGTTTTGACGCCATAAACCACCATATCACTCAAGGCCCGGCGCCCACGTTCAACGACGCCCTCCCAAGTGAGCGCCCAAACCGTGAGTTTGGCGCACATGGAATCATAATAAGGAGGAATCACGTAACCGCTGTACATGGCGGCATCGGTACGCACCCCCGGCCCACCTGGGGCATAGTAGCGGGTGATCTTGCCGAAACTGGGCAAAAAACCGTTTTTGGGGTCTTCGGCATTGATGCGAAATTCCATCGCATAGCCCCGAAATTTCACGTCTTCCTGTTTGTACTGTAGCTCCAAGCCATCGGCGATACGGATTTGTTCCTGTACGATGTCGATCCCGGTGATGGTTTCCGTCACCGTGTGCTCTACCTGCAGGCGGGTGTTCATTTCCATGAAATAGAAGTTATTGTCCTGATCGAGCAGAAACTCCACCGTGCCGGCATTTTTGTAGCCTACTGCCTTGGCGGCTTTGGCGCCCAAAGTACCTATGTATTCGCGTTGGGCCTGTGTAAGCTGGGGGGAAGGGGCAATCTCGATCAGTTTTTGATTGCGACGCTGAATCGAGCAGTCGCGCTCGTATAGGTGAATGACATTCCCATGGCCATCGGCCAGGACTTGTACTTCGATGTGGCGTGGGTTCACGACACACTTTTCCAGGAATACTTCCGGCTTACCGAATGCTTTGCTGGCTTCGGAAATCACCCGATCATAATTGGTCAGCAATTCCTTTTCATTGTTGCAGCGACGGATACCTCGCCCTCCACCCCCATTGGTGGCCTTGAGCATCACGGGGTAACCGATTTCCTTTGCCAGAGCCACTGCCTCTTCCACCGATTCCAAGTTGCCATCGCTACCAGGCACGCATGGAATGCCCGCAGCCATCATGGCATTACGTGCCCGGATCTTGTCCCCCATCTGGCGAATCACTTCCGCATCCGGTCCGATGAACTTGATGCCACGGCGCTCACAGACTTCGGCAAGCTCGGGATTTTCGGATAGGAAGCCGTATCCGGGGTGCAAAGCATCGCACCCGGCCGCGACCGCCAGATTGACGATGTTGTGCGCATTGAGATACCCGATCACCGGATCGGAGCCGATGTTGTAGGCTTCGTCGGCTTTCTTGACATGCAAGGCATGGCGGTCGGCATCCGTGTAGATGGCAACCGACTTGATCCCCATTTCCGAACAGGCACGCACGATGCGGACGGCGATCTCTCCTCGGTTGGCGATAAGGATTTTTTTGATCATTGGATACAACAGTGATTGAATGCTGGGTCGTGATTCGGCTTTGCCATTTTGACATACAAACGTTCGAATTATATCATGCCTTCCTTTGGAAGCAGGGCTGGTAATTTTTGCTAAGGACATGTCTTCGTCGGCAAAACACCTTCTCATAGACAGCCGCGAGTTCGTCGAGCAATCGCTTGAAATCCATGATAAAATTCTCGCCTCGCTTTTGCCCGGTCTGGCAGGGTTGTTGACCTCTTCCGACAGAGAGCTGTGGTATCAGCTGCTTGGCGGTCATTTCAGGGGCGACGCGCCGATGCTTCGATTGAAAATAAAAGGCGTGCTCGATGTCCGTTGCCAGCGGTGCCTGGAGGAAATGGAGTATGCGGTCGATGTCAGTCGGGATTTCGTTTTGGTCCCGGCAGAGTCTGCCATCCCGGAGGACGAAATCGAAGACGATACGGCGGACTACCTCGTCGCGAATTGCAAACTGGACGTTTTGGCGTTGGTAGAGGAGGAGCTTTTATTGAGCTTGCCTTTCGTATTGGCGCATGAAGACAACTGCGGTGAGGCGGCCGCTTTCGTGATGACAGAACGCGCCAGTCCTTTCAGGGTGCTGGAAAAACTAAGGCAAACATAGGGAAACATAACCACGATTTTTTGGAGTCAAGGAGTTTACAGATGGCTGTACAGCAGAACAAAAAGTCCCCGTCCAAGCGCGGCATGCACCGAGCGCATGATTTTCTCACCGCGCCCCCGCTCGCGATCGAGCCCACTACGGGGGAGGTCCACCTGCGTCATCACATCAGTCCCTCGGGTTATTATCGTGGCCGCAAGGTCGTATCGACCAAAGGCGAATAAACGTCGCTTTTGACAACCAAGGCGTCGTTACCCAAAGGGGCGGCGCTTTCGTTCATGGACATTACCATTGCGATCGATGCGATGGGGGGCGACCATGGTCCCTCCGTCACCGTTCCTGCGGCACTAGAGGCACTCGCGCAGGATAACCAAATCAGTATCATTCTGGTTGGCTTACGTGATGCTATCGAGGCCGAATTGCGTGCGCATGGTGCACGGGTGGGGTCGCGGCTGCGTATCCACCACGCGAGCGAGGTGGTGGAAATGGCGGAACCGCCTCAAAATGCGTTGAAAAACAAAAAGGATTCTTCCATGCGCGTCGCCATCAATCTCGTCAAGAATGGCGAAGCACATGCCTGTGTCAGCGCTGGAAACACCGGAGCCTTGATGGCAATAGCACGTTTCGTGCTCAAGACACTCCCAGGTATCGATCGCCCTGCCATTGCCACGGCATTGCCCAGCCAAACGGGGCAGACTTACATGTTGGATCTGGGCGCCAATGCGGACTGTACCCCGGCGCATCTGTTGCAGTTTGCCATCATGGGTGCCATGCTGGTGTCTTGTATCGAGCACAAGGAAAGACCCAGTGTCGGCCTGCTCAATATCGGCTCGGAGGATATCAAGGGCAATGAAGTCGTCAAGCAAGCCGCCGAATTGCTGCGCGCCAGCCATCTGAATTTTCATGGCAACGTCGAGGGGGATGACATATACAAAGGAACCGTCGATTTGGTGGTCTGTGATGGATTCGTCGGTAACGTGGCATTGAAAACCTCGGAAGGGTTGGCGCACATGATGAGTGCTTTTTTGTTGCGCGAGTTTCGACGCAACCTGTTCACCAAATTGGCGGCACTCGTCGCCATGCCCGTGCTCAAGGCCTTCAAACGCCGGCTGGATCCTCGCCGCTACAATGGTGCGAGTTTTCTCGGTTTGCGCGGTATCGTGGTGAAGAGTCACGGTGGGGCAGACAGTTATGCTTTTTTGCATGCCATCCTTACGGCCGCCGAAGAAGTACGCAGTGGTGTGTTACGTCGTATCAGTGAGCAGATCGAGATAGAACACTTGCAACCGCAAGCAGAAGCTTACGCACACCAATGATCTATTCGCGCATCTCTGGGACGGGGGGGTATCTACCTCGTCGTATTTTGACCAACGCCGACCTGGAAAAAATGGTGGAAACCACGGATGAGTGGATCGTGGCACGCACCGGTATCCGTGAGCGTCACATTGCCGATGATGACGAATTCACCAGTGACCTCGCCTTGCGTGCATCCTTGGCTGCCATCGAAGCGGCTGGCATCGACCGATCGGAGATCGATCTTATCATCGTCGCCACCACTACCCCGGATCGCATTTTCCCCAGTACGGCCTGCCTATTGCAAGGCAAGCTGGGCATCGGGGGCTGTCCTGCATTCGATGTGCAAGCGGTGTGCAGCGGTTTCGTTTATGCCTTGGCCACCGCTGATCAATTCATCCGTGGGGGTGTGGCCAAGTGTGCACTGGTGGTCGGGGCGGAAACCATTTCCCGCATCACCGACTGGAGTGACCGCAGCAACTGTATCTTATGGGGCGATGGGGCAGGGGCCGTGATCCTGCAGGCCAGTCCGGAACCCGGCATCATTTCGACCCATTTGCATGCGGATGGTCGCTACGCAAATCTGCTTAATGTCAACGGCGGTATCTCACAGCCTGGACGTAAACCCACCATTCAGATGGAAGGTAACACGGTATTCAAAATGGCGGTCAATACATTGGATGCCATCGTCGACGAAACACTGGGTGCGAATGGTATGGAGAAAACCCACGTGGACTGGCTGGTGCCGCATCAGGCCAATATCCGCATCATTCAGGCCACCGCCAAAAAACTGGGCATGGACATGGATCATGTAGTGGTCACGGTTGACCGGCATGGCAACACTTCCGCTGCCTCCATTCCTCTGGCTCTGGATGTGGCGGTGCGTGACGGGCGCATCCAGCGGGGCGAAACGCTGTTGATGGAAGCCTTTGGCGGCGGGTTTACCTGGGGTTCCATATTGATCAAGTATTGAGAGACGCTATGAAATTCGCTTTTCTTTTTCCAGGGCAAGGCTCGCAGTCGGTGGGCATGATGCAGGGGTTCGAGGACCAGACGGTCATTCGCGAAACCTTTGCGGAAGCCTCCGACGTGCTCGGACAGGATTTTTGGCGCATGGTGGCCGAGCCCAACGAAGCGCTCAACCAGACCGTCAATACCCAGCCCCTCATGCTGACCGCCGGGATTGCCGTATGGCGTGCCTGGCAACGCGCAGGGGGCGCCTCGCCAGCTGTGATGGCTGGCCATAGCCTGGGAGAATATACCGCGCTGGTCGCGGCGGGCGCGATTTCTTTCACCGACGCCCTGCCGCTGGTGCGCTACCGCGCCCAGGTCATGCAAGGCGCCGTGGCTGAAGGCCTGGGCGCGATGGCAGCGATACTGGGGCTGGACGATGACGCTGTGCACGCCGTGTGCGACGAGTCTTCTCAAGATGAGGTACTGGAACCTGTCAACTTCAATGCGCCGGGGCAAGTCGTCATCGCCGGCCACAAGGCCGCGGTGGAGCGGGCGATGGAAGCTGCCAAGGCGCATGGTGCGAAAAAAGCGGTTCTGCTGCCGGTCAGTGTGCCATCGCATTGTGCCTTGATGAAACCGGCGGCGGAAAAATTGCGGGATTATCTGCAGCAAGTGTCTATCGGCATGCCGCAGATTCCGGTGCTGCACAACGCCGACGTGGCTTCATACAATGAAGCGGCAACGATCCGGGACGCTCTGGTACGTCAGCTCTATAGCCCGGTGCGCTGGGTGGAAACCATACGGAAACTGGAAGCGGATGGCGTGTCGGCGACCGTTGAATGTGGTCCGGGCAAGGTGCTGGCCGGGCTCAACAAACGCATCACGGCCAACGTCCCCTGCCTGGCGCTCACGGACAGTGCTGCGCTCAAGGAAGCCAAAACACGAATCGATCAGTCGGAGTGAGGAAATGACGATGCTGGAAGGACAAATCGCATTGGTCACTGGTGCGAGTCGTGGCATAGGTGCAGCCGTGGCGCTGGAACTGGGCAGACAAGGTGCCACCGTGATCGGCACCGCCACTTCGGAAGCCGGCGCGGCGCAAATCACGCAGACTTTGCAGCAGGGTGGGGTGAAAGGCGAGGGCATGGCGCTCGACGTCAACGACGCCAGCCAGATCGAGACCGTGCTCAAGGCGATTTCCGACCGGTTCGGGACGATCACCATCCTCGTCAACAATGCGGGCATCACCCGCGATACCTTGCTGATGCGCATGAGTGAGCAAGACTGGGACGACGTGTTGTCGACCAATCTGAAATCCGTATTCCGGCTGTCGCAAGCCGTGTTGCGCCCGATGATGAAGGCACGCCAGGGCCGTATCATCAACATTTCCTCGGTGGTGGGGCACATGGGGAATGCCGGGCAGTGCAACTATGCCGCCGCCAAGGCCGGCATGACGGGGTTCACCAAATCGCTGGCACGCGAGGTGGGCAGCCGCGGCATCACCGTCAACTGTGTGGCGCCTGGGTTTATTGATACCGACATGACGCGCCAGCTCTCCGAGGAACAGCGTAATGCCCTGGTCGGACACGTTCCCCTCGGCCGTTTTGGGAGCGTGGAAGACGTGGCAGCCGCCGTGGCGTTTCTGGCTTCTCCGCGGGCGGGGTACATCACGGGTGAAACGCTGCATGTGAATGGCGGCATGTACATGGCCGGATGATGGTCCGATTCGCTTTTTTGAAACCGGCTGGAGTTTTGCTAAAATGACGCCAGCTTTTTGCTACAACCAAAAGGGGTAACGAAGATGTCCGATATCGAACAGCGTGTCAAGAAAATTGTCGCCGAGCAACTGGGAGTGAATGAGGCCGACATCAAAAACGAATCATCTTTCGTAGACGACTTGGGGGCAGATTCACTGGACACCGTCGAACTGGTGATGGCGCTGGAAGAGGAATTTGGTTGCGAAATCCCGGACGAAGAAGCCGAAAAAATCACCACCGTTCAACAAGCGATTGATTACGTCAACGCCCACAAACAATAAAAATTTCCACAATCCCACTCAAGTTTTCCAGGAGTCGCCTTGTCCAAGCGTAGGGTCGTAATCACGGGCCTAGGGATCGTTTCGCCCGTTGGCAACAACGTCGAAACTGCCTGGTCTAGTATCATCGCCGGAAGATCCGGGATCGGTCCCATTACCAAATTCGACCCGAGTGCGTTTGCTTCGCGGATCGCCGGCGAAGTCAAGGATTTCGATGCTACACAGTACCTCTCTCCCAAAGAGGCGCGCCGTATGGACGTATTCATCCAGTATGGTTTGGCGGCTGGCATGGAAGCGATAAGGGATGCTGGCATCGTGGTGACCGAAGAAAACGCAGAGCGTATTGGTGTGGCCATCGGTGCCGGCATTGGTGGCTTGCAGTTGATCGAGGATACCGACAAAGTGTATCTTGAGGGGGGCGCGCGCAAGATTTCACCGTTCTTCATTCCGGGCAGCATCATCAACATGATTTCCGGCAATCTGTCCATCATGTACGGCCTCAAGGGGCCGAACATTGCCATCGTGACTGCTTGTACCACTGCGACGCATTGTATCGGTGATGCAGCGCGGATGATCGAGTATGGTGACGCGGACATCATGATTGCGGGGGGTGCGGAAGCCGCGATCACGCCTTTGTCGGTGGGGGGGTTTGCAGCGGCGCGGGCATTATCCACCCGTAACGAAGATCCGATCACTGCAAGCCGACCATGGGATGCCGATCGGGATGGTTTCGTGATCGGTGAGGGGGCTGGCGTATTGGTGCTGGAGGCGTACGAGCATGCCGAGAAACGGGGCGCCAAGATTTATGCTGAAATCGCGGGGTTTGGCATGAGTGCCGATGCATACCATATGACCTCGCCCAGTGAAAACGGCGAAGGGGCAGCACGCTGCATGCGCAACGCGCTCGCCAACGCAGGCCTCGATCCGCGAGCGGTCGATTACATCAATGCCCACGGCACCTCGACCCCCGCAGGTGACTTGGCCGAAACCCAGGCAATCAAGAGCTTATTTGGCGACCATGCGTATGAACTGGCGGTCAGCTCCACCAAGTCGATGACGGGGCATCTGTTGGGCGCGGCAGGTGGAGTAGAAGCCGTGTTCACGGTTTTGGCCATTCGTGATCAAATCGCACCACCCACCATCAACATTTTCAACCAAGATCCCGCATGTGATCTCGATTATGTTCCCAATACGGCCCGTCCCATGAAGATTGAGGTGGCCATCTCCAATTCTTTCGGCTTTGGCGGAACCAACGGCACACTGGTCTTCCGTCGGCTTTGAACGATCCCTCATCCGCTTTTGTCGCGCACTTTATCACGATACCGCGGTCAGCTGCATAGCCGATACAATACACGCCATGCAGCCTGGCGATCACAGCTATCTCATCAATGGTCGGCATGAGTCCTTAATAACGCCTTTCGATCGGGGACTGGCCTATGGAGACGGTGTATTCCGTACTTTGCCGGTCTATGCCGGTCAGCCCCATTGTTGGCTTCGCCATTACCGCCATCTGGAGGAGGACTGCAATGCCTTGGGGATCGTTTGTCCATCCGCAGCGTTGCTGCGTGAGGACATTACAAAGTTAGTAGATGAGAAAGAGGATGCCGTCGTCAAAATCATCATTACCCGAGGAGAAAGCGAGCGCGGTTACGCCGTGCCTCCTTTGGCCCAGCCGACGCGCATAGTCAGCAAGGCAGCATTACCTCGCTACCCGGAAAAATTTTTCAAAGAAGGTGTGGCCCTGCATCTATGTGAAATTCGTCTGGCACGGCAACCACGCTTGGCTGGCATCAAGCACCTCAATCGTCTGGAAAATGTACTGGCACGCATGGAATGGGTCGATCCTCAAATCGCGGATGGCTTGTTACTGGATGAAGATGGAATGGTGATCGAGTGTTGCATGAGCAATCTGTTCGTACGTTACGGGAATTTGTTGCTGACCCCTGATCTGTCTTTTTGTGGAGTGGCGGGTGTAACGCGGGAACGCATTCTGGAATTGGCTGGTCGTATGGACTTTGATACCCGAATCTGTCACCTTCGTTTGCCAGACTTGTTGAAGGCTGAAGAACTGTTGATTTGCAACAGCCTGTATGGAGCCTGGCAAGTGCGACGTTTGGTAGATCGTGTCTGGCCTCGGAGTACACTGGCGGCGCGTTTGCGCAGCTTATTGCGAGAAGACGATGCGCCTGTTGCTTAAATTGGGGATTTTGCTCGGTGCGTTGGTGTCACTGGCCGCAGCCTGGCTGTGGCATTTTGCGCACACCCCTGTGCTGTCGGAAGCTTCAGCGTCTGTTACTTTTTCGGTAAAAGCGGGCAGTACGCTTCGTACCGTCTCTCGCCAGCTGGTAGAGGCAGGGATCTTGGAAGAACCCTGGAGTTTTTCCATCATGGCCAGGCTCATGGGACGGGCTTCCGACCTAAAAGCGGGTAACTATTTGTTGGAGCCAGGCTTAACGCCTTACCGATTGCTCAAGATGCTGACCAATGGCGATGTGGCACAGCTTGGCATCACCTTCATCGAAGGTTGGACATTTCGCCAGTTTCGGGAGGCTTTGAACCGCCATGAGCACATCCAGCATTTGAGCATGCAGCTGTCGGACGAAGAGATATTGCGGCGCATCGGAGCTAGCGAACGTCATCCAGAAGGGTTGTTTTTCCCTGATACCTATTATTTTTCCAGCAACTTGAGCGACCTCGACATTTTGCAGCGCGCTTATCGGGCCATGCAGCAAAAGCTTGAGCAGGCATGGAAAACGCGGGCACCAGGACTGCCTTATAGCACGCCTTATCAGGCCTTGATCATGGCCTCCATCATCGAAAAAGAAACTGGCAAGCCAGAAGAGCGTCGGCGCATCGCGGGGGTTTTCGTCAACCGACTCAAGCGGGGGATGCGCTTGCAAACCGATCCCACGGTCATCTATGGGTTGGGAAGCAATTTTGATGGCAACTTGCGCAAGCGCGACTTGCTGACCGATAACCCCTACAATACATACACACGCTCAGGCTTGCCCCCCACTCCGATCGCCATGCCCGGGCTGGGTGCCATCGAGGCGGCACTCAATCCGGATGTGGAAAGCGGGTACCTCTATTTCGTAGGGAAAGGGGATGGAAGCCATGTGTTTTCACGCACATTGACCGAGCACAACCGTGCCGTGGCTCGATATCAACTGAAACGTTACTGATGCTCAAAGGAAAGTTCATTACGTTGGAGGGCGTCGATGGTGCGGGCAAGAGCACCCATATCCCGTTTATCGCAAAGCTGATCCGATCGCGGGGGGTAGAGCTCGTATTGACACGGGAGCCAGGTGGCACTGCCGTGGGGGAGCAGCTGCGTGATCTATTGCTGCGAGAGCACATGTCGCCGGAAACAGAGACGCTGGTCATGTTTGCGGCCCGATGCGAGCATCTCAAACAGGTCATTTGCCCTGCTTTGGAACGGGGATGTTGGGTACTTTCGGATCGCTTCACCGATGCCAGCTTTGCCTATCAGCATGGCGGGCGTGGTGTAAGTCAGCAGAAAATCGAGATTCTGGAGCAATGGGTGCAAGAGGGTCTGCAACCCGATTTGACCCTGTTGTTCGACGTTCCGGTGGATGTCTGTCGTGCCCGTTTGAATGAGAGCCGCGATCCCGACCGCTTCGAGCGAGAAAATCAGACATTTTTCGAGCGTGTTCGTCATGCCTATTTGCAGCGCGCACGTGATTTTCCACCACGGATACGCGTAATCGATGCCAATCGCCCTTTGGATGAAATTCATAAAGAACTTGAAGAAATAATTTTATCTATATGAATTTACAGCCATGGCATGAGGCGGTCTGGAAAGCAATCGAACCGTTACGTCACAGGCTGCCGCACGCACTTTTGCTGTATGGCCGCCCCGGTATAGGCAAGCTTGCCTTTGCGCGAGCATTCGCTTTCTCGTTGTTGTGCGAATCCCCCGTAACGGGTGGATATGCCTGTGGTGTTTGTCCGAGTTGCAACTGGTTGCAACAAGGCAACCACCCCGACTTTCGCTTGGTACAGCCGCTCGATGTCCATGGAGAGAACGGAGTGGTAAACTCGGAGGACATGCAAGCCGCTTCAGACACGCAAAAGTCTCGCTTCATCAATATTCATCAAGTGCGTGAGTTGGGAGACGTCATCGGCTTGACGACGCATCGCCAAGGCTTGCGTGTCGTGATACTGGCGCCCGCCGAAAGTCTCAACGTCAGCGCAGCCAATGCAGTCCTGAAAATGCTCGAAGAGCCCCCTCAAGCGACGCTATTCATTCTTGTGAGCCATCAATTACAGCGGGTTCTCCCCACGATCCGAAGCCGCTGCATCAAGATTGCCATGCCTGCTCCGATGCGTTCGGTGGCAGAATCGTGGCTCATGTCGCAAGGTGTTCCCAACCCAGGGGCCGTACTCGCATTCTACGGTGGTTCCCCATTGCAAGCACTGGATACGGGCCATGGGATCGGCTTGGAAGAGGTGCATCGATTTTGTCTCATGCTTGGCCAAGGCAGGCAACTCGATCCGTTCGAAATATCGGCGTGGTGGGGGAAGGGCCGTTTTGCCGAAGCCCTCCTAGTGTTGCAGAAATGGTGCTACGACCTACTGGCGATCAAACTTGCTGCGCATATACGTTATTTGCCAGCGTATCGTGCCCCTTTGCAAGTCCTGGCCAAAAGCGTAGACTTGACAAAGCTTTTGGAGTTTCAGCGCAAGCTCGTAGAAGCCAGAGCACAGGCCATGCATCCGGTGAATGCAGAACTGCAACTGGAATCTTTGCTGATTGAATATACCCAGATATTCCCGAGCACTACGCTTACATGAGTGAACAGCAAAAACAGGACAACCCCGTAACTTCCTCGGCGCCCAAGCCTAGCGTACTATCGCTCTCCATCAAAGAAAAGAGCGCCTTATATGCGGCTTATATGCCTTTTGTGAAGGGAGGCGGGCTGTTCATTCCAACCAATCGCACTTATAAGTTGGGTGACGAGGTATTCATGCTGCTTTCTTTGTTGGATGACCCCGTCAAGCTCAAAGTCGCAGGACGCGTGGTCTGGATTACTCCCGTGACCCAAGGGGGACGCCCTCAGGGCATAGGTGTACAATTCAGTGAGAAAGATGGCGGCGTCGAAGTGCGCAACAAAATCGAAGGGTTACTCGGAGGCGCCTCCAAGTCGTCACGTCCCACCCACACGATGTAGTTTTGGGGCGATTTTCAAGCTCACCATGTTCGTCGATTCGCATTGCCACCTCGACTTTCCAGAATTTGCATCTGATTTTGAGGAAACACTGGCCTCGATGCGTTCCCACGCTGTGGAGTATGGCCTATGTGTATGCGTCAACCTGCGTGACTTCCCCAAAATGCTGGCCGTCATGGAGAATCACGGCAACTTGTTTGCCACGGTAGGCATCCATCCAGACTACGAAAACGAGAATGCCACTTCAGTAGAAGAACTGGTTCGCCTGGCCAGTCACCCCAAAGTGGTCGGTATCGGGGAAACCGGGCTGGATTACTACCGCCTGCAAGGGGATTTGGAGTGGCAACGCGAACGGTTCCGTATTCACATACGCGCAGCCGTTGACGCCGGGCTACCCCTGATCATCCACAGCCGGGAGGCAGCCGCCGATACCTTACGCATCCTGCAGGAAGAAGGCGCCCAGCGGGTGGGGGGCGTGATGCATTGTTTCACCGAAACCTGGGAAGTGGCGCAGGCAGCCATGGACCTAGGCTTCTATATTTCCTTCTCGGGGATCGTGACTTTCAAGAATGCCACCGCACTCAAGACGGTCGCCCAAAAAGTGCCCCTAGACCGCATGCTGATCGAAACCGATGCCCCCTATCTGGCCCCTGTACCTCATCGTGGCCAACGTAACCAACCGGCTTATGTGAAATACGTCGCCGAGGAGATCGCTCGTCTGCGCGGCATTTCTCCGGAAGCAGTGGGGGAAGCCACCAGTACCAATTTCTTCCGCCTATTCAAACGAGCTCGACCATGCAGCTAATCGTCCTTGGTGTGGGGTCGAGTGCTGGCACGCCAGTGATTGGCTGTGATTGCACTACGTGTACTTCGCCCAACCCCCGCAACAAGCGATCACGTAGCTCCGTGGCGATCGAGATGGACACGGGTGAAGTGATTCTGATCGACACGAGCCCTGATTTGCGTACGCAAGCTTTGCGCGAGAATTTGCGTAGAGTGGATGCCGTGCTTTATACCCATGTTCATGCCGACCATCTCAATGGAATAGATGATCTGCGTGCGTTCTGCCAGATTGGTCGCAAACAGATTCCCGTATACGGGAACCAAGCTACCATCGACAACATTCGGGCTCGGTTCGATTATGCGTTGCGTGACCCAGGGCCAGAATGGGACATTCCCGTATTACGGGCACATGTGGTGGAAAGTCCATTCGAAATCTGTGGCGAAACCGTCACGCCCATTCCGATCGAGCATGGTCACTCCACCATCTTGGGGTGGCGTATCCGAAATTTTGCTTACCTGACCGATGTTTCCGGGATTCCTGCCTCATCGCTCGATCTTCTGCAGGGGCTCGAATTACTGATGCTGGACTGTTTACGCTATACCCCCCACCATGGTCATATCAATGTGAAACAAAGCATCGAATATGCGGGTCTCATCGGCGCCCGCATTACTTATCTCATCCACATGACTCACGAACTGGAGTACGAGTCTTTGAAAAAACAGCTTCCCGCAAACATCCACGTCGGCTATGACGGCCTAAGGATCAGGCTGGCGTGATAGTTGAGCGAATGGAATAATATATGTCTGATTTCGAGAGGAGATGAACGGATGGATTTCAACAAACTGATAGCGACTGTTTGTGTCACGTTGCTCACACTCCCGACCCCGTCGTTCACCGTAGCTGCTGACAAGCTTACGAAGCCTTCCACAAAGAAAATCAGGACGTTTAGTGAAGAGGAATTTTTGCGCCTGTTCAGTCACAAATCGCGTAAACAAGTTTCCGACGTGCTCGGCAAGCCTTTGCGCATTGGTCAGTCCACCCGACCCTCGAGGGTCGAAGACACCATCGGTCGTCCTTTGAAAGGGGGCAAGAATGTCAGTGTCGAGATGTGGTACTACGAAAACCTCGTACGCTATGACCCCAAGCACACTTACAAGACCGTGGAGCTTACTTTCGTGAACGACCGTTGCATGAACATCACTTATTTCAATACCAAGTAATCACTCTCCTCTGACATGCTTTAATGGCCGAAAAAGTGACGCTAAGCAGAAAAGGTGCCTTGGCAGCGTTGCTTGTAATAATTGATCAACCCATTGGTCGAACTATCGTAATCGCCAACGGGCGCAGGCCCGGCCAGTTTGGGCAAGATGGATGAGGCCAGCTGCTTGCCCAGTTCCACACCCCACTGGTCAAAGGAATTGATTCCCCAAATGATGCCCTGGACGAAAATCTTGTGCTCGTAAAGGGCGATGAGAGAACCCAGTGTTTTGGGGTCCAGAATGTCAAACAAGATGGAATTGGTCGGACGGTTGCCGAGAAAAATTTTGTGAGGCAGCAAAGATTCGAGCGCCTCACCCTGCATTCCAGCCGCTTGCAGTTCGGCACGGGCTTCATCTTCTGTTT
Organism: Methylophilaceae bacterium; assembly: GCA_026419515.1. Classification (GTDB taxonomy): domain Bacteria; phylum Pseudomonadota; class Gammaproteobacteria; order Burkholderiales; family Methylophilaceae; genus JANZZG01. The sequence continues at coordinate 33,492 of JANZZG010000036.1, forward strand.
TGCCTTGCATCAGTGCTTGGGTTTGGGCGAGGAAATTGGCAAATAGAATTTGATGATGTTCTCCGACGGGATAATGTGTTCGGATCGGCATCAAAAAATCACAGGGCACCATTTTGGTCCCTTGGTGTATCAATTGATAGAAAGCATGTTGTCCATTGGTCCCCGGCTCACCCCAGATGATGGGGCCCGTGGAATAATCCGTCTGCTTGCCCTCTCGGTCGACGAATTTCCCATTGCTTTCCATGTCGCCTTGCTGAAAATAGGCAGGGAAACGTGACAGCAGTTGGTCATAAGGTAGGATCGCATGCGTCTGGGCACCGAAGAAATTGTTGTACCAAATTCCCAGCAACCCCATGACAACGGGCATGTTCTTTTGCAAAGGAGCAGTGCGGAAATGAATATCCATCTCGTGACCGCCCTGTAACATCGCTTCGAAGTTGTCCATGCCGATGTAGAGTGCGATCGACAAACCAATCGCAGACCACAGGGAGTAACGGCCACCCACCCAATCCCAAAATTCGAACATGTTGGCTGTATCAATCCCGAATTTGGCGACTTCGGCCGCATTGGTAGAAATGGCGACGAAATGTTTGGCGATATGGATCTCGTCTTTGGCTGCAGCCAAAAACCATTTACGTGCCGAGCGCGCATTGGTGAGCGTCTCTTGCGTGGTGAATGTCTTGGATGCGACGATGAACAGTGTGGTTTCAGGGTTGCAGTTTTCCAAAGTGAGTGCCAAATGGGCTCCATCCACGTTGGAAACAAAATGCACTTGAAGCCCTGGTTTGGCATATGGCTTGAGCGCAGTACATGCCATGAGGGGGCCTAAGTCGGAACCCCCGATGCCGATGTTGACGACGTCGGTAATGGGCTTACCGGTATAGCCTTTCCATTCACCGTTTCGTACACGTTCCGAAAAACTACGCATTTGCCCAAGCACACGGTTCACGTCGGGCATGACGTCCTTGCCGTCCACCAGTACTGGCTGATTGGATCGGTTTCGCAAGGCCGTATGAAGCACGGCACGGTTTTCGGTGAAATTGATTTTTTCGCCTCTGAACATGCGTTCGCGCCATTCTTCTACCTGCCGTTCACGTGCCAGGCGTAGGAGCAATTCCAGCGTGTCCTCAGTAATCAGATTTTTCGAAAAGTCGAGCAATATATCATTGAACCTGATAGAAAATTTTTCGAAACGTCGAGGATCCTGGCGAAACAGGTCACGCATGTGAAGCGAAGCGATTTTTTGTTGATGTTGTGATAACTCTTGCCAAATGGTCGATTGGGTCAGATTCGACATAGCGTTGTTCCTTCCATCAGTCTCTTTTCAAGATAATACCCGCAAGCGGCGGAAGTGTCAGGACCATGGAATGGGGGTACCCCATCCAGGATATGTCTTCCGCATCGACACTTCCACTGTTTCCAGTATCGCTACCCCCATACAAGGCAGCATTGCTATTCAGGATTTCACGGTATTTTCCACCATGAGGGACACCGATACGATAACCTTCTCGCTGCACGGGGGTAAAGTTGAGTGCCACCACCACATAACTACCATCACGTGCCCGGCGCTGGTAAAGAATGACAGATTGGTCGGCATCATGGCAGTCGATCCAAGCGAAGCCTTCTTGTGAAAAATCGAGGTCATGAAGTGCAGGAACGTCCCGATATAAACGATTGAGATCACGCACCAATGCTTGGACCCCACGGTGCCAGTGGACATCCAGCAGATGCCACTCCAGCGAACCATTGACGGACCATTCGCGCCCTTGCCCGAATTCGTTACCCATGAAATTCAACTTCTTGCCTGGATAGGTCATTTGATACGTCAGCAACAGGCGCAGGTTAGCGAATTTCTGCCAGGCATCCCCCGGCATCTTGTCGAGCAAGGAACGCTTGCCATGCACGACTTCATCATGTGAGAAAGGCAGTACGAAGTTTTCGCTGTAGGCATAGAGCTGGCCGAACGTCAGCTGATCATGGTGGTAACGCCGATATATGGGATCATGCTTCATGTAAGCCAACGTATCGTGCATCCATCCCATGTTCCATTTCATGGAAAACCCCAGTCCTCCGAGATAGACGGGGCGCGAGATCATCGGCCAGGCCGTAGATTCTTCTGCGATGGTCAATGCGCCCGGAAATTCCTCGTGTACCATGATGTTGAGCTGCTTGAGAAATTCGATGGCCTCCAAATTTTCACGTCCGCCATATCGGTTGGGCAACCATTCGCCAGGTTTTCTGGAGTAATCCAGATAAAGCATGGAAGCCACCGCATCGACACGCAAGCCATCGAGGTGAAATTCATGCAGCCAGTAATGGGCGTTCGCTAGCAGAAAGTTACGTACTTCATTGCGGCCATAATTGAAAATCAAAGTCCCCCAGTCCTGGTGTTCCCCCAACCGAGGATCCTCATGTTCGTACAATGCCGTTCCATCGAAGCGTGCCAAGGCCCAGCTATCCTTGGGGAAATGCGCAGGAACCCAATCCAGAATGACGCCGATCCCTGCGCGATGGCAGGTATCGACGAACGAGCGAAAATCATCCGGGGTGCCATAGCGACTGGTCACTCCGAAATAACCGGTCGTCTGGTACCCCCAGGATTCGTCCAGGGGATGTTCGCTGATTGGCATCAGCTCGATATGGGTGTAGCCCATTTCTTTGACATAGGGAACCAGTGTCTGCGCAAGCTCTCCATAGCTCAAAAAGCGGTTGTGGTCACCCCGTCGCCAGGAGCCGAGATGTACTTCATAGATATTGAACGGCGCGTGCAACCAATCAGCCTTGGCACGATTCCTCATCCATTCTTGATCATGCCAGGTGAAGCGTGATGGCCCAACCACACGCGCAGCCGTCCCGGGGCGTCGTTCGAAACCAAAGCCATAAGGATCCGTCTTGACCAAAATGTGCCCACTGTGGCGGTTACGAATCTCGAACTTGTATAGAGCGTTTTCATCAATTCCCGGGATGAAAATTTCCCATACCCCGCTCGATCCATGCACACGCATCGGGTGGATACGTCCATCCCATCGATTGAAATCGCCGATCACGCTCACGCGCTCCGCATTCGGGGCCCAAACGGCAAAGCGCGTGCCGCGCACGCCGCAGTGTTCCACCACGTGCGCCCCCAGCATTCTGTAGGCTTGAAGCAACCTGCCCTCATTGAACAGGTAAAGATCATGGTCGGACAGCATGGGGGGGAAAGTGTAGGGATCGTGGCGCTCGAACACCTGATTGTCCTGCTCCCATTTGAGCAGACAGGGGGATTCCAGCTTGCGCGAGGATTGCAGCGTGTATAGACCATGCGGATGGTCACGGGATAGAGCTTCCCAGTTGCCAGCCACTTTAGCCCACACGCATCTCGCATCAGGTAAAAAACAGCGCAATACCCATTTCCCTTGGCTTTCGTGGACGCCCAAATAAGCAAAGGGATCGTGATGCCGTGCTGCCAGAATGCGCTCGAGTTGAGTATCCGTGGTGGATTTGGTAACCATTTGCCTTAAGATTACGAAATAGTGAAGCGCTGGACTGTTTATTGGTTTTATGTTTCCAATCTGTCTATAATCGTCACGAGCTTTTTGTCTTTGGGTTAATACCCTGGGCGCGCAAGCAGTGAAACTATAAATCAGGAGAAGCAAAAATGCAGCACGATCTGTCGTCTTCTCGCTTCGTAAGTGCGCTGACCAAAAATACCGTCGCTCTGATTCTTGCCGGAGGCCGCGGTACGCGCCTCAAGGGACTGACCCAGTGGCGTGCGAAGCCTGCCGTGCCATTCGGCGGGAAGTTTCGCATCATCGACTTTCCGTTGTCCAACTGCATCAACTCCGGCATTCGCCGTGTCGGTGTCATTACACAATACAAAGCGCATAGTCTAATCCAACACATTCAGCGAGGATGGGGATTCCTGCGTGGCGAGTTCAACGAATTCGTCGAATTGCTGCCTGCACAGCAACGCGTGGAAGAAGAATGGTACAAAGGGACGGCCGATGCGGTATTCCAGAATCTCGACATCATACGCAACATGGGTCCTGAGTACGTCCTGATCCTTGCTGGGGATCATATCTACAAAATGGACTATGGTCAGATGCTCGCGTCGCACGTGCGAAACAAAGCGGACATGACGGTTGCCTGCATTAATGTCCCGATTGCGGATGCCAGGGCTTTCGGTGTGATGAGCGTCGATGAACACGACCGCATCATTCGATTCGAAGAAAAGCCCGCCAATCCAGACCCCATCCCTGGAGACCCTAGCCAGGCTCTCGTGAGCATGGGGATCTATGTGTTCAATGCAGCTTTTCTCTATGAACAGCTGATTCGCGATGCCGATGATCCAAACTCGGTACATGATTTTGGCCAAAACATCATCCCTTATCTGGTGAGTCGTTACCGTGTGTTTGCCCACCGTTTTTCGGAAAGCTGCGTCAACAGTGCCAATGGCAAGCATTACTGGCGCGATGTCGGCACCGTGGATGCCTATTGGGAGGCCAATATGGAGTTGACCAAGGTTACGCCCGAACTCAACCTTTATGACGAATCGTGGCCGATCTGGACCTACCAGGCCCAGCTGCCACCGGCCAAATTTGTGTTCGACAATGACGAGCGGCGCGGTAAGGCGGTGGATTCTCTGGTCTCTGGTGGTTGCATCATCAGTGGAGCGTGCATACGCCGTACGGTATTGTTTTCCAATGTCCGGGTGCACAGCTATTCCCTGATAGAAGACTCGGTCGTGCTACCCAATGTGGAAATCGGGCGCCACGTCGTCATGCGGCGCGCCATTATCGACAAAGGCACGTACATTCCTGATGGGACGCAGATTGGAGTCAATCTGGAGGAAGATCGTAAGCGCTTTTACGTGTCAGAAAACGGCATTACCCTGGTGACCCCTGAAATGCTGGGGCAAGAACTCCACCACATTAGATAACGAAAAACCTGCATGACAACCTTGCTATATCCCTTTGCAGGGCGGGACGGGCGGTCGCATCCATGAAACATCCCCGTAAATTATACCTTTGCCTGTATTGGCACATGCACCAGCCTGACTATCGGGATCACTTGAGCGGTGAGTTCGTATTGCCGTGGACGTATCTGCATGCCATCAAAGATTACACGGACATGGCATACCATCTGGAACGCCACCCCAAGGCCAAAGTGACATTCAATTTCGTGCCGGTACTGTTGGATCAAATAGAGGAATATGCCCGACAGTTTCGGGCGTCGCAGCCAACAGATCCGCTCTGGGCCATGTTGAAGGTCGAGGACATGAACACGTTGTCCAAAGATCAGCGCAGGTTCATCCTCGATCATTGTTTTTGCAACAATCACGGCAAAATGCTGCATCCTTTCCCGCCATACCATCGTTTGTTCGAGCTCTACAAGCGACTGGAAAACGAGAGCGAGGATGGGCTTGAGTACCTTTCTGGCCAATACATGGCCGACTTGCTGGTATGGTTTCATCTTTCCTGGACCGGCGAGAGTGTCCGGCGGACCTCTGAATTGGTCACCCGTCTGATGGCCAAAGGCTGTGGTTACAGTCTGGAAGATCGCTTGGCGCTGTATGACTTGATTGGCAATCTCATCCTGGATCTGATTCCCCGCTATCGGGCACTGGCCGAAGAAGGTCGTATCGAAATCACCACGACTCCGCATTTTCATCCCATCCTGCCGTTGATGCTGGATTTCCGCACTGCACGAGAAGCGATGCCCGATGTCGTGCTGCCTCAGGCTCAGTGTTACCCAGGCGGGCTGACACGTGCCTGCCGCCATATCGAATCCGCCATCCAAACGCATATAAAGCGTTTCGGCAAAGCACCCATGGGAGTATGGCCGGCAGAAGGCGCGGTTTCAGAGTCGGTGCTGATGCTGCTGGCGCGCTATGGCTTCAGGTGGGCGGCGACGGGGGAGGGGGTGCTGGCCAACAGCCTGCGCCAATCCCATGACGGTTACACGTTTGCCGAGGACAAGCGGCACCTCTACAAGCCATATCGCATCACGGACGGTCATGAGGAAATCATGTGCTTCTTCCGTGACGACCGGCTGTCCGACAAAATCGGATTCGAGTATTCCAAATGGCATGGGCGCGATGCGGTTCAGGATTTCATCAGTGATCTGGAGCGTATATGGCAAAGCTTCCCCGAGGAAGATACCCCTGTGGTCAGCGTCATCCTGGATGGTGAGAATGCCTGGGAACATTATCCCTACAATGGATATTACTTTTTGGCCGATCTGTACGAGGCACTGGAAAATCACCCCCATATCGAGATGACCACATTCAGTGAAGTCGTGAAGCACTGCGCGCCTTTGTCGGGAGACGAAGAGCTGCTTGATCTTGCAAGCTTTCACGGGGCCAACATCGTGCCGGAAAACCTGCCCCGGCTTACGGCTGGGAGCTGGGTATATGGCACTTTCAGTACCTGGATTGGTGACCCGGCCAAAAACCGCGCCTGGGACCTCTTATGTGAAGCCAAGCAACATTATGACACCGTGATGTCCGATGGTCGCCTCGACGCCAAGGAAAAAGAGGCCGCCGAGCGTCAGTTGGCCGATTGCGAAGGCTCGGATTGGTTCTGGTGGTTTGGCGACTACAACCCGTCGCACAGCGTGCAAAGCTTCGATAGGCTTTACCGCCGTAATCTCTCCAACCTGTATCGGTTACTCAAATTGCCCGTGCCAGCCTCGCTCAGCCATGTCATCAGTGTTGGTGGCGGTCAAGCAGAAGGGGGAGGGACGATGCGTAGAGGCAGTGAACACTAGATTTGGGGAGGGCCCTACATGACCGAATTCGTGGCTTTGCTTTTGGGTGTCCATGCCCACCAGCCAGTCGGCAACTTCACTCACGTGCTCGACGACGCACACATTCGTTGTTATGGGCCTTTTCTGAGGGTGCTACATCGTTATCCCGATTTCCATTTCGCATTCCATTGCAGCGGTTGGCTACTGGACTATTTGCTGCAGCATTATCCTCAGGACATGCGGCTACTTAAGGAAATGGTACGGCGCGGACAGGCGGAGCTGTTCGGCGCTGGCTACACGGAACCAGTACTGGCCGCCATTCCGGCCCGCGACAGGGTCGGCCAGATCACCCAACTGTCGGATTATCTCAAGCAAAAACTGGGACAGGCGCCCCAAGGCGCCTGGCTGACCGAGCGGGTGTGGGAAAGCACCGTGGTCCCAGCGTTGGCCGATTCCGGAGTGGAATACGTTACGGTGGATGACTACCACTTCATGTGTACCGGCAAGCGCGCCGAGGAGTTGACCGGGTTTTATACCACGGAAGAAGATGGGCGTACGCTCGACCTGTTTCCAATCTCTGAGGCGCTGCGCTACCGGATACCTTTCGCGCCCGCGCATGAGGCAGTGCGTTACATCGAAGGCTTGGCCGACGATACGGGACAGGCTGCTGCCATTTATTTCGACGACATCGAAAAATTCGGCATCTGGCCCGAAACCTATGAGTGGGTATACGAACGTGGCTGGCTCAAGGATTTCATCGAAGGCGTGCTCGCCTCCAGTGTCATCAAGCCCATGCGCTACTGCGATTATCACCGGCAGGCGCGTACACGTGGCGTGGTCTATCTGCCGACGACGTCTTACAGCGAAATGAACGAGTGGACATTGCCTGTCCCCGCTGCGCACCACTACGCGGACATGGTGGAGCGGGAAAAACGGGAAGGGCGCTGGGAAACCAGCAAGCCGTTCGTTCGGGGCGGCATTTGGCGCAACTTTTTCATGCGATTCCCCGAATCGAACTGGATGCACAAGCGCATGCTGTCTCTTTCGCACCGCTATCATGCGCTGCCCGATCACCTCAAAAACCAGGACATGCTGCATGCCCTTTACCAGGCCCAGGCCAATGATGCCTATTGGCATGGATTGTTCGGCGGGCTATATCTCCCTCACTTGAGGCGCGCCATCTATAACGCTTTGGTGTCACTGGAAAGCATGCTGGATGCGGTTGCGCCCCGTCCACGCAAAGAAATCCGGGACCTCGATCTAGATGGACGGGACGAAATTTTTCTGCACAATGACGTCCTGCAGGCCATCGTGCGGACGGACGGTTCTGCGGCGATCTGCGAACTCGATGCCTATACGCTGCGGCATAATTTTGGCGACACCCTGATGCGCCAGACCGAACACTATCACCGCAAGGTCCATGCCAATGGCTACCTGCAGCATCAGGGAGAGGGCATCGCGAATCCGCACGAGCGGATCAGTTTCAAACATGCGATCTTTCCCGATGACTTGCAAACCGATACTCACTCCAAATCGATATTCATCGACCAATGGCAAGCAATGGGCGAGGCGCCCATTCACATGCAGTACGCACTGCTTACCATCGGCGAGGACAGTTTGACTTTCGAATCGATCACAGGGATTCCTGGCGCAGTCCAAAAAACCATCCGTCTCGATGGCCGCGTCATCAAAGCCCGCTATGCGTTTGGCAAAAATGCGAGCGGTCGATTCAGTGTGGAGATCAATCTTGCCATGCCCAGCTGTGATGGGCCGGCAGGCCGTTACAGGATGGGCGGAGAGATTCTTGGCGGGTTTGGGACGCCTTGTGAAATCGAGGCATTTGAAGAAATCTGGCTCGAGGATGAAGTGCTGGGAGGCAAGGTACGGCTTGCCAGCAGCCAACCCGTCCATTTCCGTGCTTGGCCACACTTCAGTGTATCGCAATCCGAGGCCGGTTTCGAAAAAATCATGCAGGCGGTCACCGTCGTACTGGGCTGCGATGTCGCCAACGTCAAAAAAAATCTTGATATCTCGATAGAAATAATAAAATCATAGTCATATAACGTTTACTTTAAGTAAATTGGTAAAATATTCCTCCTGTCTGATCGGGGTCGATGTCGGAGGCACCAACCTGCGTGTCGGCGTAGTGCAATGCCAACGAGTCATCTGGGAGCAACGCGTCCAAGCCGATTTTTCGACTTTCTGCCATGAACGACCAGCCCATGAAGCCCTGGATTTCATTCTGGATACGTTGGCTGGCGTCATCCACGAGGCGCAGGTACGTTACCCCGAGGCCAGTGTCGTCGGCATCGGCTTTCCGGGATTCATCGATCCGGTCACCCGTCGCGTCACCCAATCTCCCAATCTGCCGGGACTGCGCGATGTCGATTTATCCACACCATTATTCCACCTGCTGAAGTTGCCGGTCATCATCGAGAACGATGCTCTGGCAGCGGCGTACGGTGAATTCATCACCACCCATCGAGGCAGCGGCGAAAGCCTGGTCTATCTGGGCCTGGGAACAGGGGTGGGAGGCGGGCTCATCCTGAATGGGAGGCCCTACGCGGGAACACATGGTGTCGCCATGGAGGTCGGTCATCTCATCATCGAACCGGGCGGTCGCCCTTGCGGTTGCGGAAATCGGGGATGTCTTGAACAGTATGCCTCCGCCACCGGGGTTGCATTGACTTATGCCGAGCTTTCGAAACAGCTAGGACTGGATGCAACGCTAATAGCTGCTCTGGCACAGGAAGGCGACGACAATGCGCGGCGCGCCTTCGAACTGGCGGGGGATACCCTGGCGCGTGGCCTGGCGACTATCCTCAAAGTGGTGGACGTTTCCAGGGTCGTCATCGGCGGCGGCATGTGCCCGTCCTGGCAATTGATGCGCGCGGCCTTTGATGCGCGTCTCGATGCAGATTTGATTCCTGTTCTGCGCAAGCGGATCAGGATTTCCATCAGCAATGCCATGGATCGGGCAGGAATCGTGGGCGCTGCGATGCTGGCGTTGCTAGCCAGCCACGAGGAGAGGGGCCACGCTTGAGCCACTTTTCATGGCTGCTCGCTGAAATCCCATAGTTCGTGGGCATCGATCAACAGACGATAGCGGGCCTCATTGGCATCGAGTTGCGCTTGAGTGGCCGCCAGTCGCGCCTCAATTGCCTGTCGACGAGCCATTTGTAGCTCGGAAAATTGACCTTCCCCCAAGCGCCAGGCCTTTTCGATCAGTCGCACGTTTTCTTCCATGCGCTGTGCTACGTCGGCGAGACGTTGCCACTGACGATAACTGCTGGCGACTGCCTCTATCGTTTGACGCGATGCAGCTTCAATGCGCGCCAGCACCTGCGCTTCGCGGGCGGCAGCCGCTTCGGCCTCGGCATCACCGGCGCGTGCACTCGCAGTCCGAGCTGCTCCAGGAAGTGGAATCGTGAGATGGAGCCCCACGACGTGCTCTTGTCCGTCTCGCTCGCTTCCTAGAGTCAGTCCCAAGGTTGGGTCTGGAACCCGGTCTGCCTCCAGACGGGCCGCTTCGAGCCGGCGTTGCTGGGCTGCAGCACGCGCCATGGCCAATTCGTGATTCTCGGCAAGCATACGTTGTTGCCAGTGTGTCAGTGCATCGGCGCCCTCGGCGATGTTTTCGGGTAATGAAGGAGCGACCCCTTCCGGCAATACGATTGCAGGGAAATACTGTCGCAATTCGATCGCCGCAAGGTCACGCCGTTGCTTTGCTTGGGTTAAAGAGGCCTCCGCCTGAGCCAGCTGCGCTTCTGCCAATAACAGTTCTAATTTTGCTGACTCGCCGACCGCGACCTTTTTCTGGACGACCGCAAGTTGCGTCTGCAAAATCTCGACCTGTCTTAACCAATCACGCATCTCCGCGTCTGCACGTAACCACTTGAACCATCCCGCAAGCAATTCGCGAGCGCTCTCGTGTAACGCATCTCCGAGCGCATGGCTTGCCTGACTGGTCATCACCCTACCGATTTCATTGTCGAGTGCAGCTTTACCAGGCAAACGAATCGAACGCTCCACGCCGACTTCATGTTCGTAATAGCTCTGATCGAGAGACCGGTCCCTGCGCTGCTGGCCTGTGACACGTAGTGCGAATTCGTAAGGACCTGCCTTGAGCCGCTCATGGTGGGCTTCTCCAGCTCGCAGGCCAGCAAAAGCCGCGATCACCCTGGGATGAGTGCGTAAGGCCCGCTCTACTTGGGAGGTCGGGGGCAAATCCGGATAATCTGCGGCATGGCTGAGGCAGGCTGGCAGCAACAGTAGCAGTGTCAAATACTTCATGTCAGGCTCCCAGCGGAGAGTATGGGGGTCAACCACCAAACGCTGTCCGGGCTCGTCAGTTCAGCACGCAAGCGTGCCAGCAAGGCTTCGACGTGGGCCCTATTCATGAGAATCTCGATTCGCACACGTTCGGTTCTACCACGCACTTGTTCTGCGATGCTGGCGACCTCGTCGGGATCTCCGTGGCTTTCGACACGATGTGTCGTGAAGGGGCCGACCCAGTCCGGATGCTTGAGCAGCAGATCGAGCACTTGGTCCTTCAGCGCCATGGGTAAAATCATATTGAGGCAAACATCGACATGTTTGCTCATGCTTCACCTCCCCAACGTCGGTAGAGAATCGGCAGTATCACCAAGGTAAGCAAGGTCGAAGTCACAAGCCCCCCCACGACGACGATGGCCAAGGGACGTTGAATTTCGGAACCAGGGCCAGTCGCGAAGATCAGTGGGACCAAGCCGAAAGCGGCGATGCTCGCCGTCATCAGGACAGGCCGCAAGCGGCGTTTGGCCCCTTCGACCACGACGCGGGAAAGGGGCAGTCCTTGGGCACGTAGTTGATTGAAGTGGGCAATCAATACCAGACCATTCAGCACTGCGATGCCCAGAAGTGCGATGAATCCTACCGAGGCCGGAACGGAAAGGTATTCGCCCGTCAAAAAAAGTGCAAAAACGCCCCCGATCAGAGCGAAGGGGATGTTCACGAACACCATCACAGCCTGCTTGACCGAACCGAAAGTGGTGAACAGGATGTGAAAGATCAGCGCCAATGCGATCGGTACGACCAACATCAAGCGTTTTGCGGCACGTTGCTGGTTCTCGAATTGCCCACCCCAAGCGATGTGATAGCCGGAAGGTAACGAAATTTCGGATGCGACTTTTGCTTTGGCTTCCTCGACGAAACCGACGAGGTCTCGTCCTGTGACGTTGGCCTGGATGACCACGAGACGGGCCGCGTTTTCATGGTCTACTTTGACTGGGCCAGTGACGCGCTTGAGCTGCGCCACGGCAGCAAGGGGGACACTTTCTCCATCGGGCAAAGCAATATGTATTCCTGCAAACAGCGTCGGCGACAAACGTATTTCGTCGGAACCCCGGATCACCAAAGGAGTGCGACGTCCGCCCTCGAGCACCAAGCCCAGCGTCTGGCCTTCCAACTGAGTACGCAATGCCGTCGCGATATCGTCGATGGAGAGACCAAAGCGGCCAGCCATGAGCCGATCCACTTCCACGGTGTAATACTGAACCCCTTCGTTTTTTACGGTAAGCACATCTTGTGCGCCGGGTATCGTGCGCAGGAGGGCAGCAATCTTTTCAGCGAGTCGATTGAGTTCGCCTAAATCATTCCCGAATACTTTGACGGCCAGATCTCCGCGCGTGCCCGTAAGCATTTCGGAAACGCGCATTTCAATGGGTTGGGTGAATGTAATGTCTATTCCGACAAAATCGGCCATTACCCGCCGGATTTCGTCAGTAAGCCATTCTTTGTCGGGTTTCCGCCATTGTTCACGCGGTGCGAGTACCAAAAAACTATCGGTTTCATTGAGTCCCATCGGATCGAGGCCCAGCTCATCCGAACCCGTACGCGCGACGACGTTCTTGATTTCGGGCACGCGTTCCAGCAAGGCACGTTGTACTGCGAGATCAATGTCACGACTTTGCTCGAGTCCAATCGATGGTAGTTTGGCCAGTTGCATCAGAATGTCACCTTCATCCATCGTTGGCATGAAAGTCTTGCCCAGCATCGCAAAAGTGACCACGGTGGCCACCAGCAATCCCAATGCGCCCGCTATCACTTTTTTCGCATTGGCCAGACTCCAGGTCAAAACAGGCTCATAGAAACGCATTGCCTGGCGCAACAACCAAGGTTCTCGGTGTTCGCTTGATGGCTTGAGCAAATAGGAAGTCAGTACGGGGATGACGGTCAAAGACAAAACCAATGAGCCCGACAGTGCAAAAATGATGGTCAGCGCAACGGGGATGAACAGCTTGCCTTCAAGGCCCTGTAATGTCAGCAAGGGCAAAAAGACGATGACGATGATCGCCATCCCCGAGACCACTGGAACGGTCACCTCGCGGACTGCCCGGTAGATACGATGCAGAAATGGGAGTTTCTCGCCGCTAGGGTCTGTAAGCCGTGCCTCAATGTTCTCCACGACCACCACCGCGGCGTCGACCAACATCCCGATGGCGATGGCCAAACCGCCCAAACTCATCAAATTGGCCGACATCCCGAACAATCGCATCAGAATGAAGGTAACCAGGGCGGCCAATGGAAGCACGCATGCCACGGCGATCGCAGCACGAAGATTGCCCAGAAAGGCCAGTAGCAGCACGACCACCAACACGATGGCTTCAGTCAGCGCTTTGGACACTGTCCCGATAGCACGGTCGACCAGTGCTCCACGGTCGTAGAAAATCTTGGTCGTCACCCCCAAAGGCAGCGATGACTGAATCTCGGCCAATTTTGCACGCACGTTTTCCACCACGGCACGCGCATTGGCACCACGTAAACCGAGCACCAACCCTTCGACGGCTTCGCCGCGTCCCCCCTGGGTGACGTAGCCATAGCGCGTCAGGCTCCCGATGCGTACTTCGGCTACGTCACCAACCCGGGTGACGTACGTTGGGTGCGATGTGTTGGAGGAATCGGGGCGTGACACGAGAATCGCACGCAGATCATCGAGTGTTTTAATCCCGCCTTCGACCCGCACCAACAAGGTTTCTTCCCCATCGACGAGGCGACCAGCTCCATCATTGCGGTTATTGGCTTCGATGGCACGGCGCAAGTCTGCGAGTGTCAGCCCACGCGCCTTGAGAGCGAGCAGGTTGGGAACCACCTCAAAGGTGCGCACATACCCTCCCAACACGTTGACATCGGCCACACCAGGCAAAGCACGAAGTTGCGGGCGGATGATCCAGTCGAGGATGCTGCGTTTTTCGGCGAGAGAAATATCGCCTTCGATGGTGAACATCAACATTTCACCGAGGGGCGTGGTAATCGGCGCCAACCCCCCCGAAACACCCGCTGGAAAATCTTTCATCACGTTAGCCAAGCGCTCCGATACTTGTTGGCGTGCCCAGTAAATGTCGGTGCCATCGACGAAATCGAGCGTTATGTCGGCGATGGCGTATTTGGCTACGGCCCGCAAGATCCGCTGGTTGGGAATTCCCAGCATCTCTAGCTCTATGGGGGTGACGATGCGCGCCTCAACCTCCTCTGGCGTCATGCCAGGTGCCTTGATGATGATTTTGACTTGGGTCGAGGATACGTCGGGGAAAGCGTCGATCGGCAGTTCACGGAAAGCGAACATGCCAGCGCCGATCAGCAACAAAGTGGCGATGATGACGAGCAAGCGCTGCGTCAGTGCAAACTCGACCAGTTTTTGAAACATGAGACCTTATTTTCCTTCTGCACCGATTCCCAGCCAGGCTGCTTTGATCGCGGATACCCCCTTGGTGGCAATCTTGGCGCCGTCTGGGAGATCGGTTTTGACACTCACCTCTCCAGCCACCTCTCCCACTACTTCGACCGGAACTGGATCGAATCCACCCTCGACAGCGCGGAATAACCAAGTTCGTCCTTGATGGCGCACCAACGCAGCCGCGGGTAGGCGCCACGTCTCCTGGACCGTGGTCCTGCTCGATATCACCTGGGCCTGGACGAATTGAAAAGGCTTGACGCACCCATTCGGCTTGGCCAGCTCGGCACGAATCAAGCGCGACTGGCTCATCATCCGCATTTGGGGCGCAACCAGTGTCACTCTTGCCGGGTTGGAGCAACCCGGAACCATCACCGTATCGCCTGGGACGATGTCCGTGGCCTGCTCTGCACTGGCTTGAATCTCGAGCCATAATGGAGCCAAGCGACCGAGCTTGAAAAGTGGAGTTTGCGCATCGACCCGCTGTCCCGGCTGCGCCAACGCTTCTAGCACTACGCCGTCAAATGGTGCACGCAGTACGGCTTCCCCGGATGGCGCCGTATCAGAAGAAGGGGGCGCTATGCCTGCCAAGCGTAAAGACTGGCGTTTTTCTGCCAACAGTGCCGCGGCCTGGCGCTCTGCAGCAATGGTGGCGGATAGTCGCGACTGGGCGATGATGCCATCGGCGAACAACGCTTCGTCACGACGACGATTTTCTGCTGCCAGTGCTGCTTGTGCTTGAGCATGCAGAAACTCCCGTTGCACCTCGAGAAAAGATGCGCCCTGCAGTCGCGCCAACACCTGTCCCTTCTTGACGGATTCTCCATAAGCGACACGTACCGTGGATACCAGTGCCGATAGCGGAGCGGTCACGACTTCAATCTGGGCGGGAGGAACCGTCACCTGTGCCGGAAGGCGCGCCCCGTTGCCTCCAGCCGCTTTGACTGCTGGCTGGATGACTATCCCCATACGGGTGAATTGGCTCGGTTGTATCCGAATCTCGGCACCCCATGTCGGTTCAACGAGCCCTAAGAGCAGAAAAATCAGAATGATGCGCATAATATTCAACTGGTGCGTGAAGTCCAAGTATCCAAAATCTCCGCGGACTTAAGATGCGTAAAGGCTAAAGGAGAAAACTTAAGACATGCTTAAAAAAGTGTATCGCCATCTTGCGCTTCGTCAGTAAAGATGGGAGAAGCTCCTCATCGCTCGCCTCATTATACGTATTAGTGCAGAATTTCTGGTTTCACTGGACATTCTTTATGGCTTGCCGTGTGAATAGCCGAAAACGACGAAGCCCAACCCTTCCCGTATTTTTCGTGCAAAATAACACGTGTGTAATTACGGCGTGCCACGACCTCATGCACGAATTGTCACTCGCGGAACACGTCCTGCAGCTGATGGAAGAGGCCGCCGCCCGTCAGGGCTTCAGCCGGGTGCGCGGGGTATGGCTGGAAATCGGCCAGCTGGCAGCGGTTGAGGTCGAGGCATTGCGCTTCGCGTTCGAGTCGGTGGCGCGCGGCAGTCTGGCGGACGGCGCTGCGCTGCATGTCATCGAGCTGCCAGGGCAGGGCTGGTGCGCCCGATGTGCCGCCACGGTGCACGTCGGGGAGCAACCCGCCGCATGTCCGCGCTGCGGCAGCCCGGGCGTGCAGATCCTCGGCGGTACCGAGATGCGGGTGAAAGAGCTGGAAGTGGAATAGGAGAGTCCCATGTGTACGACTTGCGGCTGCGGCCAAGGCGAGACCAGGATCGAAGGGCGGAGGCTGACGGAACCTGTGCATGCCGGCGCAGGTGGCAGGATTTACCGGCACGTCCATGCGCATGACGAGAGCCATGATGCTGCGCATCCGCACCATCCGTTGCAATTTCATGCGCACGGCATGCCGCAGGGGCGCCGGGTGAAAATCGAACAGGACATCCTGGCCCGCAACAACGGCTACGCCGCGGCCAACCGCAGCCTCCTCGAGCGGCGCGGCATCCTGGCGCTGAATCTGGTGTCCAGTCCGGGCTCCGGCAAGACGACGCTGCTGGTGAATACCATAGCCGCGCTCCAGGGAAGGGTGCCACTGGCCGTGATCGAGGGCGACCAGCAAACTGCCCACGACGCGGAACGTATCCGTGCAGCCGGCGCTCCCGCCGTCCAGATCAACACCGGCAAGGGATGCCACCTCGATGCGCACATGGTCGGCCATGCCCTGGATCGGCTGGAGCTCATGCCTGGCTCTGTCCTGTTCATCGAAAACGTTGGCAATCTGGTTTGCCCGGCGGCCTTTGATCTGGGGGAGGCGGCCAAGGTGGTCATCCTGTCGGTGACGGAAGGCGAGGACAAGCCGCTCAAATATCCCGACATGTTCCGCGCTGCGCGCCTGATGCTGCTCAACAAGTGCGACCTGCTTCCTTACGTGCAGTTCGATGTGGAACGCGCGGCCGAACATGCGCGCCGGATCAATCCAGCCATCGAAATCATCCGCGTTTCCGCAACCAGCGGCGCGGGCATGGAAGATTGGCTGGCATGGCTGGCGCGCGAACGCACGGCCGTCGTGCGGGATCCCCCGCCCGAACGGGAAGCGGTCCCGTCGGGCGTGCAAGGCTGAACATGGGAACACTGGCAGCCGTGCACGTCGGTTTAGCCGCGGACTTCATCGCGACCACGTTGCCCATGCCGGCGGCGCGACGGCCGGTGCTGGCCGTAGGGGCATGGCTCAAGAATACGCTCTGCCTGGCTGAACGGGGACGAGCCCACGTCAGCCCTTTCTTGGGCGATCTCGACACGGCGGATGCCTGCCGCGCCCACGCACAGACCGCCCATGCACTGCTCGACTGGCTGGGTGCCAGGCCGGATTGCATCGCCCATGACTTGCATCCCGATTTTTATTCCACTCGTCTTGCCACGACGCTGGCCGAACGACTGCAAATCCCTCTGCTGGCCGTCCAGCATCACCACGCACACATCGCCGCGGTCGCGGCTGAAAATGCGGTGCGTGAACCCATCATCGGTCTGGCGCTGGATGGAGTCGGCCTGGGCACGGATGGGATGGCCTGGGGCGGGGAACTGCTCCTCGTACATGGCGCGCAAATGCGCCGGCTCGGTCACTTTCATCCGCTTCCCATGCCGGGCGGGGATCGCGCCGCACGCGAACCGTGGCGCATGGCGGCGGCGGCCCTGCACACCATCGGACGCGGCGGCGAAATCGAACGGCGCTTTGCCGCCCAGCCTGCTGCACCCACCGTGGCCAGGATGCTGAAGCGCAGCTTCAACTGCCCGCCGACCACCAGCGCGGGGAGATTGTTCGATGCCGCTTCCGGTCTGCTGGGGTTATGCCACACCATGAGCCAGGAAGCGCAGGCGGCATGCCTGCTACAACAGCAGGCACAGACCTTTGGCGAAGCTGCGCCCCTGCATGATGGCTACCGGATCGGCAGCGACGGCAGCCTCGATTTTCGCCCTTTGCTGGCGTTTCTGGCCGACTGTCACGATGCCGCTCATGGCGCGGCAGTATTCCACGCCACGCTGGCAGCCGGCCTGGCGTCCTGGGCGGCTGCGGCAGCCCGGGGGCAGGGCGCCGCCACGGTGGCGCTGGGTGGCGGCTGTTTTTTCAACGCGGTGCTCGTGCGCCAGTTGGACTTGGCGCTGGTCCGGCATGGCCTGAAAGTGTTGCGACCGCGCATCCTGCCGCCCGGAGATGCGGCTATTTCCCTGGGGCAGGCCTGGGTGGCCCTGCACTTCATGCAAGGAAACTGACCCGTGTGTCTTGCCGTTCCCGCCCGTATCGAAGCGCTGACCGCGACCGGCCATGCCATCGTCGATCTGGATGGCATGCGCAGAGAAGTCTCCCTGGCGCTGGTGGACGATGTCAGGGTGGGCGACTATGTCATCGTGCATGTGGGCTATGCACTGCAAAAGCTGGACGAAGAGGAGGCCTTCCGCACCCTCCGGACATTCGCCGAACTGGGCGCACTGCGGGGCGCCGAGGGATGAAATTCGTCGATGAGTTCCGCGACGGCCAGCTGGCCCAGGCCATCGCCGCTCACATCGCGCGTGAGGCCCGGCCAGAACGCCGCTACCGCCTGATGGAGTTCTGCGGTGGCCATACCCATGCCATTTCGCGTTACGGTCTGGCCGACCTGCTGCCAACCAACGTGCGCATGATCCACGGGCCGGGCTGCCCGGTGTGCGTGCTGCCCATCGGGCGCATCGACCAGGCCATCCATCTGGCCCGCGAACAGGGGGTGATACTCTGCACTTATGGCGATGCCATGCGCATCCCGGCCTCGGGTGGTGCGTCGTTGCTCAGAGCCAGGACGCAAGGCGCGAACGTGCGCATGGTGTACTCGATCGAGGATGCGTTGAAAATCGCCCGCGACCATCCACAGCAGGAAGTGGTGTTTCTGGCCATCGGTTTCGAAACCACCACGCCACCGACTGCTGCGGCCATCCTGCAGGCGGCAGCGGAAGGGCTGGACAATTTCAGCATACTGTGCAACCACGTACTGACACCTGCCGCCATGCATGCCATCCTGGCAGCGGAGGGGGGCGTGTCCCTGGATGGCTTCGTCGGCCCGGCGCACGTTTCCACCGTGATCGGCAGCCAGCCCTATGAAGTGTTCGCCAAGGATTACCGCAAGCCCGTGGTGATCGCCGGCTTCGAGCCGCTGGACGTGATGCAGGCCATCCTGATGCTGATCCGGCAGGTGAATGAGGGTCGCGCCGCAGTGGAAAATGAATTCACGCGCGCCGTGACGAAAGTCGGCAACCCCAAGGCTCAGGCGCTGGTGGATGCGGTGTTCGAGCCCAGGGATGTCTTCGAATGGCGGGGGCTGGGCATCTTGCCACGCAGCGCACTCAAGCTGCGGACGCAGTATGCAGCCTTCGATGCCGAACTGAAATTCGGCGTTGGCTATCAAGCGGTGCCTGACCACAAGGGCTGCGAATGTGCCGCCATCCTGCGCGGAGAAAAGCACCCGCAGGATTGCAAGATTTTCGGCACTGCATGTACCCCTGACACCCCAGTAGGCGCCTGCATGGTGTCTTCGGAAGGCGCATGCGCAGCCCATTACAGCTATGGACGCTTCCGCACAAGCCGGGGGGGGGAGGCGGCATGAAGCCGGGCTACGGCCGCCCGCTCGACATCAGGCATGGCCGCATCGACATGAGCCACGGCGGAGGCGGCCGTGCCATGGCGCAGCTGATCGAACAATTATTCATGGCCGAGCTGGACAACCCCTATCTGGCACAGGGCAGCGACGGCGCGCTGTTGCCCGAGGTGGCCGGCCGACTGGTCGTGGCGACCGATAGCCATGTGGTGTCGCCGCTGTTTTTCCCGGGGGGCGACATCGGCTGTCTGGCGGTGCATGGCACGCTCAACGATGTGGCCATGATGGGGGCGCGACCCCTCTATCTCACGGCCGCTTTCATCCTGGAGGAAGGATTTCCGCTATCCGACCTGCAGCGCATCGTATCCAGCATGGCACGCGCCTCCCGTGAAACCGGTGTGCCGGTGGTTGCCGGCGACACCAAGGTGGTGGAGCGGGGCAAGGGGGATGGTGTATTCATTTCGACCACCGGCGTGGGCGTGGTCGCAGAGGGGGTGACTCTGTCGGGCCACACGGCACGCCCGGGGGATAAAATCCTGCTTTCCGGTACCATAGGCGATCATGGCATGGCCATCCTTTCGCAGCGGGAGGGGCTGAGTTTCGATGCGCCCATCGTTTCGGACACGGCCGCCCTCCATGAGCTGGTGGCCACCATGCTCGGCACGGGAGCCCAGATCAGGGTGCTGCGCGATCCCACGCGCGGAGGCCTGGCGACGGCATTGAATGAAATCGCCTCGCAGTCGGGGGTCGGCATGCTGCTGGAGGAAGCCGCAATCCCCGTCAGCGCAGCCGTGAGTGCGGCGTGTGAGTTTCTTGGCCTGGACCCGCTGTATGTCGCCAACGAGGGCAAGCTGATCGCCATCTGTGCCGCCGGGCACGCCGACCGCCTGCTGGATGCGATGCGGGCACACCCCTTGGGGCAGGCTGCCGCCATCATAGGCGAGGTGGTGGAAGACGATCACGCGTTTGTCCAGATGAAAACCCGGCTCGGCGGATACCGCATGGTGGACTGGCTGGCTGGTGAACAACTGCCAAGAATT
Organism: Methylophilaceae bacterium; assembly: GCA_026419515.1. Taxonomy (GTDB): domain Bacteria; phylum Pseudomonadota; class Gammaproteobacteria; order Burkholderiales; family Methylophilaceae; genus JANZZG01. The sequence goes on from JANZZG010000036.1 coordinate 54,066, forward strand.
TGTTGATGGAATGGAGAGATGACATGAAACGACTGACGGATGCGTCGCTGAAGCTGATTCCCGGCCTGTTGGGGATGTTGCTGCCGACTGCTGCTTTTGCCCATGCGGGCACGGGGATGGGCTCCGGCCTGGGCGAAGGTTTCATTCACCCGTTCGGCGGCCCGGATCACCTGCTTGCCATGGTGGCCGTCGGCATGTGGGCAGCCCAGCTCGGCGGGCGTGCCGTCTGGCTGATACCAGCCGGTTTCGTTGGCATGATGGCGGCCGGCGGCCTGCTCGGCATGGCGGGCATCGATCTGCCATACGTCGAGCATGGGATCGCAGCCTCGGTACTGATTCTGGGGCTGCTGATCGCGGGCTCCGTCAGGCTTGCCGCCCAGTGGGGATGCTTGCTCGTCGGAGCGTGCGCGGTTTTTCATGGATACGCCCATGGAGTGGAAATGCCCGTCACGGCCGGCGCCGTTGCCTACGGCACCGGATTCATTTTGGCGACCATTGCGTTACACGGCCTCGGCATTGCTCTGGCGTCCTTGGGAATTAC
>JANZZG010000051.1 GCA_026419515.1 Methylophilaceae bacterium
CGGCACGATGCCTTCTTCCACCGCGGCACGAGTGGCGTGCAGCGCGTCTTCCACACGCGCCTTCTTTTCCTTCATCTCGACTTCGGTGGCGGCACCGACCTTGATCACGGCGACCCCACCGGCCAGCTTGGCCACACGCTCCTGTAGCTTCTCGCGATCGTAATCGCTGGTGGCCTCCTCGATCTGCTTTTTGATGCTCTCGATACGATTCTTGATGGCTTCCTGGGAGCCCGCACCATCGATGATGGTGGTATTTTCCTTGCCCACCTCGATCCGCTTGGCTTGCCCCAGATCTTTCAAGGTCACGTTCTCCAGCTTGAGGCCCAGTTCTTCGGCGATGACGGTACCCCCGGTGAGGATGGCGATGTCCTCCAGCATGGCCTTGCGACGATCCCCGAAGCCTGGCGCCTTGACCGCAACGGTCTTCAGGATGCCACGGATGTTGTTGACCACCAGGGTGGCGAGCGCTTCACCTTCCACATCCTCGGCGATGATGAGCAACGGTTTGCCGGCCTTGGCGACCTGTTCTAGCACCGGCAGCAAATCACGGATACTGGAAATCTTCTTGTCGTGCAGCAACACATAGGGATTGTCCAGCACTGCCATCTGCTTGTCCGGATTGTTGATGAAGTAGGGCGACAGATAGCCGCGGTCGAACTGCATGCCTTCCACGACTTCCAGTTCGTTGGACAGACCGGAACCGTCCTCGACGGTGATCACGCCTTCTTTACCCACCTTGTCCATGGCATCGGCGATGATCTGGCCGATGGAAGCGTCCGAGTTGGCGGAAATCGCGCCGACTTGGGCGATTTCTTTACTGGTCGTACACGGCTTGGAAAGCTTCTTCAATTCTTCGACGGCGACTTCCACGGCTTTGTCGATACCGCGCTTGAGGTCCATGGGATTCATGCCGGCAGCGACGGATTTCATGCCTTCACGAATGATGGCTTGAGCCAGCACAGTCGCGGTGGTGGTGCCATCCCCTGCCACGTCGGAAGTCTTGGAAGCGACTTCTTTCAGCATTTGGGCGCCCATGTTCTCGAACTTGTCCTTCAGTTCGATTTCCTTGGCTACCGACACCCCATCCTTGGTAACGGTGGGGGAACCGAAAGAACGCTCCAGCACCACGTTGCGACCCTTGGGGCCGAGGGTGACTTTGACGGCATTGGCGAGTATGTTCACGCCATTGACCATTTTGTGGCGAACTTCATCGCCAAAACGTACATCTTTAGCAGCCATTGTGCATGTCTCCTGAGTTTGAAATTCTTAGGCTTCCACCACGCCCATGATGTCCTCTTCGCGCATCACGAGCAGTTCCTCGCCAGCGACCTTGACCGTCTGGCCCGCATATTTGCCGAACAGCACCTTGTCGCCCACCTTGACATCGAGGGGAATCAGCCTGCCGCTGTCATCGCGCTTGCCAGGACCGACGGCAATCACTTCGCCCTGATCCGGCTTCTCGGCCGCAGTATCGGGGATCACGATACCGGAGGCGGTTTTGCGCTCTTCTTCCAGGCGCTTGATGATCACACGGTCATGCAACGGACGAATTTTCATCGTTGGGTTCTCCTTAAACTTGTAGAATGTCGAAATCTCGGTAGAAGTTTCGGAATAAGAATTGTGCTACGACGCGGATTATTAGCACTCGCGCCTATCGAGTGCTAATAATAGGGGCGCTTGCTCGAAAATTCAAGCCCCTTGCGCATGCTGCAAAAAGACTGGAGCGTACCGCACACCGAGCCAGGAAGCCCCTGCATCGCCCGCCGCGTGGCTGGAGGGCGTTACGGCGCGAATTTCGGGCTCCGGCCGCTGCGTTGCAGATTAACGTTCGCGATGCTCACGCACGCCTACACCGTAACCTTCGGTTGTCGCTCCCGCCCCCAGCGCCTTGTTTTGTCTCAGTCACTGCACTGCGTGTGCGCAAGCTTACAAGCCATCGCAACGGTTTTTCAGAGCTTCCCTAGTGTGCGCTGTCCCAATTCGGACCAGCACCAATCTCTACTTCCAATGGGACGTCCAGCGCCACCACCCCACACATCAGCAGCGGCAACTTTTGTTTGACCATAGTAAGCTCGTCGTCCGGCACTTCCAGCACCAGCTCGTCATGCACTTGCATCACCATGCGCGACCGTAGCCCCTCCCCCACCAACCAGCGTTGGACGGCGATCATGGCGAGCTTGACGATATCCGCAGCCGTGCCCTGCATCGGCGCGTTGATGGCGGCTCGCTCGGCGGCTTGGCGGCGCTGACCGTTGGGGCTATTGATTTCCGGCACCCACAGGCGACGGCCCAACAGCGTTTCGACATAACCCTGCGCACGCGCTACCTGGCGCGTGCGCTGCATGTAATCCGCCACACCCGGATAACGCGCGAAATAGCGGTCGATGTAGTTTTGCGCGGCAGCGCGTTCCACCCCCAACTGGGCGGCCAAACCGAATGCGCTCATACCATAGATCAAGCCGAAATTGATGACTTTGGCATAGCGGCGCTGTTCCGGGCTGACGGCCTCGGGAGCGACACCGAAAATTTCGGCGGCCGTGGCGCGATGGATGTCGCGCCGCTCGGCAAACGCGCGTAGCAAACCGGAGTCTTGCGACAAATGCGCCATGATACGCAGCTCGATCTGGGAATAGTCGGCTGAGACGAGCACATGGCCAGGGGGGGCGATGAAGGCTTCACGGATACGGCGGCCTTCAGGGGTACGCACCGGAATGTTCTGCAGATTGGGGTCCGAGCTCGCCAGGCGTCCGGTGACGGCCACCGCCTGGCTGTAATTGGTGTGCACGCGTCCAGTGTGGGGATTGACCATCTTGGGGAGTTTGTCGGTATAGGTCGTCTTGAGCTTGGACAAGCCGCGGTATTCCAGCAGTACCTTGGGTAAAGGGTGATCGAGTGCCAATTCTTGCAGTACGTCCTCGTCGGTAGACGGCACCCCACCGGGCGTTCTCTTGAGCGGCTTGATGCCGAGCTTGCCGAACAGGATTTCCTGAAGCTGCTTGGGCGATCCAAGGTTGAACGGCTGCCCGGCCAGATCAAACGCCTGCCGTTCCAGCGCCATCATTTTCTGGCCGAGCTCGTGGCTTTGAGCCTGCAGCATGCCGGTATCGATCAAGACGCCCTTGCGCTCCATGGCATAAAGAATCTCCAGCAACGGTATCTCGATGTCGCGGTAGATGCGAGCCAACTTCGGCTCTCGCTCGACCTGCGGGTAAAGCGTGTGGTGCAGCTGCAGGGTGATGTCGGCATCTTCCGCGGCATATTCGGCCGCCTGCTCGACCGGAACCTGATTGAAGCCAACCTGCTTCGCCCCCTTTCCGGCAACCTGCTCGAACGGGATCGTTCTGACCCCGAGGTGGCGCAGCGCCAGATCGTCCATGTTGTGGGCACGATGACTTTCCAATACGTAAGATTGCAATAACGTGTCGTGAACGATGCCGTTGAGGGAAATGCCGTGGTTGGCCAGCACGTGTTTGTCATATTTGAGATTCTGTCCCACTTTCAGGAGCGTCGATGCTTCCAGCAGTGGCCCAAGGCGTGCCAGCACCGACGCGAAATCCAGCTGCTGCGGGGCCCCCGTGTAATCATGCGCCAAAGGCAGATAAGCCGCACAACCCGCCTCCACGGCAAAGGCAATGCCAACCAGCCGCGCCCGTAATGGATCCAGGCTGGTGGTCTCGGTATCGATGCAGACCAGTGCTGCCTCCCGCAGGCGTTTTAGCCAGGTTTCCAATTGGGCTTCCGTCAAAATGGTTTCATAGTCACGGGAACGTACGGCCTGCCCACTGGGCAGCACAGGGGATGAATCAGATCGTGCAGCAACGGCGGTGCGTGTGTCTTTTCCGCCAGCCAACCCCTGTGCTTCCCCTTGGAGTTCCTTGAGCCAGCTTTTGAACTCGAAACGCTCGAACAGTTGCCTCAACTTGGCGTCATCTCGTGTCGCCCGTGCCAGATCGCAAATCTTCACCGGCAGCGCCACGTCGCGCCTGACCGAAACGAGCTGCCGTCCGATCGGCAGCCAGGACAAGGCACGCCGCAGGTTTTCGCCCACCACCCCTTGGATTTCATCGGCATGCGCCATCAGGTTGTCGAGGGAACCATACTGGGTCAGCCACTTCACGGCGGTCTTGGGGCCGCATTTCTCCACCCCGGGGACATTGTCCACCGTATCCCCCACCAACGTCAGATAATCCACGATCATGCCGGGCGGCAGGCCAAACTTGTTGCATACACCGGCTTCGTCCAGCACTTCGTTGGACATGGTATTGACCAAAGTGACATGAGGATTGACCAGCTGCGCCAGATCCTTGTCCCCCGTCGATATCACGGTGCGCATGCCCTCGCGCTCGGCCTGATGCGCCAAAGTGGCGATCACGTCGTCAGCCTCCACACCTTCGACCGTCAGCAGCGGCCAGCCCATGGCGGCAATGGCTTCCTTGAGCGGCTCGATCTGCTGCGCCAAAGCTTCCGGCATGGGAGGGCGGTGGGCCTTGTATTCCGGATAGATGGTGTCACGAAAAGTCGGCCCCTTGGCATCGAACACGCAGGCGCTATAATCGGCCGGGTAATCTTTGTGCAAACGGCGCAGCATGTTGAGTACGCCATAAATGGCACCGGTCGGCTCATTCAGCCTGTTGCGCAAATCTGGCAAGGCGTGGAAGGCCCGGTACAAGTATGACGAGCCATCCACCAGCAGTAAGGTTTTCACGGTTTTGGGACCACCATTCAGGTTGATCAAATCATGTCGCTTGCAGACAAACTGCCCAAACTCACCGACGCCGAACTCCTGGCGCGAGACTATTCGGCACGCGAATCATGGCGCGTGTTCGAGATTATGGCAGAATTCGTGGATGCTACCGAACGTTTGAAGGATATCAGCCCGGCCGTGTCGATTTTCGGCAGCGCACGCACGCCGCCCGACCATCCCTATTACCACTTGGCGGAAGAAATCGCACGTGCGCTCTCCGATGCCGGATTCAGCGTCATCACCGGCGGGGGACCTGGCATCATGGAAGCCGGCAACAAAGGCGCCTACTTCGGTAAGTCCCCCAGTGTGGGGCTCAACATCCAGCTGCCGCGCGAGCAGCACAGCAACCCGTTCCAGGACGTCAGCCAGACTTTTCATCATTTCTTCGCGCGCAAAGTCATGTTCGTCAAGTTTGCCTCGGCCTACGTCGTACTGCCTGGCGGCTTCGGCACCCTGGATGAGCTGCTGGAGGCTTTGACCCTGGTGCAGACCGGCAAGACCCGCAAGATTCCCATCATCCTGGTGCACGCACCGTTTTGGAAAGGCCTGCTGGACTGGTTTCGCGACGTCATGGTGACTGAAGGCATGATAGATGCGGAAGATTTGAATCTGATCCAGGTCATCGACACGCCGAAACAGGTGGTGGAGGCCATCTTCAAACATTATGAAACGCGCGGCTTCGAGCCCTCGGCCAGTGAGCGCGAAATCCAGCTCAATCTGTAGGCTTTCTGCTAGAATTCGAACGACCGACGCTTGTTTTAAGACGAGGCCTCCATGTACCGCGTTTCTTTTCGACTCATTATGGCGCTCATGTTGACGCCCTTGGGTGCCCAAGCCGCCGACCTGCCGGAACTCGAGCCTTTGCCCGAACCTCCCGACCCCCCGGCCGGTTACGAACTCGATCCCGCTTATGAGCCGCAGGTGACCATCGTCAAACGTGGTGAGGACACCATCGAGGAATATCGCATCAACGGGCAGCTTTACATGCAAAAGGTCACCCCGGCGCATGGGGTTCCCTACTATCTGGTGAAAGAAAGCGTGGATGGGGGCTGGGCGCGTATGGACGGTCCCGGCGAGCGCATCGCCATCCCTCACTGGGTGTTGTTCAGATTCTAGCGCCTAGCAACCGCCATTGAGCGTCAACGGATGACCTGATGGCGGAATGCCAACCGTTCGAAAATGTCCGTATTCACTACCGTCACGCCCGACCAGATGCGGGCATGGCTCAAGAATTATACCTTGGGCGAATTGCGTGAGCTAAAAGGCATCGCTTCTGGCATCACCAATACCAATTATTTCGTCACGACCGACAAAGGGCGTTTCGTGCTGACCCTGTTCGAACACCATAGCGCCGAAGAGCTTCCCTATTTCCTCAATCTGATGGCATATCTATCCGACCATGGTATTCCCTGCCCGCATCCCGTGGCCGACGTCCAGGGCAACTACTTGGCCTCGCTCAATGGCAAACCTGCTGCCTTGGTCAGTTTTTTGCGCGGTACTTCTCTGGAACACCCCACCCCACACCATTGTGCGGCGGTCGGCGCATTTCTGGCGCGCCTACATCTTGTCGGAATGTCTTATCCCCACGAGATGGAAAACCCGCGCGGCCCACGCTGGTGGAGCACCACGGCCAAAGCAGTCGCGCCCTGTCTGGACGCTTGTGGCCGTGGTCTGCTGCAGCAAGAATTGGCTTATCAAATGCAACACCGAAACGACACGCTCGCGCGCGGCGTGATCCACGCCGATCTATTTCGGGACAACGTCTTGTTCGAAGACGAACAGCTCAGTGGTGCCATCGATTTTTACTATGCCTGCAACGACGTACTGGCCTACGATCTTGCCATCACGGTCAACGACTGGTGCGTGACCGCGGACGGCGCGCTGGACGAAGCCCGGCTGCGCGCCTTGCTGCAGGCCTACCACGCCGCACGTCCCCTGTCAGAGGATGAACGCGCAGCGTGGCCCGCCCTGTTGCGCGCCGCTGCCCTGCGCTTCTGGTTGTCGCGACTTTATGATTATCATTTCCCCAAAACAGGCGAAATGACACACGCCAAGGATCCCGACCACTTTCGTCGCGTACTGGAAGCACGTATCCGAGACGAGGCAGTCATCCGCAGCATTTGGGTTTGAGGAAGCATCGATGCAAGCAAGAAACGTAGCCGCTGGAAATGGCTGGCGCTGGATCAAGGAAGGGTATGCACTGTTCCGTCTGAATCCGGCGATCTGGATCGCCCTGTTTTTCATTTACCTCTTGATCTGCATGGCCCTGTCCTTCGTGCCGCTGATCGGACCCATACTGCTCAACCTGCTGGCGCCGGTTTTCGTGGCTGGCTTCATGCTGGGCTGCAAGGCGCTGGAAGCCGGGGAGGAGTTGGAAATCAATCACTTGTTCGCTGGCTTCAAACAAAACGCGGCCGAGCTCATCACCGTGGGCGGTCTTTACCTGGCGGGCATGATCGTGGTCGCTGGCGTGGTTTTTCTGCTGACCGGCGGCAGCCTGCTTGCCAGCGGCGATGCCCGCGACCTGAAAACCGCAGCCGATGAAGGTGCGCTGCTGACGGCCCTGGTTGGCCTCAGTCTCTTGCTGCCGCTCATCATGGCCTACTGGTTCGCCCCGCTTTTGGTGGTATTCCACCGTATCAAGCCCCTGGACGCGATGAAAACGAGTTTCTTTGCCTGCCTGCACAACATCCCGCCATTCACGGTCTATAGCGTGATTTCCATGGTGCTGCTGGTGCTGGCCGCCCTCCCCTTGGGACTGGGTCTGCTGGTCATGATCCCCACCATGACTGCCTCTTTGTACACCAGCTACAAAGACATTTTTGCTGAAACACCGAACTGACTGCCACAATCTTCATCGGCCTGCGAATGATCGGCCCTTTGCCCCCAGTGTACCCCGTGGGGGACAGCATCAAGTAGGCCTTGATGTGAATGGGGCGTCATCATGGTCCAGGCCATCAACCTCACCATGCTCGGAGTATAATTCCGCGTCCCGATTCGTCCCGACGTCGAACCCATGCAATCACAGTATCCCTTCAAGGACATCGAGCAACAGGCCCAGCAATACTGGGCTGAGAAAGACGCTTTCAAGGCCTGTCTCGATCCCGACAAGCCGAAATACTACTGCCTGTCCATGTTCCCCTACCCCAGTGGCAAGCTGCACATGGGGCATGTGCGCAACTACACTATCGGCGACGTACTCGCCCGCTACCATCGCATGAAGGGCTACAACGTGCTGCAACCGATGGGCTGGGATGCATTCGGACTGCCGGCCGAGAACGCCGCCATCCAGAATCGGGTCCCCCCTGCACGGTGGACTTACGACAACATCGCCTACATGAAAAAGCCGTTACAGTCGCTGGGCTTTGCCATCGACTGGAGTCGTGAGCTGGCAACCTGTCAGCCCGAGTACTACAAGTGGAACCAGTGGCTGTTTCTGCGCATGCTGGAAAAAGGTATCGCCTACAAAAAAACCCAAGTGGTCAATTGGGACCCGGTGGACCAGACCGTGCTCGCCAACGAGCAGGTGATCGACGGCCGTGGCTGGCGCACCGGCGCGCTGGTGGAAAAGCGCGAGATTCCTGGCTATTACCTTGGCATCACCCGCTATGCGGAGGAGCTGCTGGCTGGTCTCGACCAGCTTCCCGGCTGGCCGGAACGCGTCAAGACCATGCAGGCCAACTGGATCGGCAAGAGTGTGGGGGTGCGCTTTGCCTTCCTACACGACATCAGGGACGCCCACGGTCGATTGATCGGCGATGGCAAGCTGTGGGTGTTCACCACCCGTGCCGACACCATCATGGGCGTCACCTTCTGCGCCGTGGCGGCGGAGCATCCCCTGGCCATGCATGCGGCACGTGACAATCCGGCGCTGGCCGCTTTCATCGAAAAATGCCGACGGGGGTCGGTGATGGAAGCCGACCTCGCCACCATGGACAAGGAAGGGATGGACACCGGCTTGCACGTCATCCACCCGCTCACCGGCGAGCGGATACCGGTGTGGGTGGGCAATTACGTGCTCATGGGCTATGGCGAAGGTGCGGTGATGGCGGTACCGGCGCACGACGAGCGCGACTTCGCGTTTGCGAAAAAATACGGCCTGCCGATCCGGCAGAGCGTCACCGTCGAAGGCGAGACGTTCTCGGTCGATCGTTGGCAAGACTGGTACGCCGACAAAAGCAAAAGCCGCTGTATTCATTCTGGCAAATATGATGGCCTCGGCTACGAAGCCGCCGTGGATGCCATCGCCGCCGACCTCAAGGCCAAAGGTCTGGGCGACAAACAGGTGCAATGGCGACTGCGCGACTGGAGCATTTCACGCCAGCGCTACTGGGGGTGCCCCATCCCCATCATACACTGCGATGGCTGTGGTGATGTGCCGGTGCCGGACGATCAGCTACCGGTGGTATTGCCGGAAGATTGCGTGCCAGATGGCACCGGCAACCCGCTCGCCAAGCGCGAGGACTTCCTCTACTGTACCTGCCCCCGCTGTGGCCGCCCCGCGCGGCGCGAGACCGACACCATGGACACTTTCGTCGATTCTTCCTGGTATTACGCCCGCTACGCCAGCCGCTTCGGCGCGGATCGCATGGTAGACGACGAGACGGCCTACTGGATGCCGGTAGACCAATACATCGGTGGCATCGAGCATGCCATCCTGCATCTCCTGTACTCGCGTTTCTGGAGCAAGGTGATGCGCGACATCGGACTGGTTGGCTATGACGAGCCGTTTACCAATCTACTCACGCAAGGCATGGTGCTCAACCATGTTTTCTCCCGGCGAACGGACAAAGGTGGCATCGAATACTTCGCGCCGGAGGAAGTGGAGCCCGTACTCGACGAAGCCGGTCGCATCATCGGCGCCAAAGCCCTCAAGGACGGCCAGCCGGTGGATTTTCAAGGCATGGGGACCATGTCCAAGTCCAAGCGCAACGGGGTCGATCCACAAGCATTGATCGAACGATACGGCGCCGATACCGCGCGTTTTTTCATAATATTCGCTGCGCCCCCGGACCAAACCCTGGAATGGTCGGCAAGTGGGGTCGAAGGCGCGCATCGCTTTTTGCGCCGACTGTGGACCTTCGGCATGACCCTGGCAGGGCAGCCTATGGCCGCCGTGCCGGCCAGGCTCGACCGCGCGCTGGCGGAAGTGCGCCGCGAGCTCCATGCCACGCTCAGGCAGGCCAACTATGACCTGGGTCGCCACCAGTTCAACACCGTGGCCTCCGCCGCCATGAAGATGCTCAATACGTTGGAAAAAATGCCGAAGGAAACCGGCGCAGGCTGGGCTGCCGTGGCCCATGAAGGCTTCTCCATGCTGCTGCGCCTGCTGTCTCCCATCACCCCCCACATCACCCACGTGCTGTGGCGCACGCTTTGCTATGGCGACGACATCCTCGATGCCCCTTGGCCGGAACCCTTGGAATCCGCCCTGGCGCAGGATGAAATCGAACTGGTGATCCAGGTCAACGGCAAATTGCGCGGGAGCATGAGGGTGGCGAAAGACGCCGATCATCCAACCATCGAAAAATTGGCACAAGCGCAACCCGCCGTGCAAAAATACCTCACCGGCATGACCGTCAAGAAGGTGATCGTGGTGCCGGGAAAATTGGTCAACATCGTCGTGGGATGACGCCATGAAGCTGAATATGCCACTCCCCTGGGCTGCCGTCCGTCACTGGCTGTTGGCCGGCACATTGCTCACCCTGACTGCCTGTGGATTCCACTTGCGTGACATGGGTAGCGATGCCATGCCGTTCCAAAGCCTTTATTTGCTGGATTCTGGTGCACCGACCATTGCGCAGGAATTGCGACGGTCGTTCCGCAGCGGCGGGGTCAGGCTGGTTTCCGCACCGGAGGATGCCGATGTGGCGTTGGAGTTGATGCGTGAACACAGCGCGAAAAACATTCTGTCACTGTCCGGCAGAGGCAAAGTGCGCGAATACGAATTGATCTACCGTGTGGAATTCCGCACCAGGCCTGCATCCAGCCCCACCTGGAGCCACCCGCAAACCGTAGAACTGCGTCGTGACTTCTCCTATAGCGATAGCGCCCTGCTGGCGAAGGACTATGAAGAAACCCGGTTGCTGAAAGACATGTACGCCGATGCCATCCGCGAGATCATGCGGCGTGTCAGCCGTATGAGCAGAGAGGCCACTGCCGCCACGCCATGAAGATTGCCGCCGAGCAGCTCGCCCAGCATCTTGAACGTGGCGTGCGTCCCCTCTACGTGCTCACGGGTGACGAGCCATTGGCTCTCATGGAGTGTTTGGATGCGATTCGAGCCGCCGCCCGACGGCATGGGTACAACGAACGCCTCGTACTGCGTGCGGAGCGCGGCTTCGACTGGCGGCAGCTAAAAGCGAGTAGTCAAAGCCTGTCATTGTTTTCCAGCCGACGACTGATCGAGCTTCACATCCCGTCCGGCAAACCCGGCAACGAAGGCAGTAGCGCATTACGGGATTATGCCACGCACCCACCACCGGACACGTTGACGGTGGTCGTGCTGCCCCATATCGACAAACGGGATCGGAGCGACTGGTACCCCGCACTGGAAGCAGCCGGGGTGGTCGTCCCCATCCTTACGCCCACGCCCGATCATCTGCCCGCCTGGCTGCGACATCGCCTCGCCGCCCAAGGGCTGCAAACCGATACGGAAACCCTGGAATTCCTCGCCCACCAGGTTGAAGGCAATCTGCTCGCCGCCCATCAAGAAATCCAGAAGCTGGGGTTGCTCTACCCCCAAGGCCGGCTGACACTCGAGCAAGTGCGCGACGCCGTCCTCAACGTATCGCGCTACGATCCTTTCCAGCTGGGGGATGCCATGTTGGCTGGCGATGCCACACGCGCCGCGCACGTGCTGGAAGGCCTGAAAAGCGAGGGCGTGGAACCGGTGGCGCTGGTGGGCGTGCTGGCGTGGCTGCTGCGTGGAGCACTCAAAGTCAAATCGGCCCAAGCGCGGGGAATGGATTTGATGTCGGCATTCGGCCAGGCCAAAATCTGGGGAGACCGCCAGCAGCTGATGCGACACGCCCTGGGACGGCTTTCTCTGAAAAAACTGCAGGCCGCCCTGCTGAAAATGGCAGAAATCGATAAAATCAACAAAGGAGTGACACAAGGAGAGCCATGGCTGGAAATTTCGCGTCTGTGCCTGGGACTGGCCAGGACCGGCCCGAGCAGGAGCCCTTGATGGACATCAAGCACTACATGCAGCAAATCGGGCAGGACGCCCGCGCCGCCTCGCGTCTGATGGCGAAGGCCGACACCAATACCAAGAACCGCGCGCTACTTTCGATCGCGGCCGCCATCCGCCGTGACCGGGAAAAACTTTTGGCCGCCAACCGGCAAGACTTGGAGGCTGCCAAGGCAGCGGGTATGGAAGCCGCCCTGCTGGACAGGCTTACCCTCTCCGAAAAAGCCATAGCCACCATGGCCGAAGGTCTGGAACAGATCGCCGCATTGCCGGATCCCATCGGCGAGATCACCGACCTCAAATACCGCCCGTCCGGCATCCAGGTAGGCCGCATGCGTGTGCCGCTGGGGGTCATCGGCATCATCTACGAGGCGCGCCCCAATGTGACGGTGGATGCCGCCGGCCTGTGCATCAAGTCGGGCAATGCCTGCATCCTGCGTGGCGGCTCGGAGGCCATCCACTGCAACCGTGCGTTGGCCGCGCTGGTGCACGAAGGGCTGGAAAGCGCGGGGTTACCCAAGGGCGCCGCTCAGGTGGTGGAAACCACCGACCGTGCCGCCGTCGGCGCGCTCATCACCATGAAAGAGTATGTCGATGTCATCGTGCCGCGTGGCGGCAAGGGACTGATCGAGCGCATCTCGAACGAAGCGCGCATCCCGGTGATCAAGCACTTGGACGGCAATTGCCACGTCTATATCGATGACGAGGCGGATGAAGCCAAGGCACTGAAAATCCTCGAGAACGCCAAAACACAGCGTCTGGGCACCTGCAACACCGCCGAATCGCTGCTGGTGGCACGCGCCATCGCTGCCGACATGCTTCCCAAGCTGGCCGCCATGCTCACTGCCCATGGCGTGGAAATCCGCGGCTGTGCCGAGACGCTAAAGTGGGTGCCGCAAGCCAAGGCCGCCACCGAAGAGGATTACTATACGGAATACCTCGCCGCCATCATTTCCTGCAAGGTGGTGGACGGCCTGGATGAAGCCATCGCCCACATCAATCACTATTCCTCGCACCACACCGATGCCATCGTCACGGAAAATTACACCAAGGCCCGCCGCTTCCTGCGCGAGGTGGATTCCAGTTCGGTCATGGTCAATGCTTCGACCCGTTTCGCCGATGGTTTCGAATACGGCCTGGGTGCGGAAATTGGCATCTCCACCGACAAATTGCATGCACGTGGGCCGGTGGGGCTGGAAGGGCTGACCAGCGTCAAATACGTCGTGTTGGGCGACGGGCAGGTGCGCACTTAATTGCAAGCCATCGGTATCCTCGGCGGCACCTTTGACCCGATCCACTTCGGGCATCTGCGCCTCGCCCAAGAGCTGGGAGACGCGTTGGGGCTTGATGCGGTGCGATTCGTTCCGGCAGCCAGGCCACCGCATCGTCTCCCCCCCGTCTGCCACTTTCTGCATCGCGCCGAAATGGTACGGCTGGCCATCGCGGACAATCCCCTGTTCGCGCTCGACCTGCGTGAATATCAACGCCCTGGGCCGTCCTACATGGTCGACACCCTGGCCAGCCTGCGTTCCGAAATCGGCGATGAGACGGCACTCTACCTCATGCTGGGAGCGGATGCCTTTCTGGGTTTGCCAAGCTGGCACCGCTGGCAGGAACTGTTCGAACTGGCGCATATTGCCGTGGCGCACCGCCCGGGCCATGCCCTGGATCCCGACCACACCCCGTTCGACCCGGCTTTGCGCGACGAATGGCGACGTCGTTACCGTATCGATCTCCCCACCGAGCCCCATGGGCATGTCGTATGCAGCAAAATCACCGCGCTGGACATCTCTTCCAGCGCTTTACGCAGCATCTTGTCCACACGCCGCAGCGCGCGCTATCTGATGCCCGACGCAGTGCTGGACTATATCCATCATCATCATCTGTACTCGTCTGAAGCCGCATGAATCTGGAAGAAATGAAACAAGCCGTGGTCGAGGCACTGGAGGATGTCAAGGCGATCGACATCCGCGTGCTCGACGTATCGCAACTCACCTCCGTGACCTCCTGCATGATCATCGCCACCGGCAGCTCCAATCGCCACACACGCGCCCTGGCCGACAACGTGCAGAAAAAACTGAAAGAACGGGGCGTGCGGATTCACGGCGTAGAAGGCGCACAGGAAGGCGAATGGGTGCTGGTCGATCTCGGCGACATCGTCGTCCACATCATGTTGCCTTCCGCACGCGACTACTACAACCTGGAACAACTGTGGGGTGCCGCGGAAAGCCGGCGCCACGGCGCAAGAAGCGGCGCATGAAAATCCGCATTCTGGCCGTCGGACACAAAATGCCGGCGTGGGTTACCCAAGGCTGCGCGGAATACCTCAAGCGCATGCCGCGCGAATTGCCGGTCGAAATCGTCGAGATCAAGCCGGACAAACGCATCGCAGGCAAGGATGGTACGCAAGTACGTGCAGCCGAGGCGCAACGCCTTCTGCAGGCGGCCGGGCGCGACCTCCTCGTCGCGCTGGATGAACGTGGCGAGGAACTGACCACCCTGCAACTGGCCGATTGCCTGCGCCAATGGATGACCAAGGGGACACCGGTCGCCCTGGCGATCGGTGGCGCGGATGGCTTGCACGACAGCGTAAGACGAGCCGCCCACTGGCAATGGCGTCTGTCGCGTCTTACTCTGCCGCATGGCATGGTCCGTGTGCTGCTCGCCGAGCAGCTCTATCGCGCCTGGAGCATCGTCAGCAATCATCCTTATCACCGTGGCGATGCTTGAGCATGAATCCGTACTGGTCTGGTTCCGCCGCGACCTGCGCGACTACGACCATGCCGCCCTGCATCACGCGCTCCGGTCCGCCCGCCGTGTGTACTGTGCCTTCATATTCGACACCGACATCCTGGATCGGCTACCTGACAAAGCAGACCGGCGCGTCGAGTTCATCCTGGCGTGTCTGCAAGAGCTCCAGTCGGCATTGCGTGCGCGGGGCGGAGAACTGATCGTCCGCCACGGTGCCGCCCGCGAGGAAATTCCTGCGCTCGCCAAAGAACTCGGGGTCACGGCGGTGTTCTGCAACCGCGATTACGAACCCTCTGCCCGCTCGCGCGACAGCCAGGTCGCTCAGGCCCTGGCGCACCTGGGCATCGCATTCCGGCAATACAAGGACCAGGTGATTTTCGAGGAAGACGAAATCCTCACCCACACAGGCAAGCCGTACAGCATCTTCACGCCTTATAAAAACGCCTGGCTGGGCAAGCTGCAACCTGCCCATCTGCAGCCTTTCCCTACGGAGCCCCAGGGTAGACTCGCCTCCCCCTCCCGCCCATGTCCCTTACCGGAGCTGGAACGGCTCGGCTTCGTCCGCACCAACCTATCCACCCTCAAACTGCCGGCCGGCATGTCCGGCGCAGCCACCCTGCTGCAAGATTTTCTGTCGCGCATCGACCGCTATGCAGAGGCACGCGACTATCCAGCCCTCAAGGGGCCATCCTATCTTTCGGCACATCTACGGTTTGGCACCATCTCCATCCGCCACGTGGCCAGACTCGCCTGGGCGCGGGGTGGACGCGGAGCACACACCTGGCTTGGCGAACTCATCTGGCGGGAGTTCTTTTTCCAGCTCCTGTATCACTCCCCAAAGCTGGCCGAAGGCCATAGCTTCAAGCCACAATTTGATGCGCTTGCCTGGCCTGGCAAGCGAGAACACTTCGCGGCCTGGTGTGCCGGCCAAACCGGCTACCCGCTGGTTGATGCTGCCATGCGCCAGCTCGAACAGACCGGCTACATGCACAACCGGCTCCGCATGGTGGCGGCCAGCTTTCTGGTCAAGGATCTGCTGGTGGACTGGCGCCTGGGCGAAGCCTGGTTCGCACGCAAGCTGCTCGATTTCGACCTGGCTGCCAACAACGGCGGCTGGCAATGGGCTGCGTCCACCGGATGTGATGCACAGCCCTGGTTTCGCATCTTCAACCCAGTCACCCAGTCCAAGAAATTCGATCCACGGGGCGCATTCATACGCCGCTACGTGCCCGAGCTTGCCGCCTGTGACGACGACGAACTCCATGAACCCTGGAAAATCCCTGCCTTAAGACGCCACCAGCTGGGTTTGAAATATCCCGAGCCGATCGTGGATCATGCCGTCCAACGCGCACGCGCGCTCAAGCTGTATGAAGAGCAAACCAAGGCATTTTCTTCGAAATCCTGAAATCAGATTGTTGCAATTTTGCAACACTTTTCTCGAACGAATCTGCCCTGATTTTCAATTGCTAGACAAAACCTGTATCCTGTTTTACAGTCTGCAAACGATTTCGGTTGAAACAACGACGGGATTGCGATGCGAGCCAGACCAATCAAAACCATGAGCATCATTGTCATTGCGGCTGCCATGTTGGGCGGGTGCGCCACCCAGGCCAACAAGGACCCACTGGAGGGTCTGAACCGAGCGATCTACAAGTTCAACGATACCGTGGACAAGGCTGCCCTCAAGCCCGTGGCAGGAGCTTACAAGGCGGTCGTTCCAGGAACCATCCGCACCGGCGTGAACAATTTCTTTTCCAACCTGGGCGATATCGTCACGGTGATCAACGACCTGCTTCAGTTCAAGTTCAGCAAAGCCATGGACGACATCGGCCGTGTCGCCATCAATACCACCTTCGGTATTGGCGGAGTGGTGGATTGGGCTTCCATGGATGGCATCGAAAAGCGTAATGAAGACTTTGGGCAAACCCTGGCCCATTGGGGGTGGGAGAACAGTGCCTATCTCGTGTTGCCCTTCCTCGGTCCCAGTACTTTGCGCGATACCGGTGGTCTGATCGTGGACACGCTGGCTTTCGATCCCATCTACTACGTCGAACACGTCCCCACCCGCAATCAGCTGCTGCTGACCAAGTTCATCGACAGGCGTTCGACTTTCTTGCCGGGGAGCGATCTTTTGGATGAAGCGGCGCTCGATCCCTATGTGTTCATGCGGGATGCCTATTTGCAGCGTCGGAACAACCAAATCAACGATGGCAACGTGCCGCAGTCCCCAGACGAAAGCGCCGAGCTAGAAGCCGACCTCGTCGCATCGGCATCTCGACCGTGACAGTTCACCCCCCCGCTTGACGCGGGGGTCATTCGCCCGCCACCGTCATCTGTTCGATGAGCAGCGAGCCGCATTGTCTTGCACTCTGTAGGAAGACATCGTTTCCCACTGCAACGATCTGGCGGAACATCTCCTTGAGATTGCCGGCGATGGTGATCTCCTCCACCGGGAATAGAATCTCGCCGTGTTCCACCCAGAATCCCGCGGCACCGCGCGAGTAATCCCCCGTGACCAGATTGACACCCTGTCCGAGCAGCTCGGTCACCACGAGGCCAGTGTCCATCAGGCGCAACATTTTCGCGAAATCATTGGCGCCTGGCTGCACGATCAGGTTATGGGGACCTCCCGCATTCCCAGTCGTCGACATGCCCAGCTTGCGTGCCGAGTAACTGGACAACACATAACCTTGCAGCACCCCCTCTATGACCAGCTCGCGGTCGCGGGTGGCCACCCCCTCTTGGTCGAACGGGCGACTCGCCAACCCCTTGGGCAGATGCGGGCGTTCACTGATATGCACCACCGGGGAGAACACGGGCTGACCCAACGCATCGAGCAAGAAGGAAGACCTCCGATAAAGATTGCCCCCCGAGATGGCACTGATGAAATGCGACAACAAGCCGGATGCCAGGCTGGGCTCGAACAGCACGGGCACTTGCCGGGTACGCAGGCGCCGTGCCCCGAGACGCCTTACCGCGCGTAGCGCAGCCGTTCGACCGACGTGCTGCGCCGGCTCCAGATCAGCAGCGGAACGGGCGGTGGTGTACCAATGATCCCGTTGCATCATTTGGTCTTGCTCGGCGATCACCGAACAGCTCAAGGCATGGCGTGAGCTCGGATAACCCTCGCAGAATCCGTGACTGTTGGCATAGGCGAACAATCCTTCCTGTGTGGCGACCGTGGCCCCTTCCGAGTTGGTGATCCGTTTGTCGAAATCCAGCGCGGCTTGCTCGCAAGCCAAGGCAAGGGCGATGGCATCGTCGACTGTCATCTCCCAAGGGTGATAAAGATCGAGCGCGGGCACCTGCCTGGCCAGAAAATCGACCTCGGCCAAACCGCAGTAGGGGTCCTCCGCGGTATGACGCGCAATGCTGCAAGCCGCTTGCACGGTGTCTCGCATCGCCTCAAGGCTGAGGTCGGAAGTACTGGCGTGACCGCAACGGTGGCCGAAGTAAACGGTCACGTACAAGCTGCGCTCACGATTGTGCTCTATGGTTTCGACCTCTCCCATGCGCACGGTCACGGTCTGGCCGAAACCGAGGCTGATTTCAGCCTCCGCGGCACTCGCGCCACACGCCCGGGCGAAACGCAACGCCTGCTGCGACAACTCTTTGAGTTGATCCAAAGAAAGACTGAAACGGGTATCGACGGACATAATGGTCGGGCAAAAACTGCTATGATACTCGACCATGGTCGATTCTCACCACGAGGAAATTCTCAGCAAGACCCGCCGCAAACGGCTCATGCACGAGTTGCAGTGCTTGGGGGAAGCATTGGTGGCGCTTCCCACGGACAAATTGGCCCATCTCGATCTGCCCGAGAACCTGCGCGAAGCCGTCCTGGCAGCGCGCCGCATCACCGCCCATGGCGCCAGACGGCGCCAGCTGCAATACATCGGCAAATTGATGCGTCATGTCGATGCCGCGCCGATCCAGGCCAAACTCGCCCAATGGCAACACATCCACCTCGAAGAAACCGCCCGGTTCCACCGTGTGGAAAACTGGCGCCGGCGTCTGATCGAAGAAGACGCGGCGCTGTCCGAGTTCGTGGCGCGTTATCCGACCCCGGACATTCAGCATCTGCGCATGCTGGTCCGTAACGCCCGCAAGGAAGCGGCATCGAATCAACCCCCCAAGAGCAGTCGGCAATTGTTTCGTTTGATGAAAGAGATCATGACCCATGAATGACACCCCCATCAAAATCGGTTTGGTCAGCATCAGCGACCGCGCCTGGCAGGGACTGTATGAAGACCAGGGGATCCCGGCCCTACGCAGCTGGCTCAATGCTGCGCTGCTGTCTCCATGGCAGGAAATCAGCCGCCTCATCCCGGATGAACGCACCGAAATCGAAAGCACATTGATCGACCTTGTCGATCATCAAGGCTGCAGCCTCGTCCTGACCACTGGCGGCACTGGACCGGCGGCGCGGGATGTCACGCCGGAAGCCACCCTGGCGGTGGCCGACAAAGTGATGCCCGGCTTTGGTGAGCAGATGCGTCAGATCAGCCTGCGGTTCGTACCAACTGCGATTCTTTCCCGACAGGTCGCCGTCATCCGCAAACAGAGCCTGATCATCAACCTGCCCGGGCAGCCCAAATCCATCCAGGAAACCCTGGAAGGATTGAAGGATGCCGAGGGCACCCCCATCGTGCATGGCATCTTTGCAGCCGTTCCTTACTGCCTCGATCTCATCGGCGCGCCTTACATCGAAACGAATGAAGCCGTGGTCAAGGCCTTCCGCCCCAAGTCGGCCACCAAGCCCACCTCCTGAATGCCCTCGGAATTCGGCCTGATCGCCAGATTCTTCACGCGGCCATCGCCATCCGCCACGCTGGGCATAGGCGACGATGCTGCCTTGTTGAAGATGTCTGCGGGCATGGAGCTGGTCGTCTCAGCCGACACGCTGGTGGCGGGCACGCACTTTCTTCATCAAACCGACCCGCGCAAGCTGGGTTGGAAGACCCTGGCAGTGAATGTTTCGGACTTCGCCGCAATGGGAGCACGACCCCGCTGGGCGGTGTTGGCCATCACCCTGCCCCAGGCGGACGAGGACTGGCTGGCGGCTTTCGCCGATGGTTTTTTCGAATGTGCGGCACAATACGGCATCGAGCTGGTGGGAGGCGACACCACGCGTGGCCCGCTTGCCATGAGCGTGACGCTCTTGGGCGAAGTCCCACCCCGGCAGGCGCTGCGCCGCGATGCCGCCCGGCCCGGAGACGAGGTCTGGGTGTCCGGCAGCTTGGGCGCCGCCGCGCTAGGATTGGCGGCGTTGCAAGGCAAAGTAAAGCTCGATGCGAATAGCTTCGCCCTGTGCCTGCACGCGCTGGAGACCCCGCAGCCGCGTTTGGTGCTGGGATCGAGATTGCGGAAACTGGCGCACGCCGCCATCGATGTGTCAGATGGCTTGCTGGCCGATCTCGGCCACATCCTGGAACGTTCGAACGCAGGTGCGGTACTGCACTTCGATGCCCTGCCCATTCATCCGGCGCTCTCACCCTGGCGCACCGAATCGTGGGCGCAAGCCTGCCTGCTCGCGGGCGGAGACGATTACGAATTGTGCTTTACGGCCTCCCCACGACGGCGGACGGAGATCGCCGACCTCGCTGCCGAGCTCGGCATCCCCCTCACCCCCATCGGGCACATCACGGCAACACCGGGATTGCGCCTGCTTGATGCGCACGGACACCTGCTCGACGTTGCTTGCACCGGATATGACCACTTCGCCTGACATCCGCTTCGTTGTGAGCCACCCCAGTCATCTGCTGGCAACCGGCTTTGGCTGCGGCCTGGTGCGTTTCGCTCCCGGCACCTGGGGCACGTTGCTGGCATTCCCCCTCTCCCATGCGCTGATGGAGCTCTCCCAGGGCTGGCGGCTTACGGTCATCGCGCTCCTGTTCGTGGTGGGCATTCCGGCCTGCCACAAAACCGGTCGGGCCTTGGGCGTCACTGACCATGGCAGCATCGTATGGGACGAAATCGTGGCCATGCTGCTGGTACTCGAATTCACCCCACCCCACCCCTATTGGTGGGGAGCGGCATTCGTGGTGTTCCGCCTGTTCGACATTTGGAAACCCTACCCCATACGTCAGCTGGAAGCCCGTTGCGAAGGCGGCTTGGGGGTGATGCTGGACGACCTGCTGGCGGCACTCTATGCCATCTCGGCCATCCAACTCTCGTCATGGACGATGACACTCTTTTAAAGCTGGCCGCCGATCTTGGCGCGGCGTTGCAAGCGCGTGGCTGGATGCTGACGCTGGCCGAATCCTGTACAGGTGGCATGGCGGCGCAGTACGTGACCGCCATTCCGGGAAGTTCCGCCTGGTTCGAGCGGGGATTCATCACTTACAGCAACCAGGCCAAGATCGAGTTGCTGGGTGTCGATCCCGATACGCTCGCAAGCCACGGCGCCGTCAGCGAAGCAGTGGCCGCGCGCATGGCACAAGGTGCGCTCGCACGCAGCCACGCCCAGATTGCCGCAGCGATCAGTGGCATCGCCGGCCCCGGTGGAGGAACGCTTCTAAAACCCGTCGGAACCGTCTGTTTCGGCTGGGCGTGCCCAAACGTGGTGGAACACGAAACACGCCATTTCTCTGGAGACCGCTCCATCGTGCGCCGGCAAGCCGTGGCACATGCCTTGGAAAGACTGCTTCGGCTTACGTTAGCGGCTGATTTATGACATAATTTGGACTTTTCCGGGCTTGGGAACGGCATCATGGACGAGCACAAAAGCAAGGCATTGGCGGCGGCACTCTCGCAAATCGAGAAGCAGTTTGGTAAAGGTTCCATCATGCGCATGGGCGACCACGACGTTGCCGGCGACATCCAGGCCATTTCGACTGGGTCCCTCGGCCTCGATCTCGCCCTGGGCATCGGCGGACTGCCCCGGGGGCGTATCGTCGAAATCTACGGCCCGGAATCCTCCGGCAAGACCACGCTGGCGCTCCAGGTGATCGCCGAGGCCCAAAAGCAAGGCGGCGTGGCGGCTTTCATCGATGCCGAGCATGCGCTCGATCCGCAGTATGCCGCCAAACTGGGCGTCGACGTCGCCGATTTGTTGATTTCCCAACCCGACACCGGCGAACAGGCCCTGGAAATCGCCGACATGCTGGTCCGCTCCGGCTCGGTGGACGTCGTGGTGATCGACTCGGTCGCAGCACTCACCCCCAAGGCCGAAATCGAAGGCGAGATGGGCGACTCGCACATGGGACTGCAAGCCCGCCTGATGTCGCAGGCACTGCGCAAGCTTACCGCCAACATCAAGCGTACCAACACGCTGGTCATCTTCATCAACCAGATCCGCATGAAGATCGGGGTGATGTTCGGCAACCCGGAAACCACCACCGGCGGCAACGCCCTCAAATTCTATGCCTCGGTGCGTCTGGACATACGCCGTACCGGCTCGATCAAGAAAGGGGACGAGGTGATCGGCTCGGAGACCCGGGTCAAGATCGTCAAGAACAAGGTGGCGCCCCCCTTCAAGCAGGTCGAATTCGACATCCTGTATGGCGAGGGCATTTCGCGTGAAGGCGAGATCATCGACATAGGCACCCACATGAAGCTGATCGAGAAATCGGGCGCCTGGTACAGCTACAAGGGCGAAAAAATCGGCCAGGGCAAAGACAACGCGCGTGAATATCTCAAGGAAAACCCGGAGCTGGCACAGGAAATCGAAGCCAAGATCCGGGCCCATGCCAAGATGGGCATGGGCGGCATCATCGCTTCCGCCGCGCCGGAGGTGGGCGACGATTAAACCCGGTTTGTCCTTGCGTGAGCGTGCGCTGGCGTATCTTGCACGGCGTGAACATTCCCGCCAGGAGCTCTACCGCAAGCTGGCTCCCTACGCCGCGCAGAAAGAGGAGCTCGATGCCTTGCTCGAAGACTTTCAGCGGCGTGGCTGGCTTTCGGAGGCGCGGTTTGCCGAGCAACTCGTCCATGCGCGCAAGACCCGCTATGGCAGCCTCAAGATCGCGCACGAATTGCGCGACAAAGGCGTATCCGAGGCCGTGGTGCAGCAGGTAACGGCCTCGCTCGACGACCTTAAGACCGCCCATGCCGTCTGGCTGAAGAAATTTGGCCACCCGCCGGAAAGCCCCCAAGATTGGGCCAGGCAAGCCAGATTCCTGCAAAACCGGGGATTTGGCCACGACGTGATCAAACAAATATTGCGACAGGACATAGACCTAGACACGACCGTATGAACAGCCGACAAATTCGCCAGGCGTTCCTGGATTTCTTCGCCGCCAAAGGGCATCAGATCGTCCCTTCCAGCGGGCTGGTACCGCAGGGCGACCCCACCCTACTCTTCACCAACGCCGGGATGAACCAGTTCAAGGACGTGTTTCTGGGCTTCGACAAGCGTCCCTACACCCGTGCCGCGACGGCGCAAAAATGCCTGCGCGCGGGCGGCAAGCACAACGACCTGGAAAACGTCGGTTACACCGCACGCCACCACACTTTTTTCGAGATGCTGGGCAATTTCAGCTTTGGCGACTATTTCAAGCGTGACGCCATCCACTACGCCTGGGAGCTCCTCACCGAAGTGTTCCGCATTCCCCGGCAGCGCTTGATGGTCACGGTGTATGCCGAAGACGACGAAGCCTACGACATCTGGACCCGGGAAATCGGCCTGCCGCCGGAGAAAGTCGTCCGCATCGGCGACAACAAGGGCGCACGCTATGCGTCCGACAATTTTTGGATGATGGGCGATACCGGCCCCTGTGGCCCTTGCACCGAAATCTTCTACGACCATGGCCCCGACGTCCCCGGTGGCCCGCCGGGCAGCCCGGAGGCAGAAGGCGACCGTTACATCGAAATCTGGAACAACGTATTCATGCAGTACAACCGAGACGAGGCCGGCGTCATGCACCCCCTGCCCAAACCCTCGGTCGATACCGGCATGGGGCTGGAGCGCATCACCGCCGTGCTGCAGGGCGTGCATTCCAACTATGAGACCGACCTCTTCCGTCCCTTGATCCAGGCCGCCGCGCGTGAAACCCAGGCGACAGATACACACAGCCCTTCCCTTAAAGTGCTGGCCGATCACATCCGCGCCTGTACCTTTCTCATCGCCGACGGGGTGATCCCGGGCAACGAAGGCCGCGGTTACGTGCTGCGCCGCATCATCCGCCGTGCCATCCGTCACGGCTACAAGCTGGGCGCCCGTGCCGCCTTCTTTCACAGAATGGTGCCAGACCTGGTGGCCGAAATGGGCGAAGCCTATCCCGAACTGGTGGCCAACGAAACGCGTGTCATCGACATCCTGCGCCAAGAAGAAGACCGTTTCTTCGAAACCATCGGGCACGGCATGGCCATCCTGGAAGCCGAGCTGGCCGACATGGCCCCATCCGGCGTCACCGTATTCAGTGGCGAGACCGCTTTCAAACTGCACGACACCTACGGCTTTCCACTCGATCTGACTGCCGACATCTGCCGCGAGCATGGCGTCGTCGTGGACACTGTGGCTTTCGATCGGGCCATGGCCCACCAGAAAGAACAGGCGCGGGCTGCCGGCAAGTTCCGGATGGCGGCCGCACTCGGGTATCACGGCCAGCCGACCACCTTTCACGGCTACGAAGCATTGGAGACCCCCGCTACGGTACTCGCCCTCTACAAGGACGGCACGGCCGTCAATGCACTCCATGAAGGCGAGCACGGCGTCGTCGTGCTGGACCAGACCCCGTTTTACGCCGAATCCGGGGGACAGGTGGGCGATCGCGGAGAATTGCGTGGACACAATGCCATCTTCGCCGTCGAAGATACCCAAAAGATTCAAGCCGACGTATTCGGCCACCATGGCATCGTCAAAGCCGGCACCCTCAAGCGGGGGGAGGGCGTCACTGCCCGGGTGGATGCGCCGGCCCGTGCCGCCACCGCGCGCAACCATTCTGCCACTCACCTGATGCACAAGGCATTGCGCGACGTGCTGGGCGAACACGTCCAGCAGAAAGGCTCGCTGGTCGATCCGGACAAAACCCGGTTCGATTTCGCGCATCCTGCCCCCATGACCGACGAACAGATTCGCCGTGTGGAAATCATCGTCAACCGTGAGATCCTCGCCAACAGCCCCACCCTGGTGCGCGTCATGCCCATCGCGGAAGCGCAGAGAGCCGGCGCCATGATGCTGTTCGACGAAAAATATGGGGACCAAGTGCGGGTGCTGGACATCGGCTCCTCGCGCGAGCTGTGCGGCGGCACCCACGTAGCGAGGACGGGCGACATCGGTCTGTTCAAGATCGTGGCCGAAAGCGGCGTGGCAGCAGGCATTCGTCGCATCGAGGCCGTCACCGGTGAACGCGCGCTCGCACTGGTACAATCGCAGCAGGCTCTGCTCTCCCAGGTCGCGAACGAGCTCAAGGCCCCCACCACGGAAGTCCCGCTCAAAATCGCCCAGATTTTGGACAACGTGAAAGCGCTGGAGAAAGAGCTGGCCCGTCTCAAATCCAGACTGGCCACCTCCCAAGGAGAAGCGCTCGTCCAGCAGGCTGTGGACGTCAGGGGCATCAAAGTGTTGGCTGCGACCCTGGAAGGCGCCGATGCCAACGTGTTACGTGAGACCCTGGACCAGCTCAAACACAAGCTCAAGTCTGCGGCCATCGTCCTGGCGACCGTCCAGGACGGCAAGGTGAGTCTCGCCGCTGGCGTGACCGCCGACCTCACCCAGAAACTTCGGGCGGGCGAATTGGTCAACCACGTTGCCGCCCAGGTGGGGGGCAAGGGAGGGGGCAAGCCCGACCTGGCGATGGCAGGCGGCAACGACCCGGCCGGCTTGCCACGGGCATTGGCCAGTGTGGTTGGCTGGGTGGAACACAAACTCGATTCATGACGCATTTGAAGAAATGGCTTTGATCGTACAAAAATACGGCGGCACCTCGGTAGGCTCGCCAGAACGCATCCGCAACGTCGCCCGCCGCGTGGCCCGCTACAAGGCGCTCGGTCACCAGGTGGTGGTAGTGGTCTCCGCCATGGCAGGAGAAACCAACCGTCTGATCGCGCTGGCCAAGGAAATCATGGCCGAGCCCGATCCGCGCGAACTCGACCAGATGGTATCCACCGGCGAGCAGGTCACCATCGCCCTGACCGCCATGGCACTGATGGATTTGGGTATCAAGGCCAAAAGCTACACGGGGGCCCAGGTCCGTATCCTGACGGACGATGCGTTCACCAAGGCGCGCATCCTGCACATCGACACCGAGCGCCTACGCGCCGACCTCGACGCTGGCTACGTGGTCGTGGTTGCGGGCTTCCAGGGCGTGGACGCGCAAGGCAACGTCACCACCCTGGGCCGTGGCGGCTCCGATACGACGGGCGTTGCGCTGGCTGCCGCGCTCAAGGCCGACGAATGCCAGATCTATACCGACGTCGACGGCGTCTATACCACCGACCCGCGCATCGTCCCGGAGGCGCGTCGCCTCAAATCGATCACCTTCGAGGAAATGCTGGAACTCGCCAGCCAGGGCTCCAAGGTGTTACAGATACGCGCCGTCGAGTTCGCTGGAAAATACAAAGTCAAGCTCCGCGTGCTCTCTAGCTTCGAAGAAGACAGCGAAGGCACGCTCATCACTTTCGAGGAAGACAACGACATGGAACAGCCCATCATCTCCGGCATCGCCTTCAACCGTGACGAAGCCAAAATCACCGTACTGGGCGTGCCAGACCGCCCCGGGATCGCCTACCAGATCCTCGGCCCCATCGCCGACGCCAACATCGACGTGGACATGATCATCCAGAACGTGGGCGCCGATGGGACCACCGATTTCACCTTCACCGTCCACAAAAACGAACTCAACAAAGCGCTCGCCATCCTGCGCGACAAGGTGCAGGCCCATATCGGCGCGCGGGAAATCATAGGGGATGACAAAATCGCCAAAGTCGCCGTGGTCGGCGTAGGCATGCGCTCGCATGTGGGCATCGCCAGTCGCATGTTCCGCACCCTTGCCGAAGAAGGCATCAACATCCAGATGATTTCCACCTCTGAGATCAAGATTTCGGTGGTGATAGACGAAAAATACCTGGAACTGGCCGTGCGCGTGCTGCACAAGGCATTCGACCTCGACCAGATCCCCGCATGAGATTGCTTTTTGAGGCATAACGCGTTATCCTGCGCGCCTTGCCCGGAGACGTGGCCGAGAGGTCGAAGGCACTCCCCTGCTAAGGGAGCATACGCCCAAAAGGCGTATCGAGGGTTCGAATCCCTCCGTCTCCGCCATTTTGTCGTTTAGAAAAATTTGCGCCGGAC
>JANZZG010000071.1 GCA_026419515.1 Methylophilaceae bacterium
GAAATGTGCTGGAGCTACAACCGCCAATACGGCACCCAATACCTCGCCGCCATGCCCACCAACCTCTACGGCCCCGGCGACAACTACCACCCCGAAAACAGCCACGTCATTCCGGCGCTGATCCGCAAGTTCCACGAGGCCAAGATCAATAATGCCCCGACCGTCGCCGTCTGGGGCACCGGCACACCCAGAAGGGAATTTCTCTACAGCGACGACATGGCCGACGCCTGCGTGTTCCTGATGAACCTGCCGGACGCGAAATTTCAGACCTTGCTGGGCAGCGACGAGGCGAAAACCGGCCGCTTCGAGCCGCCGCTCGTCAATGTCGGCACGGGCACGGACATCTCGATCATGGAGCTGGCCGAGCTCGTCAGGGAAGTGGTGGGCTACACAGGCGAGATCGTGTTCGATACGAGCAAACCCGATGGTACACCGCGGAAGGTGCTGGATGTGGAGCGGCTGCAGAATTTAGGATGGCAGCCATCTATCTCATTGGCGAAGGGGTTGTGTTGGGTATATGAAAATTTTCGGTGTAGGGAAAGTCGTATATGAAGGCAGTAATTCTCGCCGGCGGACTTGGCACGCGCATTAGCGAAGAAACGCATCTCAGGCCAAAGCCTATGATCGAAATCGGTGGGCGGCCTATTCTTTGGCACATCATGAAGATCTATTCCGCTCATGGGGTCAACGACTTCATCATCTGTTGCGGCTACAAGGGCTATGTCATAAAGGAATACTTCGCCAACTATTTCCTGCACATGTCCGATGTCACCTTCGACATGACCCATAACCGGATGGACGTTCATCATAAAAAGGCAGAACCGTGGCGGGTGACGTTGGTGGATACCGGTGACGAAACCTTGACCGGCGGACGGCTCAAGCGCGTCGCGGGTTATCTTAAGGATGAATCAGCCTTTTGCTTTACCTATGGCGATGGGGTTGCCGATGTCGACATCAGTGCGCTAATCGCGTTCCACCGCCGGCACGGAAAGTTGGCAACGGTCACGGCAGTGCAACCTCCCGGCCGCTATGGTGCGCTACTGCGCGATGGTACGAGCGTGCGCGGTTTTCAGGAAAAACCTCCGGGTGATGGCGCCTGGATCAACGGCGGATTTTTCGTGCTCAATCCCAAGGTGATCGACTACATCGAGGGGGATCATAGCTCTTGGGAGGGCGCAGCGCTGGAAGCCTTGGCGCAGCAAGGCCAGCTCGAAGCTTTTGAACATCGCGGTTTTTGGCAACCAATGGACACGCTGCGGGACAAAAACCACCTCGAAGAGCTCTGGAATAGTGGCCAAGCCCCTTGGAAGTGCTGGGAATGAAACAGTTTGGTGACATTTATCGTGGCAGGCGCGTGCTGCTGACCGGGCACACCGGCTTCAAAGGCAGCTGGCTGGCGCTCTGGTTGCACGAGCTGGGCGCGGAAGTCACCGGCGTTTCTTTGCCACCGGAAAGTGAACCCAACCATTGGACCCTGCTCGCGCTCTCTATCGACGACCGCCGCATCGACATTCGCGATGCAGATGCACTCGCGCGGATCGTCCAGGAAATTCAGCCCGAGATCGTTTTTCATCTTGCGGCGCAGCCTCTGGTCCGCCGTTCCTACCGCGACCCCATTGAGACCTGGTCCACCAATGTCATGGGCACGGTGAATGTGCTCGAGGCATGCCGTCAAACCCCTAGTGTGCGTGCCCTCGTTGCTATCACCACCGACAAATGCTACGAAAACCGCGAGTGGCCATGGGGTTACCGGGAGAATGACCGTCTTGGCGGCCACGATCCCTATAGCGCCTCCAAGGCCGCCGCCGAACTGGTGGCGGCGAGCTATCGCTCCGCATTCTTCCACGCGGACTCAGCCCTTTTATTGGCCACCGCACGTGCCGGTAACGTCATCGGTGGCGGCGACTGGTCGGAAGACCGATTGATACCTGACCTGATCCGTGCGCTCGAAAAGAACCAATCACTCGAGATCCGCTCGCCGCATGCCACGCGCCCTTGGCAGCACGTGCTCGAATCCTTGAGTGGCTACCTGCTGCTGGGACAGAAACTACTCATGGGCGATAAATCCTTTGCCGAAGCCTGGAACTTCGGCCCCGAGCCGGAAGGCAACCGCACGGTAGCGGAAGTACTCGACAAGCTCCAAAGCCAATGGCAGCACCTGCGCTGGCATGTCAACGAAAAGCCGCAACCTCACGAAGCCACGCTGCTCTACCTCGACAGCGCCAAGGCTCGCAGCCGGTTACGCTGGCAGCCGGTCTGGGGCATCGATACCGCTCTGGCTAAGACTGCCGAATGGTATCGCGCCTGGCTGGAAAGCGGCCAGGTCATCAGCCGCCAGCAACTGGCCGACTATGTGGCCACGGCTATTCAAGCTGACATCCCATGGGCAAAAGCATGAACGTAACGTCAACCCCCATAAACGGCCTGATGGTAATTGAAACCACCCCGCATACAGACGCGCGCGGTACATTCGCCCGCCTCTATTGCGAACGGGAGCTGGCTGAAGTGATCGGCTCGCGCCGTATCGTGCAGATCAATCATTCGCGCACCACACAAGTCGGTACCGTGCGTGGGATGCATTTTCAGCATCCACCCCATGCGGAAATGAAGCTGGTACGCTGCCTCAAAGGACGTGTATGGGACGTAGCCGTGGACTTGCGTGCCGGATCCCCGACTTTTTTGCAGTGGCATGCCGTGGAGCTTACACCGGCAAATGCGCGCATGCTGGTGATCCCGGAAGGCTGCGCCCACGGGTTCCAAGCGCTTGAAGCAGAAAGCGAGATGTTGTACTTGCATACCGCTTTCTATGCCCCCGAATATGAAGACGGCGTTTCCTATAAAGACCCGCGAATAGGAATAGACTGGCCGCTGCCGGTAACCGATCTTTCCCCGCGCGACGCTGCTTTCGCGCCAATAGCTCAGGATTTCATTGGGATACCGGTATGAACTGCCGTCACTGCCAGAATCCATTGCAGCATGTGTTTCTCGACCTAGGGTTCGCGCCGCCTTCCAATGCCTATCTCTCGGCGGACGACTTGAAAAAACCGGAAACTTATTATCCGCTCAAGCTCTATGTCTGTGATCGGTGCTGGTTGGTGCAAACCGAAGATTATGCCGAGGCGAGTGCACTGTTTAGTCCAGACTACGCTTATTTCTCATCAACCTCCACTACATGGCTTGATCATGCCGCCCGTTATGCGCAAATGATCATTGGCCGCTTGGGCTTAGGGCCGCATAGTCGCGTAATCGAGATAGCCTCCAACGATGGCTACCTACTCAAAAACTTCGTCGCAGCGGGCATTCCGTGTCTGGGCATCGAGCCCACTGCCAGCACCGCCGCCGCCGCCGAAAAGCTCGGCATCCCGGTGTTGCGCGAATTCTTCGGCGAAACGCTGGGCAAACGCCTTGCGACCGAAGGCATGCAGGCCGATCTCATCATTGGTAACAACGTGTATGCCCATGTGCCCGACATCAACGACTTCACGCGAGGATTGAAGGCAACTTTGAAGCCCGGCGGCACCATCACGCTCGAATTTCCCCATCTGATGCGGC
>JANZZG010000028.1 GCA_026419515.1 Methylophilaceae bacterium
AGATGTGTATAAGAGACAGGCACCGCCTGGTGCACCAGGCCGGTGCGGCCGGTCCAGCCGTCTTCCGGCTTGGGCGCCGACAGCACCGGGACAAAGCGGATGTTGGGATACTGCGCCGCCCATTGCTGTGGCAACTCCGGCATGTAGAGGTCCTGCCTGGCCAGGGCACCCCAATAAAGCACCATGTCACGCTGGATGTGATGATAGAGGGCGTGCTCGATGATGCCTTTGATGGGTGCAAAACCGGTGCCGCCGGCGACGAAAATGATGGGTTTGTCGCTGTCCTCCCGCAGCGTAAAGGTGCCGAACGGGCCTTCGAAGCGCAGGATGGCTTTTTCCGGCATTTCGTGGAACACATACTCGGTGAATTTGCCCCCGGGAATCAGGCGCAAGTGTAGCTCCAACATCTGGTCATCATGCGGCGGGTTGGCCAGTGAAAAGGCACGTCGCGCGCCATCCTTGAGCAGGAACTCGATATACTGGCCTGGCAGGAACTGCAAGCGCTCGTTGGCGGGCAGCTTGAGATGCATGACCATGACGTCCGGCGCCAGCAATGTTTTCTTTTCTACCCGGCAAGGCAGAATGCGTGGCCGTATGCCGTCTCTGAGGTTAACTTCGCGGCATTCGATGACCAGGTCCGAGCGCGGCGTGGCACAACAGAACAAGGCCATGCCAGCGGCCTTTTCGGTTTCGGTCAACGCCCCGCTCTGTGCTTGCCCATGATCTACCCTGCCTTCCAGCACGCGGCCTTTGCAAGCACCGCAGCCACCATTGCGGCAGCCGTAGGGAAGTGTGAATCCTGCGTTCAGGGCGGCATCGAGGATGCTCGTTTCTGCTGTGGCCTGAAAGCGATGGCCGCTGGGCCGTAACGTAATCTGAAAAGATGACATGGGAGCTGGCGATGTGATTAAAAAAGCGCAAAGTGTACCAATTCAATCTTCGCGACGCCATTCCCCTTCAATCCACCCCGCATCTTGCCGCCGTTGCCGGCTGACAGGCAAGGGGATCAGGAGCAGCAGGACTGCAAGGAGGTCGCTGATCACGCCGGGGAAAATCAGCAGCAGCCCTGCCACCATTTTCTTGGCGCTGGTGAGCAAGGCCAAGGCCGGATGATGGCCGCTTTGCACGATGTGAAACAAGCGGCCGAATATGGCGAGCCGCTCTTCCGCGATCATCAGCCAGCCGGCGATCGCGGCGAACAGCAAATAGGCCGCCAGCGCCCAGCCGTAGACGGCGCCCAACCGCACCAGCAGGTAAAGCTCGGTGAGTGGAAAAACGAGTAAAATCGCCAATATGATCAGCAGTCGCATGCCATGTCGCCTATGAGTGCAGTTCTCGTCATTACCAATCTCCCAGACCGCGCCGTTGCCGTCAAGCTGGCGCAAAAACTGATTTCCGCGCACGCCGCGGCCTGCGTCAACGTGCTCTCTTGTTGCCAGTCGGTCTACCGCTGGCAGGGCAAGATCGAAAGCGCAGAGGAAATCCCAGTGCTGATCAAAACCACCGAAACGCATTATGCCGAAGTCGAGCGCATCATTCGGGAAATTCATCCCTATGAACTTCCCGAGATCATCTGCGTCCCAATCACACGGGGCTTGCCCGAATACCTGCAGTGGATCGCTGACGAAACCCGATGAATTTGCGCGTCTTTCTGCTGTTTGCCTGGCTGCTGCCGGAAATCGCCGTGGGCGGCCTGCTGCCCGAGCCTGCCGCTTCCGTCGGCGCCTCCTCCTCTCTGGTCGAAGGTAGGGACCAAGCCCCTTTTCTCAAGCCCGAGCAAGCCTTCAAGCTATCCGTCCAGGTGCGTGATGCGCATACCCTATTGGCCGACTTCGAAGTGGTGCCAGGCCATTATCTTTACCGTGAGCGGATCTCATTCCAGCTGCAGGAAGGCACGCGCAGCACCATCGAATCGGTGGATCTGCCCAAAGGCGAAATGAAGCATGATCCTCATTTCGGTGAGATGGAAGTTTATCATCAGCCATTCCAGGCCGTGGTGCATTTACGGCATCCCACGGCAATTCCGGAAGAAGTGACCTTGCTGGCCAGCTTTCAGGGCTGTAGCGAAAAAGGGCTGTGTTACGCACCGATACGCAAGACGTTCAACCTCGCACTGGAAGCGGCGGCATCGCAAACCGTGGCTGTCAGCGAGACCGATCAGGTCCGGCGGCTGCTCGGCGGCGGAAAACTGTGGCTGATCGCCGCCAGTTTTTTCGGGTTCGGGCTACTGCTGGCATTGACTCCCTGCGTACTTCCGATGATTCCCATTTTATCCAGCATCATCGTTGGGCGAGGTCAGCATCCTACCCGTGCACACGCTTTCAACCTGTCGCTGGCCTATATCCTGGGCATGGCGGGCACCTATGCGCTGGCCGGCATCGTGGCGGGGCTTTCCGGCCAGCTCATCAGCAACACGTTGCAGAACCCTTGGGCGCTGGGATTCGGGGCGACACTGTTCGTGGCACTGGCCTTGTCCATGTTCGGCCTTTATGAGCTGCGGTTGCCGGTTGGGTTGGAAACGCGTCTGGCGGAGGCCGCCAACCGTATCAAAGGGGGGCGTTTTTTCGGGGTATTCGCCATGGGCGCGCTTTCGGCGCTGATCGTCAGCCCTTGCGTGGCCGCGCCGCTGGCGGGGGCTTTGCTCTACATCGGTCAGACGCGCGACGTGATGCTGGGCGGGGTGGCGCTGTTCAGTCTGGCGCTGGGCATGGGGGCGCCCCTGCTGGCAGTCGGCCTATCGGCCGGGGCCCTGCTGCCCAAAGCTGGCCCCTGGATGAACGGGGTGCGTAATTTCTTTGGGGTGGTGATGCTGGGGATGGCCCTCTGGCTCATTGCGCCGGTGATCCCGCCAGCGTTATACATGGGTTTGTGGGCTGCGTTGCTGATCGTTTTGGCTATCTTTCTGCGGGCGCTGGATGGCCTGCCGCCACATACTGGCAATATCGCACGGCTGGGCAAGGGGATCGGTATCATCATGTTGGTGATCGGCATCGCCTTGTTGGTCGGTGCCTTAGCCGGCAGCCGCGACCCGCTTCGGCCACTGGCTGGCCTGTTGGCAGAAAGTCCCCCACCAACGGGTTCTTCTCTGCCATTCCAGCGCGTAAGAAATATCGCGCAACTGGATGCTGCCTTGCAGTCGGCAAAAGGCAGGATCGTCATGCTGGATTTTTATGCCGACTGGTGTGTTTCGTGCAGGGAATACGAGCGTTACACTTTTGCGGACCCGCGCGTGCGTAAACTTCTGTCCGAGGCAGTGCTGCTGCAGGTGGACGTCACAGAAAACACCCCCGAGGATGCCATGCTGATGGCCCGATTCAATCTGTTCGGCCCGCCTGGGATCGTGTTTTTCGACCGTGCCGGACGTGAAATCACGTCACAGCGGGTGGTGGGATATCAGGATGCGGCGCGTTTCCTGGTCACCTTGAATAGTGTTTTTGCCTTGAGCGAGGGCACTTGTCCACAGGCATTGGAGTGCTGAAATGTCGAGCCGCACAAACCTCTTTTCATTTCAGCAACTTCCGACATTTTCGTTAATTTGCTGGACAACAGGCGGGAATTTGCGGCAAACTTGCAAATCAACCAATCATCGTTCAGCGGCATGACGACTCCGAGTGGCAAAAAACGTATCTTCGTGTTGCATGGCCCCAATTTGAACCTGCTGGGCTTGCGGGAGCCCGAGCATTATGGGCATGATACACTGGAAGCCATCAACCAAAGGTTATGTGCTCGTGCCAATGCCGAGGGCATCACGCTGGAGGTTTGCCAAAGCAATGCAGAAAGCGACCTGATCGCCGCCATTCATGGTTTGTTCCAGCATCCTGCC
Organism: Methylophilaceae bacterium; assembly: GCA_026419515.1. Taxonomy (GTDB): domain Bacteria; phylum Pseudomonadota; class Gammaproteobacteria; order Burkholderiales; family Methylophilaceae; genus JANZZG01. The sequence continues at coordinate 3,824 of JANZZG010000028.1, forward strand.
GATTTCGTCATCATCAACCCGGCTGCTTTCACCCACACTTCCATCGCCTTGCGTGATGCACTGGCAGCCGTGAAAGTCCCATTCATCGAGGTGCATCTTTCCAACGTCTACGCCCGGGAAAGTTTTCGCCACCATTCTTATTTTTCTGATCTCGCAGTGGGCGTGATCAGCGGGCTGGGGGCGGCGGGTTATGAATATGCATTGGACTTTGCCATCCAAAGACTCAAACAGAGGTAACCTACGACTATGGATTTGAGAAAGCTGAAAAAACTGATCGATCTGGTCGAGGCGTCCGGGATCGCCGAGCTCGAGTTGACCGAAGGCGAGGAGAAGGTCCGTATCAGTCGCAATCCGACCGGACAGCCGCTTACGCAGTATGCACCGGCTTATGTGCCACCAGCCGTGCTCCCTTCCTCGCAGCCTGCCACCCCTCCTGCCACGGAGCAGCCTGCAGCACCGGCCCCGGAGGGGCATGTAGTGAAATCACCCATGGTTGGCACCTTCTACCGTTCACCATCGCCCGATGCCAAGCCGTTCGTCGAAGTAGGCAGCACGGTCGCCGTCGGTGACACGTTGTGTATCATCGAGGCGATGAAACTGCTCAATGAAATCGAAGCAGACCATGCGGGCGTGATCAAAGCCATTTTGGTCGAAAATGGCCAGCCCGTCGAATATGGCGAGCCGCTGTTCATCATAGGCTGACGGGGAGCTGCTGCATGTTCGAAAAAGTGCTCATTGCCAATCGTGGAGAAATTGCGTTGCGTATCCAGCGCGCATGTCGCGAGTTGGGCATCAAGACCGTCTGCGTTCACTCGGAGGCAGATCGTGAGGCCAAGTACGTCAAGCTCGCCGATGAATCCGTATGCATCGGGCCTGCGCCCTCGGCCCAGTCCTATTTGCACATCCCCTCGGTGATCAGCGCCGCGGAGGTGACCGATGCCGAGGCCATTCATCCTGGCTACGGTTTCCTGTCAGAAAATGCAGACTTTGCGGAGCGGGTGGAACAAAGTGGCTTCGTATTCATCGGGCCGCGCGCCGAAACCATTCGGCTGATGGGAGACAAGGTGAGCGCCAAGGAAGCCATGAAAAAGGCGGGGGTTCCATGTGTCCCGGGGTCGGAGGGAGCCTTGCCGGATGATCCGGACGAAATCCTGCGCGTTGCCAAAAGCATTGGCTTTCCGGTCATCATCAAGGCTTCTGGCGGCGGTGGCGGGCGGGGTATGCGGGTAGTGCACACCGAAGCAGCCTTGCTGTCTTCGGTGGAAATGACTCGGGCCGAAGCGCAGGCAGCATTTGGCAACCCTGCGGTATACATGGAAAAATTTCTGACCCAGCCGCGTCACATCGAGATCCAGGTGCTGGCCGACGAGCACGGCAACGCGGTCTATCTTGGCGAGCGTGACTGTTCGATGCAGCGCCGGCACCAGAAGATCATCGAAGAAGCCCCCGCGCCAGGCATCGACCGCAAACGGATCGCCGCCATCGGTGAGCGCTGTGCCGAAGCCTGCCGTGCGATTGGCTACCGTAGTGCCGGTACTTTCGAATTTCTATATGAAGATGGCGAGTTTTATTTCATCGAAATGAACACCCGCATTCAGGTCGAGCACCCTGTGACGGAACTCGTGACGGGGATCGACATCGTCCAGGCTCAGCTGCGTGTGGCGGCAGGTGAGAAATTACCTTTCAAGCAAAAAGACATCCAAGTGCGCGGCCATGCCATCGAGTGCCGTATCAATGCGGAAGATCCCCAGAACTTCATTCCTTCACCTGGCCGCATTACCAGCTTCCACATGCCGGGGGGGCCTGGCATTCGCGTCGACACACATGTCTATCAAGGTTATACGGTGCCTCCCTACTATGACTCCATGATCGGCAAGCTGCTTGCCTACGGGGATACCCGCGAGCAGGCCATCGCCCGCATGGACATTGCCCTGTCGGAGATGGTGATAGAAGGCATCAAGACCAATACCTCCTTGCATCGCGAATTGATGAATGATGCCGCATTCCGGCAGGGCGGCATTAGCATCCATTATCTGGAACACAAGCTGGGTATTCACAAATAAGCATGGCGTGGCTGTCGCTCAAGATGGAAGCGGCGGGACAAACCGCCGAAATTTTGAGCGAAGCCCTGCTGGCTTTGGGTGCTTTGTCCGTGAGTATCGAAGATGCCGATGCCGATACGCCGGATGAAGTCCCTATTTTCGGTGAGCCCGGAAGCGGTGAGTCCGCCCTATGGAAGCGCAGCGTGGTCAGCGCGTTGTTCGACATAGATAGCGATCTCGATGGCATCGCGCGAAACGCAGCCTTCAGCGCAGGTATCGCGCATTTCGACTACACCGTCGAGGCAGTCCCGGAACAGGACTGGATACGCGCCACGCAGTCACAGTTCGAACCCATTCGGGTCGCAGATCGTTTGTGGATCGTGCCTTCTTGGCATAATGCGCCTCAGCCGGACGCCATCAATATCGTGCTCGACCCGGGATTGGCTTTCGGTACGGGTAGTCACCCGACCACCTACCTCTGCTTGGCCTGGTTGGCCGATCATATCCAGGGAGGGGAAAGCGTACTGGATTATGGCTGCGGCTCCGGCATCTTGGCCATCGCGGCCAAAAAACTAGGCGCAGGCGAAACGCTAGGGGTGGACATCGACCCGCAGGCCATACTTGCCAGCCGACAGAACGCTGCCCAGAACTCGGTCGAGATCGAATTCTGTCTGGCCGAGGCCATGCCGCCATACACTGCCGACCGGGTGATCGCCAACATTTTATCCGCACCGCTCAAAGTGCTGGCGCCGCTTCTGGCCGGCACCTGCCGCAGGGGTGGCCGCATCGCATTATCGGGTATTCTGGCGGAGCAGGCCGACGAGATTTCCGCGCTCTATGGGACATGGTTTGACATGACGCCCCCCATCTTCAGGGAAAATTGGGCCTTGTTATGGGGGACCAAGCGGTGAGCCTGATCACGACTTGTCCAGCCTGCGGTACAGCATTTCACATCACCCCCAAGCAACTTTCCGTACGTCGTGGCGATGTGCGCTGTGGTCAGTGCCAAAACGTCTTCAATGCGCTCGATCGGTTGACGGAAATCCATGCCGTGACGCCTGTTCAGACCAGTCCTTACGAAACGGCGGTGGAGGGGGTTGCCGATGCCACACATGGGGAGAGCTTGTCCCCGCCTGCCACACCCATGGTCGTGGAAGCGGCGGTTGCACAGCCCCCGGGCGAAGCGGAAATGGAGAACGTGGACGTAAGCCTTACCCCGTCCCAGGAAATGGCCGGTCTCGACACCACCCAGCTGGACATCGTACTGGAGCCCCCTGTCGAGGAAGGGGGGCAGGAAAGCAAAGATGCGCCTGTTGAGGCAGCGTCTCCCGTCCTCCAGGAAGCACCCGTCCCGCCACCGGCGATCGAGCCGCAACCATCGAAGCAGGTGAGCCAACTGCTCACCGGCCAACCTAGGCATGGCGTGTCGTCCTGGCTGCTTGCGGTGTGTGCCATGCTGCTGTTGCTGGGACTGTTGGGCCAGACGGCGTATTTTCTGCGCACCGAAATCGCCGCGCGTTTTCCACCGGCCAAACCGTGGCTCAGCCTGGGTTGTCAGTGGCTGGGATGCATCGTGGAACTGCCGCGCCAAGTCGATCTCCTCGTGATCGAGGATTCGGACCTCCAGGACGACCCCGATCACGAGGGCGTGCTGATTCTGACCTATGTGCTCTACAACCGCGCGCCTTTCGCTCAAGCTTATCCGTTGCTGGAACTGACATTGACGGACACGTTCGACCAGCCGGTGTTGCGCCGTACCTTCACACCCCAGGAATATCTACCCAAAGACGCGGACATCGCGGCCGGTCTCGCTCCGGGCAGTGAAGAGAACGGCCGCTTGTACCTGAAGGTGGAGGGCGAGCAGCCGGCCGGTTATCGGTTGTGGGTCAAATACTGAAGCGCCTGGGGATACTGGTTATTTGCCATTCACCGGCAGCGGGAAATCCTTGGGCAACAGCACCCACATGCGGCCAGGTTGTTTCATGGCCCCGGCTAGGCGCCCCGCCTCGTTGCCGGTTCCCCAGAAAAAGTCGGCACGCACCGCACCCTTGATGGCGCCGCCAGTATCTTGTGCCAGTACCAAGCGCTGCAGCGGTTTGGAGCTGTTGGGGAAAGTGGTGGCCAAAAACACCGGCGCGCCCAGAGGAATGTAGCGCGGATCGACCGCAATGCTGCGCTCTGCGGTGAGCGGCACACCCAACGCCCCCAGCGGGCCCGGCAACCCGTTGGGCAATTCGCGAAAGAACACGTAACTGGGGTTGCTGTTGAGTAATTCCCGCAATTTGTCGAGATTGCGCCGCGCCCAGTTCTTGATGCCTTGCATCGAAGCCGTTTCCGGGGTCAACTCGCCGCGCGCGATCAACAGTTTACCGATGGATTGATAGGGGTGGCCATTCTGGTCGGCATATCCCACATGTACCTGCTCACCATTGTCCAGACGGACCCTGCCGGAGCCCTGGATCTGCAGGAAAAACAGATCGATGATGTCATCCACCCACAGCAGCTCGTGACCTGCCAGGGGGGACTGTGTCACTTCAATTTCACCACGGCTGTAATAGGGAATCAACCTGTTGCCTTGTAGCCGCCCGCGTAGTCGACGGTTGGCTAGATCGGGATAGAGACCCGATAGGTCGACGCTCACCAGATCGTTCGGTGTGCTGTATAAAGGGTAACGGTAACGCTCGCTGCGGGTACGGCTGCCGCGCAGCTGGGGTTCGTAATAGCCGGTGATGAGGCCGCTATCGCTACCGTCCGCATTGGTGGCCCGCCAAGGGACAAAATGGGTACGTAGCAGTGCACGTGTTTCTTCTTGGGAAGGCGCCGATACCGCCAACATTGCATCGCAGGCATTGCGCCAGGCTGGGTTCTTGCGCAGCACGCCACAGCTTTGCTGTAGCGCTCCCCAGGCGGCTGGCAGGTTATCGCGTTCGAAACCTTCTAGATCCTCCCAAGCCGCCGGTTTGAGCAGCGCAAAGTCAGGCCCTTTGGGGAGTTCGCCCGGCTTGACGGCGACGGGGGGCACATAGCGCTCGACGTCGGGAATCTGGATGGGCGGCGGCTCTTCCACTGTCGGGCAGTTGCAGACGGGGGCCGCTTCCGGCGTGGGTGGGGGGGAGGCCACGGACGGTTTTTGCGGCTGGCTCACGCAGGCCGTCAGTAACAACAGCAGGCCGAATGCGAATTTCATTCAGTGTAGGATGCGTGGTATGGTCAAGGTGAAGGGTGGAATGGGTGTTTCGAACGAAGTACCGTCTTCCGCCACCATTTGGTAACTTCCTTGCATGGTTCCGACCGGGGTGGGGAGGACACAGCCACTGGTGTACTGAAAACTTTCACCCGGTTGTAACAGCGGCTGCGCGCCGACCACACCAAGACCACGTACTTCCTGTATCGCGCCAGTAGCGTCGGTAATCAGCCAGCGCCGGCTGATCAGTTGTGCCGCCACGCTGCCTACATTGCTGATCGTGATGGTGTAAGAAAACACGTAGCGGTCTTGCGTCTCGTCTGATTGTTCAGGGATAAAGGCCGTTTCCACGGTGACCATGAACTCGTAGCGCTTGTGCGATGGCATGGCGCGGCGGTCAGGCGATGAGGCCGCTGGTGGGGGAACTGGGCGAAGCCGAGTATGGCCGTTTGGGCATACGTCCTGCCAGAAAGGCTTCGCGACCAGCTTCCACCGCTTTTTTCATGGCGGAAGCCATGCGCACCGGATCTTGTGCCGCAGCAATGGCGGTGTTCATCAACACGCCATCACAGCCCAGCTCCATGGCAATGGCGGCATCCGAAGCAGTTCCTACGCCCGCATCTACCAATACGGGCACTTTGACGCTATCGATGATGATCTTGAGATTCCACGGATTGAGGATGCCCATACCAGAGCCGATCAAGGAGGCCAGCGGCATGATGGCACAGCAGCCGATGTCCTCGAGCTGCTTGGCGATGATGGGATCGTCCGAGGTGTACACCATCACATCGAAGCCCTCCTTCACCAACACACGGGCTGCTTTGAGCGTTTCCACCACGTTGGGGTATAGCGTATGGGGGTCACCCAATACTTCCAGCTTCACCAGACTATGTCCGTCGAGTAGCTCGCGCGCCAGACGCAGCGTGCGCAGCGCCTCCTCGGCGGAATAGCAGCCCGCGGTGTTGGGCAGATAGGTATAGCGGGAGGGTGGCAAAACATCGAGCAGCGATGGTTCTCCGGCATTTTGGCCGATGTTGGTGCGGCGAATGGCCACGGTGATGATTTCCGCACCACTGGCCTCAACTGCTGCCCGGGTTTGCTCGAAATCCCGATACTTGCCGGTCCCTACCAGCAAACGGGAATTGTAGCTCTTGCCAGCAATCTGCAGTTGATCCATGAAACTAGCCTCCGCCGACCGCACCGACGATTTCCAGTTTATCGCCAGAAACTAGGATGGTCTGGGCGAACATGCCACGTGGCACGATTTCACCGTTGCGTTCGATTGCGATACGTTTACCCTCCAGGCCAAGCCGACTCACCAATTGTGCCACATTGAGGCTGGAGTCATCGAAATGGCGCGTATCCCCATTGATGTGGAGAACAATCAATTGCATCCTCCATTTTGTTGGAACCGCGATATGCAGTAGAATATTTGAAAGCGGCATCGTGGGAAAAGCGATGGCGCAGTCGCCTCATATTGTAAGCGACAATCTTCGTTCCGACCAATAAGACCTGATGCGGGTGTAGTTCAATGGTAGAACGGCAGCTTCCCAAGCTGCATACGCGAGTTCGATTCTCGTCACCCGCTCCATACCGCTTTCGTCGATGCGTGTTATGATTTCCTCACCTCGTTTCGTGATGGGACTACAACGTTGCCAGGACCCCAACGCCAAACCTCTTTGCCGGACGCTCGATTGGAGAAGATTGGCCGTGCTACTGCGAAGCTGCATCGTTTACTCAAAGCGCTTGGCCATACCCGTAGCTTGGAGCAATCGGCTGCCACCATGCCGGATGCGCGCGACCGTCTGGCTTACATTGACCAGTGCATGCATGAGGCTTCGGAAAAGACCATCAGTGCGGTCGAAGCTTCTTTGGCATTGATCGACCGTAACCGTGCCGCATGCGCAGAATTGTCGATGCGCTTATCGGATACGGTGTTCCACGAGCATCGAGCTTTGGTGGAGGAAGTCATTTCTGTCTTGGGCGAGATTGCCTCGGGTGAAGAGACGGTACACCATAATCTGATGCAAATCATGGAGGCCCAGGAGTTTCGAGATGTTGCTGGGCAAATGGTCAACAAGATCATTGACGCTGCACAAGAAATCGAACACATACTGCTCGATCTCCTCAAAGAATACGTGCCCGATACCAAGGATTCCTTGATCAGCCGGGAGGGCTTTACTGCTGGACCAAGCTTAAAGCGTGACGCAGGCCTGCAAGGGCAGGACGAAGTGGATGATTTGCTGGCTTCGCTAGGTCTTTAGCGCTCGTTCTTTCGCAGATCGATCATGTCTGCGGGCAAGCCCGTCAGCCAGCGCTCCCACATGATTGTATAAAGCGTTTCCAGGTCCTGGGTGTAACGTTTCGAATCGAACAAAGGCGCGCCAGTGCGGTTAGCCAGCAACCTGGCACGCAACCGTTGCCGCTCCTCGGGCGCTTGGGCCAGTTTCAGTGCCAGTTCAGCGTACTCTTGCAGGGTTTTTGTGACCAGTTCGGGCATGCCCACCGCATGCAACAGGCTGGCGGCCACCCGTGCGGCAAAAGTCTCGCCCATGCAGGTCACCACGGGTACACCGCACCACAGAGCATCGCTCGCCGTGGTATGGGCATTGTAGGGCAGGGTGTCGAGCAGCAGATCGGCGAGTGACTGGCGAGCAAGGTGTTGGGCCAGCGGCTGGCGTGGTGCGAAAGCCAGCCGCTCGGGTGCTACGCCACGCGCCTCGGCTTCACGCCGCAGGTTCTCTTCTGCCAGCGGGTGCCCCTGCAGCAGCCACAGCACGCTGCCGGGCACTTCGCGCAGCAAGTGCATCCACACATCGAACACCTCCGGCAGGATTTTGAACGTCTGGTTGAACCCGCAGAACACCACGCCTCGTTCCGGCAGGCCGCATGCTGCCCGGCTCGGTGGCTCGGCCATGGGGCGCTGCCGGTCATTGGGCTGGTAGGCATGCGGCAGCAGCGCCAGCTTTTCGGTGTAAAACGCGGCATGCTCCGGCGGAGTGACGATGGGGTCGCCGATCAGGTAATCGACGAAAGGCGCACCCAGCGTGCCGGGATACCCCAGATAATTGACCTGGAGCGGCGCCGGTCGCAGCGCCAGGATCTGGGTGCGGGTATGCGCGGTGTAGCCTTTGAGATCTACCAGGATGTCGATGCCGTCGGCATGAATCTTTGCGGCAGCCTGCTCGGTGGTCAGCGGGCGGATGTCCTCGAAGCGGTGAAAGGCGCGCTTGAGCCGCGCACGCATGGGGCTGCCGTCGTCCGGACCATAGGAATAGGCCGTGACCTCGAAACGCTGCGCATCATGCAGTTCGAACACTTCCGCCATCAGGTAGGCCGTGGCGTGCTCGTGGAAATCCGCCGAAAGGTAGCCGATCCGGATTTTCGAATGCCGGCTGCGCCTGGTCACGAACCGCGGCTGGTATTTGCCATATTGCGCGCTAGCCCACCGTTCGGCGCAGCGGCGCTGTTCCGCGGCCGTCGTTCCGGGTGCGGCAAGCAATACGAAGGGGGAAATCAACGCTTGTGGCTCATCGCAAACCAGCGTACGCACTTTCTCCGCCAGGACGCCCAGGTCATGCCATGCGCAGGCATACTGGCTCTGGTGCAATAGATGTCCCCAGGCATGATGCAAGTCGGGGTTGAGTGCCAGGGCGGTGCGATAACATGCGATTGCCTCCTGTAACTGCCCCATTTCGCGCAGTACGTTGCCCAGATTGTTGTGTGCGTCGGCATCCGACGGATCATACCGGAGAGCTTCGCGGTAGCAGGCGGCGGCCTCTTCGAGGTATCCCAGTTCGCGCAGGGCGTTGCCCAGGTTATAGTGGATCAGCGCATCATCGGGGGTATGGCGCAGTGCTTCGCGGTAACAGGCCAGTGCGGCCTCGGTCTGTCCGGATTCCTGCAGCAGCCAGCCTAGGTGACGCCCTGCCGCGGGGTAACCGGGCTGCAAGCGCAGCACCGCTCGATATTCGGCCACCGCTTCGTCGATGCGCCCTTGCTCTCGCAGCAGGTTGGCCAGGCCATTGTGCAAATCGGCATCCTGTGGCGCCAGCTGCAATGCCCCTCGATAGTATCGTTCGGCCTCTTCATACTTGCCCTGGTCAGACAGTACGGTTGCCAGGCCGGCTAAGGCCTGCACTTGTCCTGGCTCGATGCGTAACGCCTCGCGATAGCAAGATGCCGACTCCTCCATGCGACCGAGTGCGTAGAGTGCACTGCCCAGGTTGCAGTAGACATCGGCATCATGGGGCGTCAGCCTAAGCGCCTGGCGATATGCCTCGACTGCCTGTTCCGTTTGACCAGCAGCACGCAAAGCCACCGCCAGATTGTTGTGGTAATCTGCTTCGTCTGGCTTGAGTGTGATGGCGCGCCGCATCATGTTTACCGCGGTAGCGAAATCGCCCCGTTGGTATGCGACTAGTCCCAACAGATGCAGGATTTGCGGCTGGTCAGGTTGCAGTTGCAGTAGCTGCCGATAAAGGGATTCCGCTTTGGCCAGCTGGCCAGCTTGGTGAGCTTGCAACGCCGACTCGAAAGTCTGTTGCAACATGAAAGCTGAAGGAGTTTTGCTTGACGACACAATCTCATTCTAAAGGATATGTGGCTGCGCTGGATGCCGCGTACCGCGCTACCTCTTATGTCGCTCAGCTGCCAGAGGGTCCTTTGGTGCTCCGCGTAGATGTGCATGCCCCCGCGCTGGCCAGGTTGATGCGTGAATCCGGTCAAAAAGAGGGGGCCTTCATATCCGCTTGCAATCCAGGTTCCATTCCGTTGGATGAAGCGCAAAACGCTGTGCGGCACACCCAGTTGTTGATCAAGGTACAGCAGCTGGGAGTGCTTTTTTATCAAGGGATGGGAATCCCAGAGGGGACTGACTGGCACCCAGAACCCAGCTTGTTGATTCTTGGTATCTCTCGGTCGCAAGCTCATGCCTTGGCTGCCGAATTTGGCCAGAATGCCCTGCTCTACTTCGAGGAGGATGCCACCCCGCGGCTGCATTATGTGTGCCCCATTTGAATGGGTTGGGATCATTTTTCGAAGCGTGTTTGGGGCGTAAGCCAAAGTGTGGCATGAAAAATGTTAGCAACAAATAGATTTGTCCGGAGCTGTAGCACATAAACTGTCCGCTTGCCGTGGGAGGGGGAGGTGCAAAGGGCTTAGCCCGGAGCGGCTTCCCCTTCCACGGCGGGCGCTGCGGCGGACCTACGCGGCGACCTTAACCCCTGCGTCCAGCAACTGCCCATCCGCATCGCAGCGCGCCAGACAACGCGGGCCATGGAAGATGGCCAGCC
>JANZZG010000035.1 GCA_026419515.1 Methylophilaceae bacterium
CCAACCTTCATACGCTTCTTCAAACCTCATCTGCCGTAACTCCTGTAGCAACTGCGTCCGTCTCATCCGGCACCTCCTCGGCACCAGTTAAACCGGACAAACCTCGTGCTACAACTCCGGACAGTTTATTTGCTCTCTACAAGCTCTCTACACCTGCGTTGATGGCGTCCAGCCTTTAAGCTAAAATTGCAATACTTCGAGAGCGGGGCAGGCGGCCAGCCAGCCCCGCTTTGCACATCCACATCGCAATACCGTATATGTAACGAACACCAGGGGTCATACCGTGCCACAAAATACGCCCGCCATACTCGTGCTCGCAGATGGAACCGTATTTCGTGGCGTGGCCATTGGCGCTTCCGGCGTGACGGTGGGGGAGGTGGTGTTCAACACCGCGATGACCGGCTACCAGGAAATCCTCACCGACCCCTCCTACACCAAGCAGATCGTCACCCTGACCTACCCACACATCGGCAATGTGGGTGTCAATCCCGAAGATGTGGAGTCGGACAGGGTGTATGCTGCCGGGCTGGTGATCCGCGACCTGCCGTTGCGGGTCAGCAACTGGCGTGCCACACAACCGCTGGGCGAATATCTGCGCGACCATGACGTGGTCGCCATCGCCGACATCGATACCCGCAAACTGACCCGGATTTTGCGTGAAAAAGGGGCGCAGGCCGGATGCATCATGGCCGGCGATGTCGATGAGACCCAGGCGCTGGAGCTGGCGCGTGGGTTTCCGGGGCTGGCCGGCATGGATCTGGCCAAAGTGGTGAGTACAGCGCAGCCTTACGAATGGACGGAAGGCGAATGGGTCCTGGAAGCGGGCTACGCCCGACCGGCCGCAACGCAATTCAACGTGGTGGCATTCGACTACGGGGTCAAGCGCAACATCTTGCGCATGTTGGCCTCACGTGGCTGCAGGGTGACCGTGCTGCCAGCCCAGGCGACTGCCGAACAGGCGCTGACGCTGAATCCGGACGGTATCTTCCTGTCCAATGGACCGGGGGATCCTGAACCCTGCGATTACGCCATCCGGACCATCCGTACCCTGGTGGAGAAAGGCATCCCGACCTATGGGATCTGCCTCGGCCACCAGTTGCTGGCGCTGGCCAGCGGTGCCAAGACCGTCAAAATGAAATTCGGCCATCATGGTGCCAACCATCCGGTGCAGGATCTGGATGACAAGCGTGTGTTCATCACCAGCCAGAATCACGGCTTCGCGGTGGACGCAGCGACGCTTCCCTGGAATGTTCGTGCCACTCACGTCTCGTTGTTCGATGGCAGCCTGCAGGGCATCGCCCGCACCGACCAGCCGGCCTTCAGCTTCCAGGGGCACCCGGAGGCAAGCCCCGGGCCGCATGAAATGAGCTATCTATTCGACCGATTCATCGATCTCATGCGCCAACACAAGCAATAGGGCCGAGATATGCCTAAAAGAACCGACATCAAGAGCATCCTCATCATCGGCGCCGGTCCCATCGTCATCGGGCAGGCCTGCGAGTTCGACTATTCCGGGGCGCAAGCCTGCAAGGCGCTGAAGGAAGAAGGCTACCGTGTCATCCTGGTGAATTCCAATCCCGCCACCATCATGACCGACCCCGAGATGGCGGATGTCACCTATATCGAACCGGTTACCTGGCAAGTCGTGGCGAAGATCATCGAAATCGAGCGTCCCGATGCATTATTGCCCACCATGGGAGGACAGACGGCGCTCAACTGCGCGCTCGACCTGGCACGCGAGGGCGTGCTGGAAAAATATGGGGTGGAGCTGATCGGTGCAACCCGTGAAGCGATCGACAAAGCCGAGGACCGCGAGAAATTCAAGGCGGCGATGACCAAGATCGGGCTCGGTTCGGCGCGTTCTGCCATTGCGCATAGCCTGGAAGAGGCCCTACAGGTGCAGGCCATGGTGGGGTACCCAGCCATCATTCGACCATCCTTTACGCTGGGGGGAAGCGGTGGTGGTATCGCCTACAACCGTGAAGAGTTTATTGCGATTTGCGAGCGTGGCTTGGAAGCTTCTCCAACCAAGGAACTGTTGATCGAAGAGTCCTTGCTGGGCTGGAAAGAATTCGAGATGGAGGTGGTGCGTGACCGTAAGGACAACTGCATCATTGTCTGCTCGATCGAAAATCTGGACCCGATGGGGGTACACACCGGAGATTCCATCACGGTCGCGCCGGCGCAGACATTGACCGACAAGGAATATCAGCTCATGCGTGACGCCAGCTTGGCGGTGTTGCGCGAAATCGGGGTGGATACCGGTGGCTCCAACGTACAGTTCGCGATCAACCCCAAGGATGGCCGCATGATCGTGATCGAGATGAACCCCCGTGTGTCTCGCTCATCGGCCCTTGCTTCCAAGGCGACTGGATTCCCTATCGCCAAAGTGGCGGCCAAACTGGCGGTGGGCTATACCCTGGATGAACTGAAGAATGAGATTACGGGTGGGGCGACCCCGGCTTCGTTCGAGCCTTCCATCGATTATGTAGTCACCAAGGTGCCGCGTTTCGCTTTCGAAAAATTTCCCCAGGCCGATAATCGTCTGACGACTCAGATGAAATCGGTCGGCGAGGTCATGGCGATTGGTCGCACATTCCAGGAGTCGTTCCAGAAGGCCCTGCGCGGGCTGGAAGTGGGGGTGGATGGGTTGGATGAAAAGACCACCGACCGCGATTGGATCGAGCGCGAACTGAGCGAGCCTGGGCCAGAGCGCATCTGGTTCGTAGGCGACGCTTTCCGGATCGGGATGACTGTAGAAGAAGTGCATGAGCATTCCCGGATCGATCCCTGGTTTTTGGCACAGATCGAAGACATTGTTGCGCGTGAACAAGGATTGCGCGGGCGTACGCTCGACTCTCTGAGCAAGGCAGAGCTGTTCCGACTCAAGCGTTGCGGTTTTTCCGACCGTCGTCTGGCCAAATTGCTGGGAACCGACCAGCACGCCGTGCGTGCCTACCGTCATGCCCTCAATGTACGTCCAGTCTATAAACGCGTCGACACTTGCGCTGCCGAATTTGCCACCTCGACGGCCTACATGTATTCCACGTATGAAGAAGAGTGCGAGGCACAGCCATCCGACCGAAAAAAGATCATGGTCCTGGGCGGCGGGCCGAACCGCATCGGTCAGGGCATCGAGTTCGATTATTGCTGCGTGCATGCTGCGCTCGCGATGCGGGAAGATGGTTTCGAAACCATCATGGTCAACTGCAACCCAGAAACCGTCTCCACCGACTATGACACCTCCGACCGTCTCTATTTCGAGCCACTGACCCTGGAAGACGTACTGGAAATCGTGCATCTGGAAAAACCGGCAGGCGTGATCGTGCAGTATGGTGGGCAGACGCCGTTGAAGCTGGCGCGCGACCTGGAAAAGGCGGGGGTGCCCATCATCGGCACCTCACCCGATGCCATCGACCGTGCCGAGGACCGCGAGCGCTTCCAGCAGTTGCTACACGCGCTAGGCCTCAAGCAACCCCCCAACCGCACTGCCAGAACCGAGGCGGAGGCGTTGCGGCTTGCCAATGAAATCGGCTATCCGCTGGTGGTGCGCCCGTCGTACGTGCTGGGCGGCCGTGCCATGGAAATCGTGCAGGGACAGGCCGAACTAGAACGTTACATGCGCGAGGCGGTCAAGGTATCCAACGATTCTCCGGTATTGCTCGACCGCTTCCTCAATGATGCCAAGGAAGTCGACGTGGACGCCGTCTGCGATGGCGATCAGGTGCTGATCGGCGGCATCATGGAACACGTCGAGCAGGCTGGCGTGCATTCCGGCGATTCGGCCTGCTCGTTGCCGCCATATTCCCTCCCGGGGGAAATGCAGGATGAGCTGCGCCGGCAAACCGTGGTGATGGCCAAAGCACTGGGCGTGGTCGGCCTGATGAACGTGCAGTTCGCAATCCAGGGCGAAACCGTCTACGTCCTGGAAGTGAATCCGCGCGCTTCGAGGACGGTGCCTTTCGTCTCCAAGGCGTGTGGTTTACCCTTGGCCAAAATCGCCGCTCGTTGCATGACGGGACGTAGCTTGAAACAGCAGGGGGTGGAAAAAGAAATCATCCCGCCCTACTTTTCGGTCAAAGAAGCAGTATTCCCATTCATCAAGTTTCCTGGTGTGGATACCATCCTTGGGCCGGAAATGAAATCCACCGGCGAGGTGATGGGAGTGGGCAATACTTTTGCCGAGGCTTTCGTCAAATCGCAACTGGGCGCAGGGACCAAGTTGCCGACCGGGGGGCGCGCCTTCATTAGTGTGCGCCGCGAGGATCGAGAACGTGTCGTTGAAATCGCCCGGTCTTTGGTGGAGCTGGGATTCCAGTTGGTGGCGACGCGGGGCACCGCGTTGGCCTTGCAAGCCGCGGGCCTTGAAGTCACGCCGGTGAACAAAGTTACCGAAGGGCGTCCACATATTGTGGACATGATCAAGAATGGCGAAATCAACTTCATCGTCAATGTGGTCGAGGACAAGCGCGCGGTGCAGGATTCCTACGCCATTCGTCGTAATGCCCTGCAGCAGAAGATCACCTACTACACCACGCTGGCCGGCGCCAAAGCAGCCTGTGCCGGAATGCGGCATATGCGCGAACTGGGGGTGGAGTCACTGCAGCGCTTGCATCGCAAACTGGCGTAACGCTATCATTCGGGCCATCTGAAACCACGTCGGGATTCCGGTGTGGTTTCGTTTTTTGTGAGGGACACGAGACGTGACCAAAATTCCATTGACTGTCAAAGGTGCAGAACAACTGAAAGCAGAGCTCCATCATCTGAAGAGTGTGGAGCGTCCGAAGGTGATTGCCGCCATCGCTGAGGCGCGTTCGCATGGTGACTTGTCGGAAAACGCCGAGTATGATGCTGCCAAAGAGCGGCAAAGTTTCATCGAAGGACGCATCGCCGAGTTGGAAAGCAAGCTGGCCAATGCGCAGATCATCGACCCGGCACAACTCGATGCCGATGGGCGCTGTGTGTTTGGCGCCACCGTCGACTTGGAAGACCTCGAAACCGGGGATTGCGTGACTTACCAGATCGTGGGCGATGATGAAGCCGATATCAAACATGGCAAAATTTCCATCAGCTCGCCGATTGCACGTGCCCTGATCGGCAAATACGCGGGCGAAGTGGCGGATGTGCAAGCCCCGGGGGGGGTGCGTCACTATGAAGTACTGGATGTGAAATACATTTGATGAGATGTCCCGACTTGCTGATCATCTTGCCGTGCTTCTGATGACCGCTTGGGTGGGTGGGCTGTGGGCCATAGGCTACCTGGCCGCCCCAGTGTTGTTTCATACCCTGGATGACCGGCAACTGGCGGGGGTGTTGGCAGGCAAAATGTTTGCGTGGATTGCCTACTTTGGCGTGTTTTGCGCGTTTTATCTGCTGATACACCGCATCGTCAGTGATGGAACGCGGGCGCTCAGGCAAGGATGTTTCTGGGTGATAATGGGGATGCTGTTACTGACCTTGGCAGGCCAATTCGGTATCCAACCCGTGCTGGCGCAGCTCAAGGTGGAGGCGGGGGCGATGGATGTGATGCAGAGTGTGTTTGCCGACCGTTTCCGTACTTGGCATGGCGTGGCAAGCATTGGCTATTTGATCGAGAGTCTGCTGGGCGTGGTGTTGGTCCTGAAATTCCGTTAGTTTTGGGGCAAGACGATTTTGGGTTTTTTTGCCGGACGATAGATCACGAGCTGCCTGCCGATGTGATGAATGGGGGCGGCATCCAGTTTCTCACAAATGTCATACAGCATGTTGACCCGTGCCGTACGGGAATCGCCCATCACCTTGATTTTGATCAGCTCATGCGCATCCAGATTGCGATTGATTTCGTTGAGCACGGCCTGTGTCAGGCCGTTGTGGCCGATCATCACGACCGGGCTAAGCCCATGGCTGGCAGAGCGCAAGAAGCGCACCTGTCTGGAGCTGAGAGCTGGCATAGGTATCTGCGTCGAGGATTGCAGCCCTGTGAAACTGGCCATGCCACATGCTTTAATCCATCGACTCGATGCGCTTGGGTGCTTCACGAGCCTGGCATTCCATGGCTGCGCGTTACGTTTCACGAAAGGCTTTGTTTCATTCTAGCAAATGAGGCGTAACCGTACCAGCAAAGCCTGGCTGCATAAGCATCTGAACGATCCTTTCGTCAGGCGCGCCAATCGAGAGGGGTATCGATCGCGGGCCGCTTACAAATTGATGGAATTGGACGACAAGTACCGTTTGATTCGTCCTGGCATGACTGTGGTCGATTTGGGTGCGGCACCCGGCAGTTGGTCCCAGGTGGTCATCGAGCGACTCGAGGGACGGGGGCGGGTCATCGCCTTGGATTTGCTTGAGATGCGCCCCATCCCAGGGGTGGAGTTGATTCGGGGTGATTTCACGGAACAGGCGGTGCTGGCTCAACTGGAAGCCAAGCTAGGCGACATGCCGGTGGATCTCGTGATTTGCGACATGGCGCCCAACATCAGTGGAGTGGGGGTGACCGATCAGGCACGTGCAATGGCGTTGGCTGAACTCTCGGTCGAATTTGCCCTCCAATGGCTGAAAGCAGGCGGAAGTTTCGTGGTCAAGGTGTTCATGGGCCATGGATTCGATGAATTGGTCAAGCGTATGCGTCCCGAGTTTGACAAGGTGGTCATCCATAAGCCCAAGGCATCTCGTGATCGCAGTAGCGAAACCTATTTGTTGGGAATGAACCGCAACAAGGCTCAAACGGTTTAGAATGGAGTTTATTTTTTCCGAGGTCAGGTAACCTTGAACAACATCCTCAAAAACATCATGATTTGGCTTCTGGTCGCGCTGGTGCTGATGACCGTGTTCAACCAGTTTGGCATCAAGCAGACCATGGACAGCCAGATCGTCTATTCGCAATTCATCGAAGAGGTCAAACGGCACAATGTGGCCCGCGTGTCCATCGAAGGCCATGTGGTACGCGGCATCACCAACGATGGTAAGCGTTTCACGACTTATACGCCATCCGACCCGTGGATGATTTCGGATCTGCTCAAGCATGGCGTGGTCGTGGAAGCCAAGCCGCAGGAAGAGCCTTCCATGCTGATGAACATTTTCGTTTCGTGGTTCCCGATGCTATTGCTGATCGGCGTCTGGATTTTCTTCATGCGTCAAATGCAAGGAGGAGGGCGTGGTGGGGCTTTCTCCTTTGGTAAGAGCCGGGCGCGTATGCTGGATGAGGACAGCAATCCGGTGACTTTCGCCGACGTTGCTGGTTGTGACGAGGCCAAAGAAGAAGTGGCCGAGCTGGTGGAGTTTCTGCGCGATCCATCCAAATTCCAGAAATTGGGTGGACGAATCCCACGGGGGGTACTGATGGTCGGCAGTCCTGGCACTGGCAAGACTTTACTGGCGCGTGCCATCGCAGGGGAGGCCAAAGTACCGTTCTTTAGCATCTCGGGGTCCGATTTCGTCGAAATGTTCGTGGGGGTGGGCGCAGCACGTGTGCGCGACATGTTCGAGCAGGCCAAGAAGAATGCGCCATGCATCGTATTCATCGACGAGATCGATGCGGTCGGCCGGCAGCGCGGTGCCGGCCTGGGGGGCGGTAACGACGAGCGTGAGCAGACGCTGAACCAGCTGCTGGTGGAAATGGATGGTTTCGAAAGCAATGCCGGCGTGATCGTGATTGCGGCCACGAATCGGCCGGATGTTCTGGACCCGGCATTGTTGCGTCCCGGGCGTTTCGACCGCCAGGTCGTGGTGCCATTGCCCGACATTCGTGGGCGGGAGCAGATTCTGCTCGTGCACATGCGCAAGGTGCCGCTCGATCCCAACGTCAGAGCCGACATCATTGCACGCGGCACGCCAGGATTTTCGGGAGCGGATCTCGCCAACCTGGTGAACGAGGCTGCATTGTTCGCGGCGCGCGCGAATAAGCGCGTGGTGGACATGGAAGATTTCGAACGCGCCAAGGACAAGATCATGATGGGGACCGAGCGCCGCAGCATGGTGATGAGCGAGGAAGAGCGTCGCAATACGGCTTATCACGAAGCCGGTCATGCCGTGGTGGCCAAGCTGTTGCCTAAGTCCGACCCAGTACACAAGGTCACCATCATTCCGCGCGGCCGTGCGCTGGGTGTGACCATGCAGTTGCCGGAGGAGGACCGCTACGCCTATGACCGCGAGTTTCTTTTGAATCGCATCGCCATCATGTTTGGGGGACGGGTTGCGGAAGAACTGTTCATGCATCAGATGACGACGGGCGCTGCCAATGATTTCGAGCGCGCTACCCAGCTGGCGCGTGACATGGTGACGCGTTATGGTATGTCCGAAGCACTGGGTCCCATGGTGTATGGCGAAAATGAGGGCGAGGTATTTCTCGGTCGCTCGATTACGACACACCGGAACTTGTCCGAGGCGACCATGCAGAAGGTCGACGCCGAAATCCGTCGGATCATCGATGAACAGTACCAGCTCGCACGCAAGCTACTGGAAGAAAACCGCGACAAGGTTGAAGCGCTGGCGAACGCCTTGCTGGAATGGGAGACTTTGGACGCCGAGCAGATCGACGATATCATGGCAGGTCGGCCGCCTCGTCCTCCCAAGCCCAGCCAAAGTGCATCCGGGGCCACGCGCGAAGGGAGCGAATCGTCCTCGACTGCGCCGTCCACGCGGCCAGTCCAGGAAACCTGACAACTTCGGGGGCTTGCTGGAAGCCCCTGATTGCATTTCTTGGCCCGAGATGTTTTTTTCCTGTGGTGCGCATACTCTGGATTTGACGCGCCCCCGTGTCATGGGGATTGTCAATGTCACACCGGATTCCTTCTCCGATGGTGGTCGATATGCCACGACTGAACTGGCGATTGCGCACGGCCTGGAGCTGGTGGCGCAGGGCGCGGATATGCTGGACGTGGGCGGCGAATCCACCCGCCCGGGGGCCGTTCCGGTTCCACTGGAAGAAGAATTGCGGCGCATCCTGCCTGTGGTCGAGGCGCTGGTCAGCCAGGCAGGCGTGCCCATTTCGGTCGATACCTACAAGCCTGAGGTCATGCGCGCCGCACTTGCGGCGGGGGCTTCCATGATCAACGATGTCTATGCACTGCGACAGCCGGGGGCCTTGGAAGTCGTTGCGGCGAGTCGAGCGGGAGTGTGTCTGATGCATATGCGTGGCACGCCGCAGACCATGCAGCTTGATCCGCACTATGACGATGTGGTGAGCGAGGTACGGGATTTCCTGATGGAACGTGTGGCAGCTTGCGCGGCTCTTGGCATCGGTCGTGATCGTATCGTGATCGACCCGGGGTTCGGGTTTGGGAAACGTCGTGAACACAATCTTGCCCTGTTGCGTGAGCTTGGGAGTTTGTGCGCTTTGGGGCCGCCAGTGCTGGTCGGATTGTCGCGCAAGTCGGTGCTGGGACAGGTGACCGGCAATGATGTCGATGGCCGGTTGCACGCCAGTCTTGCCGCAGCCGTGCTGGCGGCCGTGAAAGGCGCTAGAATCCTGCGCGTGCACGACGTCAGGGCGACGGTCGATGCGATCAAGGTGTTGAACGCAGTGGAACAACCATGAGCAGAAGGTATTTTGGAACGGATGGTGTGCGCGGGAGGGTGGGCGAAGCGCCCATCACGCCTGATTTCGTGATGCGGCTGGGTTATGCGGCGGGCAAAGTGCTGTGCGGCCTGGATTTGCATCTGTCCGAGGGGACGCACCCTGCCGTATTGATCGGCAAGGATACCCGCATCTCCGGCTATATGCTGGAGTCCGCGTTACAGGCCGGGCTTTCCGCTGCAGGCGTGGACATACTGTTGACGGGGCCGATGCCGACTCCAGCCGTGGCCTATCTGACGCGCGCCTTGCGTGCCCAGGCCGGCATCGTGATTTCGGCTTCGCACAATCCGTTCGAGGACAACGGCATCAAATTCTTTTCCGCAGACGGCAGCAAATTGCCGGACGCCATCGAACAGCGTATCGAGGCCGCGCTGGAACAGCCCATGCAAGTGCGGACTTCTGCCCAGCTTGGCAAAGCCCGCCGCATCAACGATGCGGCAGGGCGTTACATTGAGTTCTGCAAGAGCACTTTCCCCAATGCGTTCGACTTGCGCGGACTGCGCATCGTCGTCGATTGCGCGCATGGCGCGGCTTATCACATTGCACCCCATGTGTTTCATGAACTGGGCGCCGAAGTGGTGCCCATTGGCGTGCAGCCCGACGGTCTCAACATCAATGATGGCTGTGGCTCCATGGACCCCAGGTCAATGTGTCGGGCCGTCTTGGAACACAAGGCTGATCTTGGCATTGCGTTCGATGGCGATGGCGATCGTGTAGTGATGGCGGACAGTCGTGGTCAGCTGCTCGATGGTGACCAGTTGCTCTACATCATCGCAGTGCACCGTCATCGCAATGGGACACTTCAAGGAGGAGTGGTGGGCACGCTGATGACCAACCTCGGTTTCGAGCATGCGCTGGACCGGCTCGGCATCCCATTCGCCCGTGCCAAGGTAGGCGACCGTTATGTGCTGGAGATGATGAACGCCAACCGGTGGATGTTGGGAGGAGAAAATTCTGGTCACATCATCTGCCTGGACAAACACACGAGTGGGGATGGCATCATCGCCGCGCTCCAAGTGCTGGCTGCGATGCGCGATACCGGCGAACCATTGCATCAGCTGGTCGCGGACATCACGTTATACCCTCAGGTGTTGATCAATGTGGCAGTGCAGAAACGCTTCGATTTGGAGGGCAATGCGGCGATCCAGGCTGAAGTCAAAGCCGCCGAGACAGCATTGGGGGGCAGTGGCCGGGTATTGTTGCGGCCTTCCGGTACCGAGCCCAAGGTGCGCGTCATGGTGGAGGGACAGCAACAACAGTTGGTAACGGCCTGGGCCAACCGCATTGCCGATGCGGTGCGTGCAGCTGCTTGTTAGGCCGTCATGGATGTATCGCATGGAAAGTCCGCACAAAGGCAGGACCGGCCTCATTCGATTGTGGAATGCATTGCACTATTCCATCGATGGTTTCAAGGCGGCCTATGCTCATGAGGAAGCTTTTCGCCAAGAAGTATGGATGGCCATCGTCCTGATCCCGTTAGGCTTCTACTTGGGGGAAAATGGGGTCGAGCGCGCCCTACTGGTGGCCAGCGTGCTTTGGGTATTGATAGTGGAGTTGTTGAATTCTGCGGTCGAAGCCACGGTTGACCTTATTTCCCTCGACCATCATCGGCTTGCCAAACGGGCCAAAGACATTGGCAGCGCTGCAGTGCTCACCAGCCTTGTCATGATGGCGGTGGTGTGGGGCCTGCTGTTGTTGAACTGACACCATCGCCCGGTATTCTGCGTTGTCATATTTTTTTCATCTTGCCTTTTTATACTCTAAGAAATGCGGACATCATGATCTCGAATCGTCGTGGGCAACACCCGTGCTCTTCATGCCACGCTGCCTCCTTCTGATGGGCTGGGCAAGACGTATGCCGAGCTATTGCAGCAGTTGTGTTCCCTGCGCGACGAGCTTGCCCAGCTCGAGCGTTCCTTCGAACCCCGCTTGACCAAAATTCACCCTCGCCATCGCTCCAGTGCGATCAACCTGGTGCATTATCTCGGGTTGCGCCGACACGATGTGCGTCCGTTGCAGGCAAAACTCGCCGCCGTCGGGCTTTCCTCGCTCGGTCGGTCGGAGTCTCACGTGCTGGCGAACCTGAATGCCATGATCATTTTGTTGCAGCGCGCACTCGGCGTTGTCGTAGCTGATTTTCCGCCGCCTGCCGTTACTTCAGCGCATGGCGGGGCCGCTTTGCTGGAAACCAATACCAACGACCTGCTTGGAAATGCTCCGCCGCACCGATGGGTGCGTATCATGGTGACATTGCCAGGGCAGGCGGAGTATGCGGAAATACGGGATATGCTGGCAGCGGGCATGGATTGTGCCCGCATCAACTGCGCCCACGATACACCGGCTGTCTGGAAAAGGCTGATCGACTTCATCCGGCAGGCAGAACGTGAAACCGGCCGTCGCTGTAAGATACTGATGGACTTGGCCGGCCCTAAGCTGCGTACCGGCGACATCGCACCTGGCCCCGCGGTGTTGAAATGGCGCCCGAGGCGTGATCTTTACGGCAAAGTGGTCCTGCCCGCCAGGATCTGGCTCCACCCGGAGGGAGACACCAGTTGCCCGGCGCCGGCGGATGCTTGCTTGCCGGTACAGGGGGAGTGGCTGGCCAAGGCTGCGGTAAACGATCGCATCGAATTTACCGATGCCCGCGGGGCATTGCGCTGCCTGCGTCTGGTGGGACAAGTCGGCAACGGCTTTTGGGCGGAGTCGTCACAGACCGCCTATGTTGTTCCCGGTATCGAGCTTCATCTGCAGCGCATGTCGGCTTCGGGACATCCCCGGCATGTACGCGAACCCGGTGTGGTGGGAGACATCCCACCTGTGTCGTTGCCCATTCGACTGCATCGTGGAGACATTTTGATATTGACGCGCGAGCCAGTGCCGGGAGAACCCGCCCAGTATGATACGAGCGGGCGACTGCTGCGTGCCGCGAGGATTTCCTGTTCGCTGCCGGAAGTGTTTGACAGTGTCAAGCCCGGCGAGCGTATCCTGTTCGACGATGGCCGTATTGGGGGCGTGATACGCAGCGTCTACGGCGGCGAGATCCAGGTCGAAATCACGCAGGCACACGACAACGGGGAGAAACTGATGGCCGACAAGGGGATCAACTTGCCGGACAGTCGGCTGACTCTCGCCGCCTTGACCGAACAGGATATAAGCCATCTGGCGTTCATTGCGCGCCACGCGGACATGGTGGGGCTGTCTTTCATGCACCGGGCGTCCGATGTGGAGGCGCTTCAGCATCATCTGCAACGGCTGGGTGCGGATAACCTCGGCATCGTGCTTAAAATCGAAACCCGTGCCGCTTTCGAAGACTTGCCGGGTATTCTGCTGGCTGCGCTTGGCTCGTCCACGGTGGGAGTCATGATTGCCCGGGGCGACCTGGCGGTGGAATGCGGTTATGAGCGCCTGGCGGAGCTCCAGGAAGAAATCCTGTGGCTGGCCGAGGCGGCGCACCTTCCGGTGATCTGGGCGACCCAGGTGCTGGAAGGGCTGGCCAAGGACGGAACGCCAAGCCGTGCCGAAATCACCGATGCCGCCATGGGAGAGCGTGCCGAGTGTGTCATGCTGAACAAAGGCCCGCATATCCTGGAGGCCATCCGCACCCTGGATGACATCCTCCAGCGCATGCAGGGGCATCAAAGAAAGAAAAATGCCTTGCTGCGGCAATTGCATTGGTAGTGAACCATGAGTCGATTGGAGAGACCACGGATGTCCAGTACGTCCCCACCGGATGGCAATCTGCATGAAAATGAGGGGGCGGGTATTGCCGTGTTGCTGGAAAATCTGATTCCCGCACGTCTGTTCGAGATCGAGCAAGTTCTTTCCTTCAAGTTTTATTATCCGGAGAATCGCTCCTTGAAGTGGCGCCCCAAGCTCACCTTTTCAAGTCCCAAAGCGGATCCGGACGCTGCCTCACGCTAAAATAGCTATACCATGTCCCAACGTTATGGTATGTCCCAACGTTACGGTGGCATCAGCCGCATCGCCTATTTCTCGATGGAGATCGCTCTCGTCAACGAGATCCCGACTTATGCTGGCGGCCTGGGCGTGCTGGCGGGCGATACGCTCCGCTCGGCAGCCGATCTGTCGTTGCCCATGGTGGGAGTGACACTGGCCAGTCGCGCCGGCTATTTCAGGCAGAAAATCGACAGTCTGGGCCGCCAGATCGAGATGCCCCAGATGTGGGAGCCTGCCCAGTATTGCACGCCAGCTCCTGCCAAGGTGGCAGTACAGATCGAGCGGCGTACCGTATGGGTCGGTGCCTGGCACTATTGCGTGGAAGGCTCGCTCGGCGCCAAGGTGCCGGTCCTGCTGCTCGATACCGACCTTCCGGAAAACACCGTGGAGGACCGCGAGATCACCTATTTTCTGTATGGACGGGATGCGTCTTATCGCCTCAAGCAGGAAATCGTACTGGGGGTGGGAGGTGTCCGTATGCTGCAAGCGCTGGGCTTCCGTATCGGCAAATACCACATGAACGAAGGGCATTCCGCCCTGCTCGCGCTGGAGCTGCTCAACCGCCACGCCTACCGTCAACGCGACGTCCGTCCTGGAGAACCGTCCTATGACCTGCCGGTGGTGCGTTCGCAGTGCATTTTCACCACCCATACGCCGGTCGAGGCGGGACAGGACCAGTTCGATTACGGCATGGTGGAGCGGGTTGCCGACGGGGAATTCATGGATTGGCGGGAAGTGCGCAAGCTGGCAGGCGACGAGCGGCTCAACATGACCCGGCTGGCCCTGAATCTGTCCGATTACGTCAATGGTGTCGCCAAGCGGCATGCCGAAGTGTCCCAGCGCATGTTTCCCGGCTACGAGGTGCATGCCATCACCAATGGCGTGCATCCCCATACCTGGACCAGCGAGTTCATGGCCTCGGTCTACGATGCCTACATGCCGGGCTGGCGCCATGAGCCGGAACAGCTGGTGCGTATCGACCAGGTGCCGGACATCGCGGTATGGGATGCGCATCAAAATGCCAAGCAGAAACTGCTGGAACGGGTGGCCGAACTGACCGGGAAGACGCTGGACCCAAGCTTGCCGATATTGGGGTTCGCGCGACGCATGACGGCTTACAAGCGGCCCGACCTGATTTTTTCAGACTTTGGCCGGTTGCGTGAGATCGCCCGCAGGCAGCCGTTTCATCTGATCATGGCGGGCAAGGCGCATCCCAATGACGAAAATGGCAAGCATCTGATCGAACGGATCCATCTGCACATGCGGGAACTGGCAGAGGTGATGTCCATCGTGTTTTTGCCGGGCTACGATATGCGCCTTGCGCTGGAAATGGTTTCCGGAGTCGATGTCTGGCTCAATACACCGTTGCGCCCCCTGGAAGCATCCGGCACCAGCGGAATGAAGGCGGCTTTCAACGGGGTGCCCAGTTTGTCGGTGCTGGATGGCTGGTGGCTGGAGGGCTGTATCGAGGGTATCACCGGCTGGGCGGTCGGCAATCCGACAGTGGGGGACGAGGGCAATGACGTGCAGGATTTGTATGGCAAGCTGGAAAATGTCGTACTGCCCCGCTATTACGGTGACCGGGCGGCCTGGATCGCGATCATGAAAGGTGCCATTGCCAAGAACGCTGCGGTATTCAACAGCCACCGCATGATCCGGCGTTACGCGACCGAGGCTTATATGTAGTGACATGCGTAGTAAGATCGGGTGGCCGATTGATGCTACGGTACGGCCATCAGCAGACGGGCTCGAATGAGCTGTAACATAAATGACATCTGAATGTCACACATCCTGGTTCAAGTTTCCGTTATATTATTTGTTTATGTCTGTTTGAATTCCATACGAGGTCATCGATGAAGAAAGTCAATCCCGAATACCTGGAAAAAGCCCGACAACTGAGCGAAGAAGAACAGGAAAGGCTGCTTTCGCGCATGGGGGGTAAGCTTCCACGCAAACTGGAGAAGGAAAAACTCACTCTGCTCGAGGCGATGGCGATCCAGCTGGAGCTGGAAGATGAGCAACTGCAAGAATGGCGTGCGCGCATGCATGAAATAAAAGCCAAAGAACTGGCTGCAGCAAATGCCGCTCCCAAATCCAAGAAGGCCTCATCGACCACTTCCATCGAGCCGGAGACCAAAAAAGCCAACAAATCGGCCAAATCGGTCAAGTCGGTGGACCCGTCCAAAAAGACCGATATAAAAACCGATATAAAATCAGCCACAAAAAAAGGGGATTGACCGTTTCAATCTTTGCTGTGGTTGATGATCGGTTGAAATTTCTTTAGGGAGGCGTACATCCAGGTTGTGAAAGTGGGCAAGGTGTACTCTCGTGCATTAGGCCTCCCTCTCCGGGTTACCCGGATCTCTTCTGGCCATGAAGCCGGCTCGCTTGAAACATTTCGGATGTGCACGGCATGAAAAACTTGTTAAGTTTGGATACTTGAGGCTAAAATGTAACGCTTGAGTCAATGAGGGTTTAATTTCTGGAAGAGAACCGACGATGTCCGTGACAACTGCCGAAAAAGCCAAAATTATTAGCGAGTACCAACTTTCAAAGAATGATACAGGGTCTCCAGAAGTCCAAGTGGCGCTGTTGACCGCTCGTATCACTGCGTTGACAGAACATTTCAAGACCCACGTCAAGGATCATCACTCTCGCCGTGGGCTACTGAAGTTGGTGAGCCAGCGCCGTAGATTATTGGATTACTTAAAGCGTGAGAACGCCGACCGTTATCGCTCTCTGATCGGGCGTCTTGGTCTGCGCAAGTAAGCCGTTCGTATCCATGCGCAAGCCGGCAAACGCAGCGGAAACGCAGCGCTCGCCGGCTTGTTTGCCATTTAGAGGATAGTGTCCGTGAAACCCATCAAAAAATCGATGCAATACGGGCGTCATACCTTGACGCTCGAAACCGGTGAAATCGCCCGTCAAGCCGATGGTGCCGTCATGGTCAGCCTGGATGACACCGTCGTGTTGGTCACCGTGGTTGGCAAGCGAGAAGTCAAGGAAGGACAGGATTTCTTCCCGCTTACCGTGGATTACCAAGAAAAAACCTATGCCGCCGGCAAAATTCCGGGGGGATTCTTCAAGCGTGAAGGCCGCCCGTCCGAAAAAGAAACACTGACCAGCCGCTTGATCGACCGTCCTTTGCGTCCTTTGTTTCCAGAGGCGTTCTATAACGAGGTACAAATCATTGCGACGGTCATGTCATCCGATCCCGAGATCGATGCCGACATTCCTGCCATCATTGGCGCATCCGCCGCACTCGCGATTTCTGGTATCCCTTTTTATGGACCGATTGGTGCTGCCCGTGTTGGATACATCCGGGGCGAGTACGTGCTCAATCCCACCAAAACCGAACTCAAAGAAACCGACCTCGATTTGGTGGTTGCCGGGACCGATAAGGCTGTACTCATGGTGGAATCCGAGGCCAAGGAACTCTCTGAAGAGATCATGCTCGGTGCCGTGGTTTTCGGGCATAACGAACAGCGCGCCGTGATCGATCTGATCAATGAACTGGCCGCAGAGGCGGGTAAGGAGCCTTGGGACTGGAGTCCTCCGGAGCAAGACACGGCAATGATTGAAAAGCTACGGGCGCTGGCTGCCGATGACATCAAGGCGGCTTACAAAATTCGCTCCAAACAGGCGCGCTCCGCCAAGCTGGATGAAATCAGGACGCGTGTGCTGGGAGAAATGATTACTCCGGAGACCGATACGCACACGGCCAATCAGATCAAGGATGCGCTTTTCAAACTGGAGGCCAATGTGGTTCGCAGCCAAATTTTGAATGGCGAACCAAGAATCGACGGGCGGGATACACGGACCGTGCGTCCCATCACCATCCGGACCGGGATATTGCCACGCACTCATGGGTCTGCTCTATTTACCCGTGGCGAGACGCAAGCGTTGGTGGTGGCGACACTGGGCACCAGCCGAGACGAGCAGATCATCGATGCATTGCAGGGCGAATATACCGACCGCTTCATGTTGCATTACAACATGCCACCTTATGCTACGGGTGAAACGGGACGGGTCGGCTCACCCAAGCGCCGGGAGATCGGTCATGGCCGTTTGGCCAAGCGTGCGCTCATGGCTGTTTTGCCCAGCCAGGAAGAGTTCGATTACACGATACGGGTAGTATCCGAAATCACCGAATCCAACGGTTCGAGTTCCATGGCTTCGGTATGTGGCGGCTGCCTCGCGCTGATGGACGCGGGGGTACCGATCAAGACGCACGTGGCAGGTATCGCCATGGGGTTGATCAAGGAAGGCAACCGTTTCGCAGTGTTGACGGATATTTTGGGAGACGAGGACCATCTGGGCGACATGGATTTCAAGGTCGCCGGGACCGAGCAGGGGATCACTGCCTTGCAAATGGACATCAAAATCACGGGAATCACGCCGGAAATCATGAGGGTTGCGCTGGCTCAGGCCAAGGAGGGACGCCTGCACATCCTCGGCTTGATGAAGCAGGCCATCGGCCAATCCCGTGAGGAGTTGTCGGTATTCGCGCCGCGCATCATCACGATGAAGATCAATCCGGAGAAAATTCGGGATGTAATCGGAAAAGGCGGGGCCGTGATCCGTGCCTTGACCGAAGAAACCGGGACCACCATAGACATCGAGGATGATGGCACCATCAAGATAGGTTGTACCAGTGCAGAGGCTGGTGCAGAAGCCAAACGCCGTATCGAGGCAATTACCGCAGAGGTGGAGGTTGGCCAAGTCTATGAGGGACAGGTGGTCAAATTGCTCGATTTCGGTGCAGTGGTCTCTCTACTCCCCGGCAGAGACGGTCTGCTTCACATTTCCCAGATTGCTCACCAGCGTGTCAATCAAGTCAGTGATTTTCTCAAGGAAGGGCAGACCGTGCGCGTCAAGGTAATCGAAGTGGATGACAAGGGTAAAGTCCGTTTGTCCATGAAAGCGCTGACGGAGCCGCCAGCCAAGACCGAGGAACCAGCGCCGGCAGGCCAGGAATAGCGTGATAGATTAAGCCTTGCCGTTTTTGCCGGGACAGGCGGCAGGGAGATTGCTGCACGCAGGGTTTCATCTCTGGCATGGGTTGGTGCCCGTTGCTACAGCGCCGTTTTATTTTATGGGGCCATGGTAGCCGCGGCGCTCGATAAACAGACTGTTACCGGGTGTTTTCTTGGCCTCCTTCTTGGCAAGGGTGGCTGCGGAAGCGACTTCATGATGGGTATGGAATTGGCGAGGTTGAATGAGAACGGCCCCCATGGATAGACTGATGATAGGGTGGAAACGACGTTCTCCTTGCCTATCTTCGGTTTCGATGCCTCCGCGTTGACGATCGGCGTCATTGTAAAATTTCCGGAAAACCTCTCCAAGGGAAGAGAGTAACGCTCTACAGCGCCCTTCCCAATGTTCGCTTTGAAACAACACAATGAAGTCGTCTCCGCCAATATGGCCGAGGAAATCATAGGGCCCACACAACTGCTGTAGGTGCCTTGCGGTTTCCTGGATGACCTCATCCCCTTTTTTATATCCGTAGACATCGTTGTATGCCTTGAAATGGTCTAGATCGCAGTAGCAGGCTACGAAGGGGGTTTCCGTCTGCAACAAGCTGTCGATCTGTTCATAGATGGGCACGTTTCCTGGCAGCAGTGTGAGCGGGTTGGCATAACGTGCTGCGTCGATTTGCATTTGTGTTACCAGCCGAAGTAGATCGTGCCCACTGCCGATGCCGACATAGCGCCCATTTTCGACGATGATGAAGCCAGCGGCCAAATGATGAGGTTCGTTTTGCAGAATGATTTCGCTCAGTTCGCGCAAATTGGTGGTTTTTTCTACGATGAGCGGATGAGGGTCCATCATCATCACACACTGCCGCCGTCCATACAGCTCTCGGCGGAATGGCCGTGCGAAGCCGTCGATCATGGTGTAACGACTGATCAAGCCTACCGGTCGCCCTTCGAGTACGACGGGGACGGAATACAGATTCGAATCGTTTTCGAACAGTTGAAATACCTCCTCATTACACGCCGAGGGAGTCACCGTAGGTACGATACGCAACAATTTTTCTACGGTCGTGCGTTGTTGTAAGAGGCCAGCACGAGGCAGCTCGTTGCGTTTGAGGGATTGCACGAGTTCCGGGGATA
The DNA here is from genome assembly GCA_026419515.1 of Methylophilaceae bacterium. Taxonomy (GTDB): domain Bacteria; phylum Pseudomonadota; class Gammaproteobacteria; order Burkholderiales; family Methylophilaceae; genus JANZZG01. The sequence continues at coordinate 19,627 of JANZZG010000035.1, forward strand.
ACTCTTGCACTGGTTCTGCATCAGGACGAGCGATGTAATATCCTTGTCCATAGGCGATCCCGAGATCGCGCACGACCATCAAGTCATCATGTGTTTCGATGCCCTCGGCGATGATGCGTGCACTGGCTTTGTTGGCGATTTCCTGGATTGAACGCACGAACTGCAGCTTGACCGCGTCTCGGTTCATGCCCTGGATGAAATGCTTGTCGATCTTGACGTAGTTGGGACGAAGCTCGGACCACAAGCGTAATCCCGAAAATCCTTCTCCAAGATCGTCGATGGCGATTTCGAATCCCATGCCACGATAGTGTCGCGTCGCATCCCGCATCAAGGGGTAATCCAATGTCGGGGTGCTTTCCGTGATTTCAATGATCACTTGATGAGGGTGTAACCCCAATTCCTTGATGTATTGCAGGGTCTCACCTGATTTGGCGCCGTGCTGGAGCACGTCCGGACTGATGTTCAGAAAAACTTTGCCAGAAAGCTTCAGTCTGGCAAAAGATGCCAGGACGATCCAGCGCGACAAGTATTCGACTTCAGTGATCATTCCACAGGAACGCGCGGCTTCGAACAAAGAGAGGGGAGAATGTAGGGGACTGCTCACTGGGCCACGAATCAATCCTTCGAAGCCGATGATCTTCGCTTCGTGAAGATCGATGATCGGTTGAAACAAAGCACTCAACTGTCGGTTTTGAACGATATCACACAGATGTGCATGGGCTGACTCTGAGAGATCGATGCCTGCTTGGGGGGAGGCGACTCGCATCGAATCTCCGCGTGTCCGGTCAGTCGGATGGTCGAACTTGTCTGGATGGACATCCGGGTTTCTTGCAACGGTGGTTGTGAAATCGTCCATGTTCTCTCCGATGGCGAGAGCAATAGGATGAGACTGGAATATGGCAAAAATATGAAGGGAAGCAAATGCGCATGCTTACGCATGCGCGTGTTTGGTCCATTTGCTTGGCAACAAGCTAGAACAAGGCGAGATGTGACAGGCGGGGAGGGTGTCGATGATGGCTTACGCTTTGGATGCCTCTGGCAAACACTGCAGTAATTGTTCGACTTGGTCAGGAGAAATCCCATTCAAGCAATCGAGATGTCCCAGCGGACATGTTCGTGCGAAGCATGGGCTACATTCCAACCCTAGATGCAGAATTCGCGCGTGTTCATTCATGGGCGGGGTGTGATGTGGGTCCGAGGAGCCGAAAATGGCCACCAGCGGCTTGTTCAATGCTGCCGCAAGGTGCATGAGACCGGTGTCGTTGCTGACGACGGCATCGGTCAACGCCATCAGATCGATGGCTTCTCCCAAGGAAGTCTTGCCGCCTAGATCCAGACATCGGTTTCCGGTTAGGGCATCGATTTTGGCTGTGATCCCGGCGTCCTTTGCCGAGCCGAACAACCAGACCTGCCAGCCGTGTGCAAGCGCCCATTTTGCCACTTCGGCATAGTAGGCCTCGGGCCAACGCTTGGCAGGCCCATACTCTGCCCCTGGGCACAAGCCGAGCACTGGCTGCTGTGGCAAAGCCTTTTTTAGCCCGGCCAACACCCGTGCAGCTTGCTCGGCCGAGACGGTCAGCCGGGGCCGCGGTAACATGTCGGGGAGCGCCTCGCCGGCATCCAATCCCAATGCCACGAAGCGCTGCACCGTCATCGGCAGCGCCCGCGCATCGAGCCGCCGAATGTCATTGAGCAGGCCGTAACGAAGCTCACCCCGGTAGCCGGTCCGTTTGGGAATGCCCGCAAAAAAAGGTATCAGCGCGGATTTGAAACTATTGGGCAACAGGATGGCTTGGGCATAGCGTTCGTGTCGCAATTCGAGGCCGATGCGGATGCGCGCGGCGAGGTCGAGTCGTCCGTGGCGGAACGGTAGTGGTATCGCACATCGCACCTCCGGCATCCGTTCGAGCAGTGGTAATGCCCATGCCGGTGCCGCCACGTCGATCGGGACATCCGGCTTGCGCTGCTTGAGTGTCTTGAACAAGCTTTGCGCCAGGATCATGTCGCCGACCCAAGAGGGACCGATGACCAGGATGGCGCCGGAAGACATGCAAAGACTAACCGATTTTGTCGATGATGGAAGACGTGCTGCGGCCAGGCAGTAACGGCACCAGCACGACACGCCCCCCCCAGGATTTGACTTCTTTCCCGCCCACGACCTGATCTTCAGTATAGTCGCTGCCCTTGGCCAGCACATCCGGCTTGACGGCGTTGATCAGGTTAAGGGGCGTATCCTCGTCGAACAGGATGACGGCGTCAACGGCCTCTAGCGCCGCCAATACCCGTGCGCGATCCTGTTCGTGGATCACTGGACGGCCGGGTCCCTTGAGGGCGCGCACCGAACGGTCGGTATTAAGACCGACCACCAGGCGATCGCCCAGTTTGCGCGCAGTCTCCAGATAAGTGACATGGCCCGCGTGGAGTAAATCGAAGCAACCATTGGTGAACACGATACGCTGGCCAGCAGAGCGCCAGGTGGCGATTCGCGCTAACAACCGTGGCAGTTCGCAGACCTTGTCGGCCTGTTCGCGGGTTTCTTCTTCGACGAGCGCTTCCAGCAATTCCTCGCGGGTAATGGCAGCAGTCCCCACTTTGCCCACTACCACACCGGCTGCCAGGTTGGCCAAGTGTAGCGCCTCCACGTGATCGAGTCCCGCCACCAGACCAGCGGTCAGAGTGGCGATGACGGTATCTCCCGCGCCGGAGACATCGAACACCTGACGCGCCATGGCAGGAATGTGCAGACGTCGGTGCGCCTCGATCAAAGTGATGCCTTCTTCGCTGCGGGTGACGGCCAGGAATTCCAGGCCCAAGGCATGCCGCAGCGCATCGGCGGCATCGAGTAATCGTTCGATGTCGCGGATGCCGCTGCAGACTTCCGAGGTTTCATGCCGGTTGGGGGTCAGCGCGGTGGCGCCGGTGTATTTGCTGAAATCGCGGCCCTTGGGATCGACTAAAACGGGGATATTGGCCCGTTTGGCCAGACGGATGGCGCTGCGACATAATTCGGGATGCAGCACTCCTTTGGCATAGTCGGACAAAATGACCGCCGCCGGGGCATCGGCCATTGCCGCTTCCAGGGCTTGCTGCAGCACGCCCAGCTCCTGCGCGCTCAATGCGGAGGAAGATTCGCGGTCCACCCGCAGCATTTGCTGATGTCCACCGACGATGCGGGTCTTGGTGATGGTCGGACGCTCTGGAAGATGGACCAGATGCCGTGTACCCACACCACATTCGGCCATCGCTTCGATCAGCCGTCGAGCCGACTCGTCTTCCCCGACCGCGCCGACGACACGGCATGGCAAGCCGAGCGAGGCCAGGTTGGCGGCCACGTTGGCCGCACCCCCCGGGCGAGCGCTCTCTTTGTCCAGTAACACCACCGGCACCGGCGCCTCCGGCGACACCCGATCCACGCTGCCCCACAGGTAACGGTCCAGCATCAGGTCGCCGACTACCAATACCCAAGGGAGGGGGCCGGATGCCGGACGGAATCCACGACGGAGAGCGTCAATCAGCCGTGCTTGCATCGTCGATCAGTTCGCACAGGATGTGACCGATCAGGATGTGCGCCTCCTGCACGCGCGCAGTGACACGGGATGGAACTGCCAGCGTCAAGTCACAGAACGCAGCCAGTTTACCTCCCCCCTCTCCGGTCATCGCCACGGTAACGACATGCTTGCGCTTTGCGGCCTCCATCGCACGTATAACATTGGGACTATTGCCAGAGGTGGAGATGCCGATCAGCAGGTCGCCCGGATTGCACAGGGCTTCCACCTGGCGCGCGAAAACGTGTTCGTAGCCGTAGTCATTGCTCACCGATGTCAGCAACGAAGTGTCGGTGGTCAACGCAATCGCGGCCAGTCCGCGACGCTCTTTCTGAAAACGCCCGACCAGTTCGGCGGCGATGTGTTGGCAGTCAGCCGCGCTCCCGCCGTTGCCCATCAACAGAATCTTGCCGCCACGTGCCAGGCAAGTGTTGGCCATTTCCGCCAACGCCTGGATGTCGGGGATCAGGATGTCGAGCCGGCTAATCAGCTCGGCATGGGCCTTGAGGATGTTTCGTATGGTCTGGTCAGCAATAGGCATCGTCTTGCATCAAATAATTTTGGACATAATCCCGCACCCCGTCCTCCAACGAGTGGAATGGCTGGACGTAACCGGCGGCGCGCAGCTTGGTCATGTCGGCCTGTGTATGGTATTGATAGCGGCCCTTGAGGTCGTCCGGCATGTCGATCCAGGTGATGTGAGGTTCGCGCCCGGTACTGATCATTACGGCCATTGCAAGGTCCTTGAACGAACGCGCCTGCCCAGTCCCCAGATTGTAGATGCCCGATGGCACAGATGCGTCGAGGAACCAGGCCACCACGGCAGCGACGTCTTTCACATAGATGAAATCGCGGCTTTGCATGCCATCCGCAATGTCGGGCCGGTCGCTTTTGAACAGGCGTACAGTTCCCGTGTCACGAAACTGGTTGTAGCAGTGAAAAGCCACGCTGGCCATGCGTCCCTTGTGATATTCGTTGGGGCCGTAGACATTGAAGAACTTGAAGCCAGCCCACAAGGGCGGCGCCACCCCCGCCGCCGACTGGCGCAGTGCCCATTGATCGAAAACTTGCTTGGAATAACCGTAAGCATTGAGCGGACGCAATTCATTGATGCTGGCATCCCTAAAGCCTTGCTCACCAGCTCCGTAGGTGGCGGCCGAACTCGCATAAATCAGGGGGATCCCGCGTCGTGCACAAAACTGCCAAAGCCTCTGACTGTAACGAATGTTGTCTTGTAGCAGACGGTTCCAGTCGCGCTCGGTGGTGGCACTGATCGCGCCCATGTGAATGACTGCAGTGACGGCTTGTCCATTGCTTTCCAGCCAGGTGGGGAGTTCATCCTTGTCCAGATATTCGGCATAGCGACGGTGGCACAGGTTCTGCCACTGGTCGGGATGCGTCTGGCGATCCACGAGCACGAGGTCGTCGCGGCCTTGCCGGTTGAGCTGCCAAGCAATCATGCTGCCGATCATGCCGGCACCACCGGTGATAACGATCATGGTTTTGAGCTGGTGAATTGAAAGTCACTAGTATAGCAAGGGCAGCTGGACCAGCCTATCCACAAGCCGCTCCAGACCCCAGCAGCAAGGCCTTGCGGCCGGATTTCAGATAAGGCTCGAACACGGCCAGCCGGCATAGTCGTCCCTGCAGGGTTGGTGGCACGGAATCCTCGACCAGCAGCTGCAATGCCTCGCCTTTGGCGAGCCGGGCCTCCAGTTCTTTTGGATCCAATACCGGTACCGGTTTGCCAAGTGCATACACCACACGCGGGTCGATGTCCTTCCATCCGTAAACCGCAACATCGGGATGACTGGCGACGGCGGTGGCGATTTTGGGAAGCGCCTGGAAGCGGTGAGCCAGCGCGTGTGTCTGACCGACGGCGTAGTACACCAGAAAGCCCGCCACCAGCAGCGCGACCACGGCATGGAAGACACGGCGCGCAGCGCTACTGCACCTCCCATGGAGATCCGCGGCTGCCAGCGCCAGTAGCACCGCCCACGCCGGATAGGTGGGCAGCAGGTACTTGGCGTGCTTGTCGGCGAACAGCGAGAATATCACCAGCGGCACCAGCGCCGCCAGCAGGAAAAACCCGCCCGGAGGGGCGGATACCCAGCGGCGGAAGTTTCTCACTGGTGCTGCCAGCGCCAGCAGGCACCAGGGCAGGAAATCGACCAGTAGCCATGATGGATATTGCCAGAGGGGATCGCTCTTGGTGTGTCCGACTTTTCCAGCGATGTCCGTTTTTATTACCTCCTTCCAGACATCCCATCCCAGTTGGAGCGACACCAGCAGATACCAAGATCCGCCCACGACCATGGCGAGTAACCAACCACGCCAGTGTGTCAGACATTCCAGCGCGGCATTTTCCCGGTATCGCCACCAGAACATCAGCAGCGGCGGGACATAAAACAAGAGGGTGACGGGGCCTTTGGTGAGGAGCCCCAACCCCAGGCAGAGAAAGGCGACATTCAGCCAGTGCTTTCGCTGTCCACCGAAGATGTATTCGGCCGCCGCCAGCACGCTGCCAAAGCAGCACAAAGTGAGCAGCATCTCGATCTCGGCACTCCGGCCAAACATGGTGAAGCCGGCGCTGGTGGCCAGGATCAACACCGCCAGAACGGCAGGAATTTCGCCAAACCTGCGCCGCACGGCAAGAAAAGTGAGCCATGTGACCAGCATGGCCGATATGGCAGAAGGCAGGCGCACCACCCATTCCGCGGTAGAACCGAAAAGTGTGGCGGGGATCGCGGCTAGCCAGTAGAGCAATGGCGGCTTGCTGATATAGAGCTGGCCGTTGAGGGTAGGGATCAGCCAGTCCCCGGATGCCAGCATTTCCCGTACCGGCACCGCGCGGCGGGCTTCGTTGAAGGACAGCAGGGGGGTGCTGCCCAGCCCCCAGAAATACATCGCCAGCGTGACCAGCGCCAGCGCGAGCAGCAGCCGGTTGCGAACCGCCATCACTGCCTGGCGCCCAGCGCCAGCGCGCGCTGCCGGGACTTCTGCAGTACTTCCTGCTCGAGCGCCGCGTCCCATTGCGGGACGATCCAGCCCTGCAGATGCTCCAGCACGATGTCGCTCATGGCATGGATCCACGCATCACGCGCGTTGAGCGCCGGAATGTAACGGTACTCCCCACCACCGGCATTGAGGAAGGTGGCTTTGCCTTCCATGGCGATTTCTTCCAGCGTCTCCAGACAATCGCAAGCAAAACCCGGACAGATGACATCGACACAACGGGTTTTCCGTTTGCCCAGTTCTTCCAGCGTCTGTGTGAGATAGGGCTTGAGCCACTCGGCACGGCCGAAACGCGACTGGAAACAGACGAGGTATTGTGCTTCGGTCAGACCGAGTGACTCCGCCAGCAAGCGGGCAGTTTTTTGACATTCGCAATGGTAGGGGTCGCCCAGTTCCAGGCTTTTGCGTGGCACCCCATGGAAGCTCATCACCAACTTGTCGGGTTTTCCCGATTTTTCCCAATGTTGACGCACACTTTCAGCCAGAGCCGCAATATAGCCCGGATGATCGTGATAATGTCGTACCGTGCGCAATTCTGGCATGTTGCGTCGTTGCAGCAGGTCACGCAGTACGGCATCGAGCGCCGCCCCAGTGCTGCTGGCAGCATACTGTGGGAAAAGGGGGAATGCCAGGATACGCTCACAGCCTTGGGCGCGCAGTTTGTCGATGGCCGAGGTGACGGAGGGGTTGCCGTAGGTCATGCCGATCTCGATCGCCAGTGGCTGGCGCACCCGCTCGCCCAGGAAGCCTTTCAGCATAAGAGCCTGGCGCTGGGCATGGACGAGTAGCGGCGAACCCTCTTCGGTCCAGATCAGTGCATATTTCGCGGCCGATTTGCGCGGGCGCGAAGCGAGGATGAAGATGTTGAGGATGACCCACCAGATCGCGCGCGGGACTTCCACCACGCGGCGGTCGCTCAAAAACTGCCTCAGGTAGCAGCGTAGCGCCTGTGGTGTCGGGGCGTCGGGCGTCCCCAGATTGAGCAGCAGGATGCCAATGCGCGCAGGAGTGCCATGAACGTAGGGCGGTTCGGGTAGAAAAGACATCAGTGTACGGAAAGCGCGTTGGAAAGTAGCTTGGCAGTGACGTCCACGATGGGGATGATGCGTTCGTAGGCCATGCGGGTGGGGCCAATCACCCCCAACGTGCCCACTACCTCACCATCCACCTCGTAAGGTGCGGTCACCATGCTGCACTCATCCAGCAATGCATAGCCAGACTCGCCGCCAATGAAGATTTGCACCCCTTGCGCACGCTGGCCATGATCCAATAGCTGCAATAGCCTGGTACGTTCTTCGAACGCCTCGAACAGCTTACGCAGCGAGGCAATGTTGGAAGACAAGTCGCTGACCTCGAGCAGCTTGCTTTCTCCAGCCAACACCAGTCCGTCGTCCTCTTGCATTGCCCGGTCGCCAGCTTCCAGGGCGGCCGTCATCAAGCGGGTGATGTCCGACTGCATCTGGCGCAGCTCTTCGTGCAGCTTGAGGCGCACTTCGTCGAGCGTTTGTCCGGAAAAATGCTGGTTGAAGAAATTGGCAGCCTGAGTCAGCTCAGACGGTGTATAAGCACGATCCGCCATGATGATGCGGTTTTGTACGTTGCCGTCGGCAGCCACCAGAATGAGCAGAATGCGCCTTTCCGACAAGGGGACGAACTCCAGGTGGCGGAATGCTACACCACGCCGCCGGGGGATCATGACGACCCCCGCGAAATGGGTGAGCTCGGACAGCAGTTTTGCGGCGGAGTCGATCAGTTCCTGAGGATCGGGGGATCGGAGCTCACTTTCCAAACGGCGGATTTCATCGCTGTCTAACGGTCTTACGGTGAGCAGGGTATCGACGAACAAACGGTATCCTCGTGGGGTGGGAACACGTCCCGCGGAGGTGTGTGGACTGGCAATGAGGCCCATGTCTTCCAGGTCGGACATGATGTTGCGAATGCTGGCGGGGGACAGATCAAGCCCGGAACACTTGGAGAGGGTGCGTGATCCCACGGGTTGGCCGTCGCTGATGTAATGCTCGACCAGAGTTTTCAGGAGAATTTGCGCACGCTTGTCCATCATAGATGCAATATTACCGCTTCTTTTCGATAAAGTGACCCATGTCCTGTATCAGTTGCACCAGCTGAGCCTTTTTTCTGGCAAAAATTTCCGCATTACGCTCGGCCGGGATCGGCTCATCTGTACTCGTGGATATTCGACTACGCAGCAGTCCATTGAGTTTGATGGGCATCACGATTTTGACTTCCTCGTCCACATAAGCCACGCGTGACCAATCCGCCAGATAGGTGGCTGTGCGTCGCTTATCGGAAAACAGATCGAAACCGATCGCGTAGTCGGTGACGGGGTTGGTCACGCCCAGCAGCGGCATCAGGGTGGGAACCACATCCATGTGGCTGGTCATCTTGTCGTGCACACCGGGCGCTTTGCCCGGCACCCACAGCACCAGCGGGGTGCGCGTCTGCGGATCGACGAAAGTCGAATTGTGCCCCCAGTAGCCGTGTTCCATGAATTCCTCGCCGTGATCGCCCAACAGGATGACGATGGTGGTGTCGAGCAGGTGGTTTTGTTCCAGATAGTCGAAAATGCGACCGAACTGGCTGTCCAGGTGGTGCACTGCGTTGAGGTAGCGGTTCTTGATGGGCACGATGTCGCGCGCCAGCTCTTCGGCATCCAGGGTGGCATAGTTGATATCGTCACGATAGGGGCTGCGGATCACACTCTCGGGCGGGAAGTAGTAGCGCGAGTGGGGTGATTCGAAAAACATGAAGGTGAAAAAGGGTCGGTTCGGGTCACGCTTGGCAATGAAATCCAGCATTGCACTCACGTTGATCTGATCACGCTTCCAGCCAGGCTGGCTTTCGTCGGCTTCGTGCAGCTGGGCGGCCGGGATGTTGCGGAAAATGGTGCGATCGAATTCCGGGTAAGAAAATTTCGCACTGGTGTAAAGCTGCATCTGGTAATTTTGTCGCTGCATCACCTCGATGATGGCTGCACCCTGGTGTTCGTTGAGGAATGGAAACCAGTAATTGCCAGGGATGCCGGTAAACATGGTAAAAACACCCACCCGTGTACCATTGCCGCCGCTATAGTTGCGGGTGAAACGGTTGGCGTGCTGGGCAAACGCCCAGGTCCTGGGCATGATTTCGGGGTCCAGGGTGTCGGCACGCCATGATTCGGCCGCCAGCCAGACCACGTTGAGTGGCCGTTGGGGTGGGTGGATGATCAAGGGGTGTAGAGGGTAGCGTAACCGCCCTTTGATTTCTTGAAATTCATCTTGGCGCTTGACCTTCATGCCGATTTTTTTGAGGAAACTGCGTGCCGTCGTCCCAACATAGAAAGGAATGCCCTCGGAGAGCGTGAGTACGCTGGTTTCGGCGATGGCGTCGCTATAGGCATAAGCCGCGCGCTCGCTGATGGTTGCCATCAGAAAGATCGCCAACAGAATCTTGAACAGCGGCCGTGGCAAGAAAGAGCGGCCATGCAGGTGTTTGAACAGCGTGTATACCAAACCAAGCAACGCTGCCTGCGCCAGCAGAAAGGCCAGCACAATGAGGACGAAGCCCACTGTGGTGGCACTGCTGCCGCCTAGCGACTGGATGCCGCCCGGCGTGGTGATCAGGTTGAATACGAAGCCGTTGACGAATATGCCATAGAGGGCGTAAAGCTTGGCATTGGCATACATGAACAGCACCGTCAGCGCGGTCGTCAGCCACGCCACGCCATAGACCAATTTGTAACGACGGCCCGGTTGTAACGGATCGTGTCCACGGTGGACCGCCCAGTCTACCATTCGGGTCAGCACCATCGCGGGAATCAGGTAAATCACGCAATAGCTCATCCATGCCGTGATGAGGAATGTGGTGGTGAACATCCCATGCGCCCAGGCTGCGGCAAAATTGATGGTATCCTGGGTCACGAACAACAAGACCAGCCAGGTTGCCAAGAAAAAATGACCCAATAACCGACGCTGTGCGTAAAGATTGATCATGGGCAGGGAAAAACCATTCGCGCGTGGGTGCATCGTATTCATTATTTTATCCGTTCAGCTGTGACCGAACGCATCCACATAAGTTCTGGGCAGCATGCCCAGGACACCGCAAATTGTGATTAAATGCCGCCATGCGTAATGCCTTCCAGTCTGTGGCTCTGATCGGCAAGATCACCAATCCGGAAATCCGCGAGCAGGCCTTTTTGCTCGCCCGCTTTCTGGATACGCGCAGTGTCGACCTGTGCGTCGAAAGCCGGACTGCCGAAGCATTCGGCATCACGAGCCATCCGACCTACGACATTGAAACCTTGGGGGCGTATGCCGATCTTGCCATCGTGTTGGGTGGGGATGGCACCATGCTGGTCGCTGCACGCGCTTTGCTGGAATATGAAATTCCTCTGGTAGGCGTCAATCGTGGTGGGCTGGGGTTTCTCACCGATATCCGCGCTGATGAAATGATCGATGCGGTGGGACGCATTCTCGATGGCGAATATGATCTGGAGCAGCGCATCATGCTGGGGGCTACTTTGCTGCATGATGGCCAGGTGATCAGCACGGGGCGTGCTTTCAACGATGTGGTGGTGAGCAAGGGAACTCTGGCGCAGTTGATCGAGCTTGAATTGGTGATCGATGGGGAGTTCGTGCAACGCATGCGTTCCGACGGTCTGATCGTTTCCACCCCCACCGGCACGACCGCTTATTCTCTGTCGGCGGGGGGCCCCATCCTGCATCCCGGTGTCTATGCGCTGGCGCTGGTACCGATCTGTCCGCATACCTTGTCCAACCGTCCGCTTGCCATCAGCAGTGCCAGTACCGTGGAAGTCACCGTGATCGATGCCATGGATGCGCGAGCGCATTTCGACGGCCAATTGCATGCCGACCTGGAAGTAGGCAGTAAGGTCGTCATCCGCCGCATGGATCGCTACGTGACTTTGTTGCATCCTCGTGGGCACAGCTATTATGCCATGCTGCGTGACAAGATGAACTGGGGCTAGATTTGACCTTAAGATGTTATCGTCTTTATCCATCCGCGATTTCGTTATCGTCGAGCAGCTCGATTTGGAGTTCGAGCCCGGTTATACCGTATTGACAGGGGAGACGGGGGCAGGCAAATCCATCTTGATCGATGCACTTTCACTGGTGCTGGGTGAGCGCGGTGAATCCGGCATGGTGCGCGCCGGTTGTGAGCGTGCCGAAATCACGGCCGAGTTCGACATTCGTACCTTGCCAGAGCTTCAACGTTGGCTGACCGATCAGGAATTGGCCAGAGGCGATACCTGTCTGCTGCGCCGTATCCTGCATGCCGACGGCCGCTCGCGTGGTTTCATCAACGGTGTTCCGGCCACCTTGCAGCAGATGCGTGAAGCTGGGGATTGGCTGGTCGACATCTACAGCCAACATGCCCATCATTCCCTGCTTAAGACTGCTACTCAGCGCGCCTTGCTGGATGATTTCGGTGGTCTGGGTGAATTAGCAGCGCAGGTTGCCGTGGCCCACAAGACATGGCGAACGTTGCACGCGCAACGCATCGAGGTGGAGCGTAATGCCGCAGCCTATGCCGAAGAATTGGCCGAACTGCGTGAACATGTTCGCGCGCTGGCCCAGCTTGCCCCTACTGCCGAGGAATGGGAAGCCTTGCAGCAGGAGCACAACCGTCTGACTCATGCCGCGAGTCTGCTGGAAGGCACGTCACAGTGTCGTGATCTGTTGGCCGAAGGAGAGACTGCTGCGTTGCGCCAGCTTTATGCCGCCCAGTACCGGTTGCGCGAATTGTGTGGATATGATCCGGTCATGCAGGAAGCCTTGGATGGCCTGGACGACGCCATCCTCCAGATCGAGGAAACCGACCGTTTTTTGAAAAAATATCTGCATCGTATCGAACTCGAGCCGGACCGCCTCGATGCATTGGACAGCCGTATCCAGGCCATCCATACTGCTGCACGCCGCCATCGTGTGCGGCCCGAGGAGCTCGCCGAACTGCTGATACGCTGGCGGCAGCGTATCGCCGAGCTGGAAAATGCCGAAGGGGACAGCGCGCTGGCACGGCAAGAAGAAGCCGCGCATGCGCGTTATATCCAGCTTGCCAGTGAATTGAGCCAAGGTCGTAAGCAGGCGGCGCAACGGTTGGCATCCGCCGTCAGCGCCGAAATGCAACGCCTGGCACTCATCGGCGGGCGTTTCGAGATCGCACTGGACCCCCTGCCGGAGGGAAATGCCTACGGCTTGGAGCAAGTGGAATTTCTGGTCGCCAGCCATGCGGGTATGGAGCCCAAGCCATTGTCCAAAGTTGCCTCAGGCGGGGAATTGTCGCGCATCAGTCTGGCCCTGCGCGTGGTCACTGCCCGTCAGGCTGCCACACCTACCATGGTATTCGACGAGGTGGACGTGGGAATCGGCGGCGGTGTGGCCGAGATCGTCGGACAGTTGCTGAAGCGTCTCGGTGAAACACGCCAGGTTTTGGTGATCACCCATCTTCCCCAGGTTGCCGCTCGAGGCAATCATCATCTCAAAGTGAGCAAATCGGGTGTGGATGGCGCCACCGTCAGCCGTATTGAGCGGTTGCAGCCGGAACAACGCATCGAGGAAATCGCCCGCATGTTAGGGGGGGTAGAGATCACCGACATCACGCGCCAACATGCGGCAGAAATGCTGTCCGCGCGTGAGTGAAAGGGTGTCCGTCAGCTCTTATAGGGGCAGGGCTGCTTGGTGCAGTCGGCGTAGATGTGCAGGGAGTGGTCGTGTATTGAGAATCCACGCTCGGTGGCTGCTTTTTTCTGGCGTTCTTCGATTTCTTCGTCGTAGAATTCCTCCACCCGCCCGCATTGCAAGCAGACGATGTGGTCGTGGTGTCCGCCTTGATTGAGCTCGAACACCGCTTTGCCGCTTTCGAAGTGATGCCGTATCAGCAGACCGGCATGCTCGAACTGGGTCAGCACACGATAGACCGTCGCCAGGCCGACGTCTTCCCCACTTTCGAGTAGCATCCGGTAAACGTCCTCCGCAGACAAATGGCGTTGCACGCTGTTCTCGAACAAGGATAACACCTTAAGGCGTGGCAACGTGGCCTTGAGGCCAAGATTTTTGAGGTCTCGAGAGCCGGTCATGATGTGCGTATATTACACTTTGTTGGCCTGTGTGGGGCGACAACGTTGTACTTCCTGTGGACGTAGATCGGCAGCCAGCTTGTCGAGCACGCCATTGACGTATTTGTGCCCATCGGTTCCCCCATAGCGCTTGGCCAGTTCGATCGCCTCGTTGATTACCACCCGGTAGGGTATGTCTGGATTGAAAGTCAATTCGTAAGCGGCAATGCACAAAATCGCATGCTCGATGGGACTCAGCTCGGTGATTTTGCGGTCGATGAAACGGGCAAGTTTGTCGTCCAGCGCTCGCCGGTGTTCGACCACGCCGTGGAGCAATACCGCGCAATAATCCTGATCGGACCGCGCATGGCTAGGGTCTTCGGCCAAGTCACGCAGTATGGCGTCCACCGGATTGCCGCTCAAAAACTGCTGATACAGGCCTTTCAGGACCAGTTCCCTTGACAGTCTGCGGTTACCGGAAGTTTTGCCTGTTCGACCGCTCATATTGCTCTCAAAAGATTGACCATTTCAATCACGACGCGTGCCGCTTCGGCTCCTTTGGTCGACATGCGTGCCAGCGCCTGGTCATCGTCATCGGTGGTCAGAATGGCATTGGCAATGGGGATGCCGGTCTCCAGTTGTACCTGCGCTACGCCTTGTGCCGACGCGTTGGCAACGATCTCGAAATGATAAGTCTCTCCACGGATCACGGCGCCTAATGCCACCAATCCATCAAAACGGCCACTATGCGCCATCTTCGCCAAGGCGAGAGGAGATTCCAGCGCGCCTGGTACCTTCACCAGTGTGATGTCGTCATCCGCCACACCCAACCGGCGCAGTTCTGCGCTACAAGCCGATAACAGACCGTCTCCGATTTCGGCATTGAAGCGCGACAGCACGATGCCAATGCGCAAGCCACTACCATCTAGTCTGGGTTCGATTTTTTTCACGTCTATTTCCTAATGTAGTACGAGGGGATGCGCGTGCTTCAGATGACGCTGCCAGTTGCGCACATAATCTTGTACCAATGTTGCACTGCCATCGATGAAAACCACATTCTCCGCGTTTTTATACTGTGCTGCACGCGTGAAATTGAACGAGCCCGTGATCACCCGCGCGGTGGGGAGCCCGGCATCGATCACCATCACTTTGCTATGAGCACTCTGGTGTTCGCCATCCAACCACACTGGAATACCGGCACGCGCCAATTTCGGTACTTGCCCGTGTTCGAGTTGCTCGGTTTGCTTCTGATCGGCGATCACCCGCACCTCGACGCCGCGCTGATATGCTTCGATCAGGGCGCGGGCGATACCGTCATGGGTGAAGGAAAAAGCCTGAACCAATATCTGGCGACGCGCTTGCCCGATGGATGCAATGATTTTGCCGGCGATGTCTTCCCCCGGTGTGAATGCGGCTTCGACTCTGGCATTGAGCACAATGGCCGGCTCGACTTCTGCCGCCACTTGTGCCATTGCTGGCAGTACGGCCACCCCGCCCATCAGTAGCCAGCTCAAGTTTTTCAGCCCGAACCTGCGACGCCATACGCTCATCATGCAACAACCAGATCAAAATGGACGGATGCCAGATATGGGGCATGCGCGCCGGATTGTGCTTCCACATTCATATTTCAAGTATTTTAGCATGTGCATGCACGCCCCCTCTCCAAGATCGAATACAATCGGGCATACTCGTGACCGTCGAGGTCCGTGAGATGATGGCATGTCAGTGTAGTTAGTATGTCTGTCCGCTCCTCCCATGTCGTGTGGCATCATGCCACGGTTACCCGTGCAGATCGTGAACGGCTGTATCGTCATCGTGCCGCCGTTGTCTGGTTTACCGGACTGTCTGGAGCGGGCAAGTCTACGCTGGCACATGCGGTTGAGGAAAGGTTGCATGCGTTAGGGGCGCATACATTCGTGCTGGATGGCGACAATGTACGGCATGGGTTGTGTCGCGATCTCGGTTTCAGCGAAGCCGATCGTGTGGAGAACATTCGCCGTGTCGGGGAAGTGGCCAAGCTTTTCCTTGATGCCGGCATCATTACTCTGGCCGCTTTTATTTCTCCTTTTCGAAAAGATCGAGCATGGGTGCGTTCATTGATGCCCACCGGCGATTTTTTGGAAATCTATTGCCAATGTCCTCTTAGCGTATGCGAACAACGTGATGTCAAAGGCCTCTACAGAAAAGCGCGTACTGGCGAAATCGCCCATTACACAGGCATCACTTCGCCCTACGAGGCCCCGGAAAATCCTGAACTCACGGTCAACACTGCCGAGCTGTCGCTCGAGCAGTGTGTCGATGCCGTGATGCAGTTGCTCGTGGCTCGCAAAATCGTTCTCGCCTGAACAGTGTGCAGCGTCGTGCTGCCGCGTCCACTTGCTGGCCGAGAACGCCGGATGTCTTGGTCAGTGTCTCGGCTTTTTTCATTTGATTTGAGATGCATAGGGATGCGCTTGCTTGACATCTATATGAGAATCATTATCATTAATATTACTATTTCTACATGGAGAACTCCTTATGAAGAAGTTTGCCCTCATCGCTAGCACTGCAACATTTTTGAGCATATCCCCGGCATGGGCCGGCGGGCCTAGCATCGAGCAGCAGATCGAGGTATTGATGCAGGAAATCGAAGCACTCAAAGCGCAACTTGCCAAAACCAATTCTGGTAACCAGTCCAACGGTATCCAGAATCTGGCCGAACGCACCACCCTCGGTGGCTATGGCGAACTCCACTACAACGACTTTCGCGGGGAGGTTCCGGCCGGGAAAACACTCAAGAAAGACGAGGTGGACTTTCACCGCTTCGTACTCTTCTTTGGCCACCGCTTCAACGACTGGATCAGCCTCAAAGCCGAGCTGGAAGTGGAACATGCCTTGACCAAGGGGGGGGGCAGCGGAGGAAATGGGGGAGGCGGGGGCGAAGTCGAACTGGAACAGGCCTACCTGGATTTCAACTTCAACAAACACGTCAATCTCAAAACCGGTGTATTCCTGCTTCCGCTGGGCATCCTCAACGAAACTCATGAACCGCCTACCTTCTACGGAGTGGAGCGTAACATCGTGGAAAGCCGCATCATCCCGAGCACCTGGTGGGAAGCTGGGGTCGCGCTTTATGGCGAAATCACGCCGGGACTGCATTATCAGGCCGGACTGACCTCCAGCCTGGATGCCGGGAAATTCAAGGCGGACTTCAGCAATGGGGTCCGCGACGGGCGCCGCAAGGTGAACGAAGCCGTCGCCGAA
Organism: Methylophilaceae bacterium; assembly: GCA_026419515.1. Classification (GTDB taxonomy): domain Bacteria; phylum Pseudomonadota; class Gammaproteobacteria; order Burkholderiales; family Methylophilaceae; genus JANZZG01. The sequence continues at coordinate 36,502 of JANZZG010000035.1, forward strand.
AATATCGCCTTTTCCGGCGCCCTCAACTATTCCGGGATCCCCGGCCTGCTGGTGGGCGCCGCAGTGTTTACGGGAGAAACCGGACAGGATGGGAAAAGCGATGCCGATCTCGCCGGCACGGAAGCGCGTCTCACCCTGTGGGACGTCCACTTGCGTTATCAGAAAGACCGTCTGGACCTGCGCGCCCTCTATGCCCAGGGTCATCTGGACGATGCCGCCGAGATCAAGGCCGCGACCGGCATCAATGCGGCAGAACGTTTCTATGGCTGGTACGCGGAGGCTGCCTATCATGTCTGGAAGCAGGGCGACCACGATATTGCGCCATTTGTGCGCTATGAAAAATGGGATACCCATGCCAGGGTGCCTTCCAATGTCACACGCTTGTCGAGCAACCGCAACAACGTCTGGACGATCGGCGTAAACTATCAGCCCCACCCGCAGGTGGTTCTGAAAGGAGATTACCAGCGTTATGACAAGCCGGATGGTGACAAAGGGGATCGCAGCCTGAATCTGGGCATGGGTTACATGTTCTGATCGGTCTCGTCGAAGCAGTCATGAACTTACGCTCGTGCGTGCCAGCCCTATTGCTGCTGGCCCAGTCCGCATATGCGCTCGAGGACGTCATTCTGCCTCCCCAGCGTTTCGTTGAAGAAGCGCTGGGCAGCCCCTTGCCGAAAGCGCAGGTGGTGTGGCTGACCAAGGATGTGGCCGAGAAGGCTGCACAAATCCTGGGGCATGCGCCATCTCAGCTGCGCCAGCGATATTGGAGTGGCAACGGAAAGACCGTCTGGGTACTGGAAGAAATCGGAAAGGAAGAGCCGATCACGGCCGGATTCGTCATCGCCGGCGGCCGTATCCTTCAGGCACGGGTATTGGTCTATCGAGAAAGCCGTGGAGGGGAAATCCGCTACCCTGCTTTTCTGAAACAATACGAGAACGCATCACTCACGCCCGATGCACGGCTCGATCGCAGTATCGATGGGATCGCCGGAGCCACCCTTTCCGTTCGCGCCATGGAACGCATGGCACGCTTAGCCCTTTATCTGGACAGCATCGTTCAAGGAAACACGCCATGAGTCATCTGACCCGACTCATCCGCTTCGTCCGGCACTGGCATGCGCGCGTAGGCGTACTGGCTGCCTTGTTTTTGATCCTGCTGGCTTCGACTGGTCTTTTGCTCAACCATACCGAATACTTTCGGCTGGACGAGGTGCGCATCCGCACGCCATGGCTGCTACGATGGTATGGTTTGAGTTCCGTGATGCCGCAGCAAGGCTATCTGACACGTCGAGGATATGCCGTCAGCGATGGCCAGCGCTGCATTTTGAACGACGTCGAAATTCGCAGATGCGCGGACCCTTTGGTTGGGTTGGTCGAGGCCGAAAACGGGTTTTATTTGGCTACTGCCGAGAGTCTGTATCTCTTCGATAGCGAGGGACGCTTGCTGGAAAGGTTAGGTGCCCAATCGCTGCCTGCGCTTCCCATCCAGCGGATCGGCTTGGTTGACGACCAGGTTGTCATCGCTACTGCCCAAGGAATGTTCAAAAGTGTGGATGGCATTACCTGGCAAGTCATTGCGTCTCCTTCCCCCTCGTGGTCCATCGCAAGGCCGCTCCCCCCGGATGTGACGGATCGATTGCACCAGTTCTTTACCCCGGATTTGTCTCTTGAGCGAATCATTCTGGACCTTCACAGTGGCCGGATTCTGGGACGTCATGGTCCGTTCGTCATGGACTTGGTTGCAGTCGTATCGATTGCGCTATCCGTTTCCGGGCTATGGATCTACCTACGTAGCATTCGCAAGGGGAACCCTGAAAAACCGTCGCGAGCGCCTTAAGGGCAAGGCGCACGGCGCACAGCGAACGAGACACCACAAGGCGTTAGGCGAGGAAGCGAGCACCGTGCAACGCCGCCATTCGGCCGCGCAGCAGGTTATTCCGAGTTTTCCAAAATCCATTGATTCAGTAGGAAATTGACAGTCCAGCTTTGGCTCCACAACGATTTTCAATTATGCCGTGTGTGAACGTACAATAAGCCCATAAGCACTGCAACATCATCTGGCTAATTTAGAAAGGCAGTAGGCTGGGTCGCATCGCGTTACCTTGGCATACCTTGGCATGCCGTTAAAAATGGCTTCCACGCTCATTGATCGCATCACGTTTTCGGAAAGTCCAAAGGCGATTTTCTGATGCGAGTGGACCAGTTGATGCAGTTCCATGAAGATCCACGGGTGATTGCCTGGTGGCAGGTGCGTTTCGGCGGTATGCTGGCCTGGCTGACCCCATTCCGGCGCAGGATCATTCTGGCGACCGGCGCCGTCTGGGTGATGGTCAAGGAACTGCGCAGCCTGATCGGGACGGACGATCTGGCCATGCCGGTGGAGGGACGGGGAGTCGTGCTGGCCGGACTCGTCCTGTTGGGGCTGGCTTGGCTGTTTTATCGGGCTGCGGCTGGCTTCGCCTCCCTGCCGGCATGGATCCGTCAGCATCCTCAGCTGGCGCTGCACGGGGTTTACTGGGGCTTTCTCGGTCTGGCCTGGCTTTCTACCCCTGCCATGGGCGTCTGGCAGCAGGTGCTGCTGGTGGTCGCCCTGGTGTTTCCCTTTCTGGTCTGGCGCTTCGGCTACATGCTGCTCATGGCCCAATATGGACGCATGGCTGGTACCCGCTTTTACGACCATTTCCTGACTTTCTGGCCTGTTTATGGGGGATCCAACACGCCTTATGGCAAGGGGATGGGGTATCTGTCCCGCTGCGAAGCCAAGAATGCGGAGGAACTTGCCCGTTCCCAGCTGGCGGGCATCAAGTTGCTGATTCTTTCAGGCTTGTGGAATGTCACGCTCGACCTGATGGAGGCGTTGTTTTATGGTCCCGGCAACGCCCTGACCGCCAGGCTGGGGGGATATACCGTCGGCATCCCGAAACTCAGCCAGCTGGTGGCGGACGAGGGTGCCGGAACGGCTTTCTGGATATCCTGGATCAGTGTCTACTGCGAGCTGATCTACCAGGTGCTGCGGCATGCCGTGCGCGGCCACCAGATCGTTGCGGTACTGCGCATCTTCGGCTTCAACGTGTTCCGCAATACCTACAAACCGCTGCTGTCCGAATCCATCGTCGAGTTCTGGAACCGTTACTACTACTATTTCAAGGAACTGATGGCCAACTTCTTTTTCCTGCCGACGTTCGCCCAGCTGGGGAGCAGGCTGCGCAACTGGCCCCGGGTGCGCCTGTTTGCCGCGGTGTTTGCCGCGGCCTTCGTCGGCAACATGTATTACCACCTGATCAAGATGAACGAGTTGATGGTGCAAGGCCATGTGCTGGATGGCCTATATGAGCTGCGTTCACGATTCTTTTACTGTTTCCTGCTGGCGCTGGGCATCTACATCTCGATGCTGCGCGAGCAGCGCCGTGCCGGTCAACCGGCCACACCGGGGCGGCTGCGCCGATTTTTGCGCATCGCCGGGGTGTGGACGTTTTTTGGTCTGATCTTCATCTGGAACGTGAAAGGCGGCGCATCGTTCACGGCTCGGGTAAACTTCTTTCTGAGCCTGTTCGGGCTCGCACCTGCGGCTTGAGGGAGTGAAATAGCACATGTTTTTCGACTTGAATATCGGCAACCTTGCTGAACCGGTCAGTGGTCGTGCCTGGGATCGCCGGGAAATTGCCGTCCAGGTGGCGCGCCGGGTGGCGCGCTTCCAGCGTCATGGTCTGGCACGTGGTGATCGCGTGTTCCTGCCGTTCGGCAACCAGCTGGAATTTTTTGCCGAGCTGCTGGCCATCTGGAAACTGGGAGGATGTGCCGTCCCCATCGATGCCCGGCTGACCCCTTTCGAGCTCCAGACCCTGGTGGGCGCAGCGCAACCCCGGCTGGCGGTGGTGGAGCAGCATACAGATGCGGCCATGCGCCAAGCTCTCACCGACGCCGGTGTGCCCATCATCGACACGGCCGATACGGGCACCGAGGAGGCCGAGGCGGGGCTCTCCCAGCTGGATGATGATGCGTTGATCCTGTTCACTTCCGGGTCCACCGGTGCGCCAAAAGGCGTGGTGCATACGCACCGTTCATTGCGCGCCCGCTGGATGGGGCTGCGTGACAACCTGGGGATCGCCCCGTTCGAACGCACCCTGTGCCTGCTTCCCACCCATTTCGGTCACGGACTGATCTGCAACTGTCTTTATCCCTGGCTGTCCGGCCAGGACCTGTACATCACGCCCCCGTTCCGCCCCGACATCATCATGCGGCTGGGCAAGATGCTGGATGACCATCGCATCACCTTCATGTCGTCGGTACCGGCGGTATGGAAGCTGGCGCTCAAGATGGCCAGGCCACCGCAGGGCGGCACCCTGCGGCGCGTGCATTGCGGCTCGGCACCTTTGTCGGCGCATGTCTGGGAAGAAATCCGCAAATGGACCGGAACCCGGCAGGTGTGCAATGCCTACGGCATCACTGAAACTGGCAGCTGGGTGGCCGGACTGGCCGATGCCGATTGCGCGGCCGAGGATGGCCTGATCGGCAGCGGCTGGGGGGCCGTCGTCAAGGTGCTGCGCAGTGCCGACACCTCGGCACCGCTGCGGCCCGAGGAGGCATGTGCGCCGGGCGAATCCGGCTACGTCTGGCTCAACACCCCGGCGCTGATGAAAGGCTATTTTCAGCGCGATGACCTGACGGCGCAGGCGGTGCGTGACGGCTGGTTCCTCACTGGCGACATCGGGGCGCTGGACGCTCAGGGCCGGCTGGTGTTGCGCGGCCGCGAGCGTGACGAGATCAACAAGGGGGGCATGAAGATCTATCCGGCCGATGTGGATGCGGTGGTGGAACGCTTCGAAGGGGCGACCGATGTTTGCACGTTTGCGCTGGATGACGAAATCTATGGCCAGTCGGTCGCGATGGCGGTGGTGCTGTCCGATCGGGGGGACGCCCAAATCCGAGCGCTGCATGCGTGGATGAAGTCTCACCTGGCGGAACACAAGATGCCGGTGCGCTGGTGGGTGGTGGAAGAGATTCCTCGCACCTCCCGCGGCAAGATCAACCGCGATGCGGTCAAGGCGGCCTGCCTGGGTCTGGAGGCGATCGATCTGGCGCGTATCCTGGCCGGGGAGCCGACATGATGGGGGCGCAGCGCGAGCAGAGACTGCAGGATCTGATCCGGTTCCTGCGTACCATCCAGAAGCCCAACCGGCCGATCGACAGTGTCGGCGTCAACGAGGGGTTGGTGGCCTCCGGACTGATCGACTCACTGGCCATCGTGCAGATTGTGGTTTATCTTGAACAGACTTACGGGATCGATTTCGCTGCTGGCGGCTTCGATCCGGACCGGCTTGCCACCATGGCGAGCATACTTGACCTGATCGAGGAGACCTGTCGATGAGCGTGGAGCCGTCACGTGCTGTCCGATCCCCCGGCCTACGCCTGAAGGATGCGATGGCGAAGCGCGATATCGTGCCTTTCATCGGCGTGTATGACGTGTTTTCCGCCAGCTTGGCCGGCCGGCATTTTGACAGCCTGTTCGTCAGCGGCTTCGGTTTCGCGGCGAGCCATTACGGGCTGCCAGACATCGGCTTCATCACCTGGACCGATATCGTGGCCTTTGTGCAGCGATTGCGTACCGTGCTGCCGATGCACAATCTGCTGGTCGACATCGACGACGGGTACTGCGACCCTGAAGTGGCGTGTCATGTGGTTTCGGTCCTGGAAACCGCCGGTGCTTCCGGCGTGGTGCTGGAGGACCAGAAGCGGCCGCGTCGTTGTGGCCACTTCGAGGGAAAGCAGATCATGGCGCTCGAGGAATATCTGGCCAAATTGCGTGCAGTGCTGGAGACCCGGCGCGACATGGTGGTGGTCGCACGCACCGATGCTGCCGACCCTGAGGACATCGCGCGGCGTGTCGAGGCTTTTGCCGAGGCCGGGGCCGATGCCGTGCTGGTGGATGGTCTGAAATCACTCGACACTGTGCGGGAGCTGTCCAGGCGTATCGACCGGCCGTTCTGTTTCAACCAGATCGCGGGGGGCAAGTCCCCTGCCTGCACTTTGAGCGAATTGCAGCAGGCGGGAGTGTCTGTGGTGATTTACAGCACACCCTGCCTGTTTGCCGCACAGGTGGCGATCGAGGATGCCATGGCCGATCTCAAGGCACGTGACGGGACGCTGGCCGGCAGCCGGATCGGGGTGAAAGATTGTACCAGCGTACTTTTTGACAACCTCGCCAGAAGAGATGCACGTCATGCGCCCAAGAATAAAAACCGACATCGTTGAGCCCGCCAAAACCTTTTTCGTGGTTTTGACGGTTTTGTTACTGGCGTTACTGCTCGGCCTGGGTGAACGCCCAGTATACAAAATACAGGAAGTACGGATTGCAGAAACTGCCCGCGAGATGTTGGTGAGTGGTGACTGGTTGGTGCCTCGCTACAATGGCGAGCTTCGTCTGCAAAAGCCCCCCCTGCCCTATTGGCTGACCGCTGCGAGTTATCAGATCGCTGGCATTAATGCCGCTGCCACGCGATTGCCTGCGGTGCTGTTCGGGTTGCTCACAGCGCTACTGGTATGGAACTGGGTGCGCCGAGAATCCGGTTTGGCGGTTGCTGCTCATAGCGTCCTGATTTTGGTGATTTCCTACATCGGATTGCGATATTTCCGCAGCGGTGAAGCGGATGCCCTGTTGTTGTTTTTTGTCTGCGCTGCCAGCATGTTGGGATACTACATGCTGAATGGGCAAAGTAGCCATGGCCGAAAACTGTTATTCGGCTTGATGTTAGGACTGGGGTTCATGACCAAAGGTCCCGCGGCGTTGGCCATACCTTTGCTGACGCTATTTGTGATGAATGTCATCGAAAAACATAGGATTGGATTGTCTTTCTCATCACAACGTTTTTTTAGCCTTGCCGGTGTTGGATTGCTCGTCGTGACGGCATTTGGCTGGTATGCATGGATACTCTGGCAATATCCCGAAGCATCCCTTCAATTTTTTACTAGACAGATAGATGAAACTTTTGTCAGCGGCACGCACGCCAAACCTATATGGTGGTACTGCGCTCACTTGTTCGAGTTTTACGCTCCATGGAGCCTGCTGCTGATCCCGGCGATTTGGGCAACGTATCGCAATTACCATAAAGAAGGAATGCCCTCGTTGGTAAGATTTGCTTGGGTATGGCTTGGTATCGTATTCATATTGCTTACCATAACAGTGAACAAACAGATGCAATATGCCTTATTGTTTGCACCACCTTTGGCCATCATCCTAGGTCATTACTCGACTCTGGCGCAGGGGAGGTTCGTTAAAATCAACCAGATTTTTTATTGGATACTCTGTTGCGTCGGGTTAGGGGGCTCTTATTTCATACTGAGCAGAGCCTTATCGTTTCCGGACGTATTTTTATTGTTGTTGTTTCCGCTTATTCCATTGGCGATTAAGCGAGTTCTTCACGAAAACAAAGTTTCGGCGTCGGTGTTGCTCGTGGCGGGAATGAGTGCAATGACCTACCTTTCTAGTGAGACTTATTTAACGAGGGAGCCGCGCCAGACGGCGGTGCAGACGCTAATGTCCGAAGCCGTAAACTATCATCCTTTGTATCAACTCGCAACGAACACCATAGGGGATGGTGCATTATCGTTCTACGCGCAGCGTATCGTGCCTCCGGTGAGCCCATCCCAACTCCCACAACTACTTCAGCAATATCCAATAGTCTGGGTAGTAGGCGAGGATATTCCGAACATGCCCCATGCTACGGTCGAAATCGTGAGGAGCATCGATCAACTGAAACTTTTTCGCATAGAGCGCAAGCGGTGACATGCAACGTACCTGTTCGAAATGATTTGCAAACCAGAACAATGTAAAGGCCTGTTAGCAACAAATAGATTTGTCCGAAGCTGTAGCACATAAACTGTCCGCTTGCCGTGGGCGGGGGAGGTGCGAAGGGCTTAGCCCGGAGCGGCTTCCCCTTCCACGGCGGGCGCTGCGGCGGACCTACGCGGCGACCTTAACCCCTGCGTCCAGCAACTGCCCATCCGCATCGCAGCGCGCCAGACAACGCGGGCCATGGAAGATGGCCAGCC
>JANZZG010000043.1 GCA_026419515.1 Methylophilaceae bacterium
CCGGCCGACCTGCGTATCGACACCTTCAGAGCATCGGGAGCAGGGGGGCAACACGTCAACAAGACCGACTCCGCGGTGCGCATCACCCATCTTCCGACCAACATCGTGGTGCAGTGCCAGAACGACCGCTCACAACATCGCAACAAAGCCGAAGCCATGGCGATGCTCAAAGCCCGGCTCTACGAGCTCGAACTACGCCGCCGCAACGAAGAAAAACAGGCCATGGAAGAGGCCAAAACCGATATTGGCTGGGGGCATCAAATCCGCTCCTATGTGCTGGATCAGTCGCGCATCAAGGATTTGCGTACCAATGTCGAAATCGGCAACACTCAAGCCGTGCTGGATGGTGACCTCGACCCGTTCATCACGGCAAGCTTGAAGCAGGGAGTCTAAAGTGAGCGAACCCCAAAACCCGGCGCCCCCCCAGGACGAAAACCATATCATCGCCGAACGCCGTGCCAAACTGAAAGCGTTACGCGAGCAGGGTGTCGCCTTTCCCAACGATGTACGCCGCACCCACCATGCCGCCCAACTGCATCGCGAGCATGGTCACAAGACGGCCGAGGAACTGGAGCCGCAGCGCATTCGTGTGGCGGTGGCTGGGCGCATGATGCTCAAGCGTGTGATGGGCAAGGCCAGCTTTGCCACGTTGCAGGACATGGGGGGACGCATCCAGTTGTTTATCACGCAGGACAACGTGGGCGATGAAACCTACCAAGCCTTCAAGAAATGGGACCTGGGCGACATTCTGAGCGCCGAAGGCGTGCTGTTCAAGACCAAGACTGGGGAACTTTCGGTCAAGGTAGACAGATTGCGCCTGGTCACCAAATCCATCCGTCCGCTGCCGGAAAAATTCCACGGGCTGGCCGACCAGGAAACCAAGTACCGTCAGCGTTACGTGGACCTGATCATGTCCGAAGAAACGCGCCAGACTTTCATCACGCGTAGCCGGATCATTGCGGCGATCCGCCAGTTCATGCTGGATCACGATTTCCTGGAAGTCGAAACGCCGATGCTGCACCCGATCCCGGGCGGCGCGGCGGCCAAACCGTTCAGGACCCACCACAACGCGCTCGACATGCCGATGTTCCTGCGCATCGCCCCCGAGCTGTTCCTCAAGCGGCTGCTGGTGGGCGGTTTCGAGCGCGTGTTCGAGATCAACCGCAATTTCCGCAACGAAGGCCTGTCGGTGCGCCACAACCCGGAATTCACCATGATGGAGTTCTACGCGGCCTATACCGACTACAAGTGGCTGATGGATTTCACCGAGGCATGCATACGCGCCGCCGCCATTGCGGCACAAGGCACCGCGACGATCAGCTATCAGGGACGCACGGTCGATTTGGCCCAGCCATTCGCGCGCCTCACCATCCTCGATGCCATCCGCAAATACGCCCCTCACTACACCGAAGCGCAACTGGAAGATGCGGATTTCCTGCGCCAGGAGCTCAAGAAATTCGGGCTGGAGCCCTTGCCACATCTGCGTCTGGGTGCGCTACAGCTGGCTTTGTTCGAAGAGACCACGGAGTCCCAGCTGTGGGAACCGACCTACATCATCGACTACCCAGTAGAAGTCTCCCCACTGGCGCGCGCTTCCGACACGCTGCCCGGCATCACCGAGCGCTTCGAGCTGTTCATCACCGGCCGCGAGATCGCCAACGGCTTTTCCGAGCTGAATGACCCGGAAGATCAGGCCGAGCGCTTCCGCAAGCAGGTGGAGGCCAAGGAAGCGGGCGACGACGAGGCCATGTATTACGATGCCGATTACATCCGTGCGCTGGAGTATGGCATGCCGCCGGCGAGCGGGTGCGGCATCGGCATCGACCGTCTGGTCATGCTACTCACCGACAGCCCAAGCATCCGTGACGTGATCCTGTTCCCACACCTGCGGCCAGAAGCCTGACTGCATGGAAACCACCACCCTGTATGTCTCTGGCATGGCCTGTGGTGGCTGTGCCCATGCCGTACGGCAAGCGCTGCTGGCCCTGGATGGCGTGGTCGAAGCCAAGGTATCGCATGTCGAGGCGACGGCCGAAGTGCGCTACGACCCTTCGCGGGTGGGGATACCGCAGCTGAAGGCAGCCATCGAGCAAGCAGGTTATTCCGTTACCTGATTTCTATCCGCGAATCCTAGGCCAGCTGATTTTCGTACGGCTCTATCGGCCGGTGGCGTGTGTCGTATATGACCCGAATGCTTTCGTAGAACCGAAGCAGGTGCTCGGCCTTGCTCGAGGCTGACCATTGATGTTGCGCATACTGCCGGCCGAGCTCACCCAGCCGCAGGCGCATTGCGCCATCCTTCAACAGGCGTACCACCTTGGCGGCAAAATCTTCCACATCGTTGCGAGCGATCCATACGCCTTCCCCCTCGCGCAGCACGTCTTGGGTGCCCATTTCCGCGAAAGAGACCACCGGCACCGCTTGCGCCATCGCCTCCAGCAACACCAGCCCCTGGGTTTCGGTACGCGAGGAGAACACGAACACATCCCCCGCGCGGTAGCAGTCGTTGAGTTCGGTATGCCGGTCCAGATAGCCGAGGAACATCACATGGTCGGCGAGCCCGAGGTCGCGGGACTGCCGTTCCAGGTCGCTCCGGGCGGGCCCTTCTCCGGCGATGAGCAGCAGGGCGTCCGGAACCTGGGCGCACACCCGTTTCAGCACATGCAGTAGGAATCCGATGTTTTTTTCATAGGCGACCCGACCGACATACAACAGCACCGGCCGCTGCGCGGGAATGCCGTAGCGCGCGCGGAATCTGGCCCTATTACCAGGTTCGAAGCGCTCTGGCTCCAGGCCGGTGGGGATGACTTCGGCTGGCACATGCACCCCGTATTTGCGCAGCACCTCCAACATCGGCTGCGAGGGCACCACCATGCCATCCAGGCGGTTGCCCTGGTGCCGCGAAAAGCGCCGCGCCAGCGTTCTCATGAAGGCGCGGGGCAGGAACGGGATGTAGTGATACAGGTATTCTTCGAAAAAGGTGTGATACGTCTCCACGCACGGGATGCCCATCGTCTGGGCCAGTTTCAAGCCTAGATAATGAGCGACGAAAGGGGTTTGCACATGGATGAGGTCGTAGGATTCCGCATGCAGCTGGTTGAGATGCCGCATTGTCCAGCCGAAGCGCATCATGCGGTCTTCCGGGTCCATCGGCAGATAGCGGGCCGGCACGCGCAGGATATCGCTTTCGTCCTCGCTGGGCGCGTAATAATCGGGCGCGATCAAATGCACGGTATGCCCTTTGGCCCGCAACTCCCGCCGGAAGGTCGCGATGGAAGTGGAAACCCCGTTGATGCGGGGAAAATAGACGTCAGAAATGAACAGGATTTTCATGCGGGAGCAGTTCCAATGCAGGGGTGTCGGGGGTGGGTCGAGCCTGCAGCAGGCTGGCCACAATACGGTCATGACGCCATTCGATGAGTTCCAGTCGGCCGTCGAGGTGTTCCACGATAGCGGTACAGCTGTCCACCCAGTCGCCGCAGTTGACGTAGAGCAGGCCGTCGATCTGCTTGAGGGTGGCGCTGTGGATGTGGCCGCATACCACCCCATCCAGACCGCGCTCGCGTACCGCGTGGATGACCGCATCCTCGAAGTTGCAGATGAAGTTGACGGCGGATTTCACTTTGCGCTTGGCATAGCCGGCCAGCGACCAATAGCCTGGGATGCGCAGGCTGCGGCGGAGCCAGGACAACCAGGCATTCAGGCACACCAGCAGATCATAGCCGATGTCCCCCAGCAGGGCGACCCAGCGGTGGTGGCGCGTCACTTGGTCGTATGCATCGCCGTGCACCAGCAGCAGGCGTTTGCCGTCTGCCGTGACGTGCACCCACTCGCTGGCGACCAGGATGTCGCCGAACCTGATACCGTCGTATTCGCGCAGCACCTCGTCGTGATTGCCCGGGATGAAGATCACCTTTTCGCCATGCCGCGCCCGGCGCAGTATTTTCTGCACCACGGTATTCTGCGCGGCGGACCACTGGATGCTGCGGCCCATCGCCCAGAAGTCGATGATGTCGCCGATCAAAAACAGGTATTCGCTTTCGAATTCGCGCAGAAAACTGAGCAGCCGCTCCGCCTGGCATCCCCGCGTGCCCAAATGGATGTCGGAGAGAAAAACTGAACGGACCTTCATCGGTGCTGCTTCTCCATGGCCAGCAAGCATCGCAAAATTTCATGAAGGAAGCGTTAAGATTTCGTGACCAATCGATGAAATTTAACGATGGATTACCGCTACCTGAATATGCATAAAATCATTACAATCAAACTACTGACACGAGGGAGCGGGCGTGGCACGGGAGGATGCCTGGCCGAAACGGGCCAGCCCTGAAATTTACGAGAAAGCGGATGAACACCTACTGTCTCGACATAGAAAGTCTGGTCAAACGGCTCAAGCCGGACGATAGTGAACAATCGGCTCGCAAGAGGATCTTCGGCCTGGGGGAACGCGAGCTCGCCATGATCCGGGAGTTTGGCCAGAAGCTGTCGGGCAAGGAGGCGGAAATCGTCGATGCCTTGCACGACCATCTGTCGAGCTTTCCAGAACCGGCCACGATGCTTGCGAACGCAACCGTAGCGGAGCGCCTCAAACATCACCAACAGAAGTATTTTTCCGATCTTTTGTCTGGAAATCTAGACGACGACTATTTCCTGTCCCGGGTGCGGGCCGGTGTGACTCACCACGAGCAGAAGCTGCGGCTGCGCTGGTTCTTTGGCTCTTTTGCTTTCTTCCTGGATCGTCTGCTGCCTGAAATTCGGCACATCGCCGGAGACGATGTGCAAAAAATGACGGAATACACTCGGCTGCTGATCCGGCTCGCGCTGTTCGACATGGCCCAGACCGTCTCATTTTTCGTGCATGCCGACCGTGAGCAGTTACGCCTGCTATCCACAGTATTCGAAACCAACCTCGAAGCCGTGGCAATCGCCGATCTCAATGGCATCATCCAGCATGTCAACCGGAGTCTCGTCGTCATTGCCGGTTATGAGCCACGAGAGATCGTCGGCGCCTCGTTACAAATCCTGCATGCCACTCGGGATCAGAAGCTGGCCGCTACCATCTGGGACAAGGTGCGCGAAGGTGGGCAGTGGCAAGGGGAGATTTGGCTCCGGCGCAAGAATGGAGAGGAATTCCCGGCCTGGATGAGCGCCACTGCGGCCAAAGACAAAGATGTGATGACCCATGTCATCGTCGAGTTTTCCGACATCACAGACTTTAAACAAACGCAAGACGCACTGGCGCGACGCACCGAAGAGCTGGAAAACTCCAACCGGGAACTGGAGCAGTTCGCCTACGTGGCATCGCACGATTTGCAGGAGCCGCTGCGCATGGTGGCAAGCTACACGCAATTGCTTGCCCGGCGCTACAAGGACAAGCTGGACGATGATGCCAACGAATTCATCCACTATGCCGTGGATGGGGCCACCCGTATGCAGGCATTGATCAACGACCTGCTCACATTGTCCCGCGTGAGCACGCGGGGCAAGCCACTGGAAATGTGCGATGCGGGACTGGCGCTGTCACGCGCCCTGTCCAACCTCAAAATCGCGATCGAGGAATCTGGCGCAAAGATCACCCATGATGCCATGCCGAGCGTCAAGGCAGATATTTCGCAGCTGACACAATTGTTCCAGAACCTGATTGGCAACGCGCTCAAATTCCGCGGCGAAGCGCCACCGAAAGTCCATGTCGGCGTTGTGCGCAAGGCCCGCGAGTGGGAATTTTCGGTGCGGGACAATGGCATCGGTATCGCCCCCGAATTTTTCGAGCGTATCTTCGTAATCTTCCAGCGCTTGCATGGCAAGCACGAATATCCAGGCACCGGCATCGGCCTTGCGGTCTGCAAGAAAATCGTCGAGCGCCACGGGGGGCATATTTGGGTCGAGTCGAAACCCGGGGAGGGCGCGACTTTTTACTTCACCCTGCCTACAAACGGAGAAGAGGAAAATCAATAAATGGAGATCGAATTGGGCAAACCTGTCGAATTTCTGCTCGCCGAGGACAATCCCGGCGATGTGCGTCTGACCAAAGAAGCGTTGCGTGACAGCAAGGTCCACAACAACCTCAACGTGGTATCGGATGGCGTCGAGGCACTGGCTTTTTTGCGCCGTGAAGGCAAATATGCCAGTGCGCCGCGCCCTGACGTGGTGCTGCTCGACCTTAATCTGCCCAAGAAAGATGGGCGTGAGGTGCTGGCAGAAATCAAGTCCGATCCGTCCCTGAAGCGTATCCCGGTCGTCATCATTACTTCCTCGGAGGCGGAACAGGACATTTTGCGCACTTATGATCTGCACGCCAACTGTTACGTGACCAAACCGGTTGATTTGGATCAATTCATCAAGGTGATCCAGTCGATCGAGAATTTTTGGCTGACCATCGTCAAGCTGCCTTCCACATCGGACGATTGAGCCATGGAGCCTCGGCAAAACCGTCTGTGCGAACGGATTGCTGCGTTATGCCATGATGCCCCATGGTCTTGCCCGAACGATGTGGTCGGGTTGCTGTGCACCGGAAGGCGGATATTACACCCAATTCGCAGGACCACGCAGACGTTTTGCTACTTCATGGAATCCGGGGATGTGCCATGAACACCGACACGCTCAACTTGCTGCTCATCGAAGACCATCCTGGCGATATCCGGCTCGTCCAGGAAATTTTGGACGCCGAGGGCGCCGAACAGTTCGCCCTCATCACCGCGAACTGCTTGGAAGAAGCAGTTGCGATGTTGCAGCGGCTGAAAGCAGACGTGATTCTGCTCGACCTGCAGCTGCCAGATGGCACCGGGCTGGATTCCCTGCTCCGGATACAGGCGGTTGCGCCAGATGTGCCCATCGTCGTAATGAGCAACATCGCCGACGAACAGCTGGCGCTACAGTCGGTGCAGCGGGGGGCGCAGGATTTCTTGGTCAAAAACCATGTCAATGAACACCTCCTTTTACGAGCGCTGCGCTACGCCATGGAGCGCAAGCGTCTGGAGGAGCAGCTATACAAGCTGGCGCATCAGGATAGCCTGACCGGATTGGCCAATCGCAAGCTGTTCTACGACCGTCTCAAAACCGCGCTTGCCACGGCACGCCGGCACGAGTTGCCACTGGCACTCCTGTTATTGGATATCAACGATTTCAAACCGATCAACGACACGCACGGGCACCAGGCGGGGGATCAATTACTGCAGGAAGTGGCCCGGCGCATCACTGAATGTGTCCGCGAGGCGGACTGTGTGGCGCGCATCGGGGGTGACGAATTCACCCTGATTCTCGCCGACATCCGCGAGGCTGGTGATGCTGCAGCGGCCGCGCGCAAGATTCTCTCCCAGTTCGAGCGGCCGTTCTCGATCCAGGGTCGAGAACTGACTGTCCACGCCAGCATCGGCATCAGCCTGTACCCCGATGATGCGGCGCATCTGGAAGACCTGGTACGCGCCGCCGACACGGCCATGTACCGTGCAAAAAAAGAAGGGGGCAATGCCTACAGTTTCTACTCCAGAGCGCTGGACATTCGTGCTGGCGTCAGCCGAGAACTGGAGGAACAGTTACACCAGGCATTGGAACATGGTGAGTTTCTGGTGTACTACCAGCCACAAGTGGACATTGCCAGCGGGTACATCATCGGTATGGAATGCCTGCTGCGCTGGCAACATCCGCAGCGTGGGTTAATGATGCCAGGCGATTTCATGGGCATTCTGCAAAGCATGCCGTTGATGGTCGAAGTCGGAGAATGGGTGCTCCGCACCGTATGTGAACAAGGCAGGCAATGGAAAGAAGCCGGTCAGAGCGACCTAACCCTCTCCGTCAACGTCTCCCGTCACCAGCTGATGCAGGAAGGTTTCCCCGTTACCCTGGCGCGCATTTTGTCCGAGAGCGGGTTCGCCCCGCAGAATCTGGAGCTGGACATTGCCGAACATGCGTTGTGGGAAGACGAGGAACGCGCATACCAGGTGCTGACCGCCCTCAGCCGGCTGGGCGTACGCCTGGCGCTGGACAACTTTGGTAGCGGGCGTGCTTCGCTCCATTTGCTGCGCAAATTCCCCTTCCATGCCATCAAGCTCGACCGTGTGCTGACCCAAGAAGCCGAAGCCAAGCCGGACGGCGCCAACCTGACGCGCGCCGTCATCCAGGTCGCACACGTATTCCGCATGCGGGGACTGGCCAGCGGGGTAGAGACCCGCTCGCAGCTGGACATATTGCGCAACCTGGCCTGTGATGATGCCCAGGGATATCTTTATTGTCATCCGCTTTCAGGCGAAGCCGCGACTGACTTGCTGCGCCGTGGGCGCACCTTGGAACCGATGGCCGCATAATGCACATCCTGCTGGTCGAAGACAATCCAGGGGATGCCCGCCTGCTGACGCTGATGCTGCAGGAGGCCTCACCCGAGCACCGTCTGGTGCATGTGGACAGCCTGGCGCGTGCCCTGGAAACGGTGCGCGGCATGCCGTACGATGTCATTCTGCTCGACCTGTCGCTGCCCGACTCCCACGGCTATCAGACTTTCTGGCGTATGCATGAGGCTGCGCCCGGCATGCCCATCATCGTCATGACCGGGCTCGACGATGAGTCGCTGGGCGCAGAGCTGGTGCAGGCAGGAGCCCAGGATTTCCTGGTCAAGGGCAACATAGAAGCGCGCTCACTCCTGCGTGCCATGCGCTATGCAATCGAACGCAAGCGCGCCGAGCTGAAGCTGCGCCACAGCGAGGCGAAGGTACGTGCCCTGTTCGCAGCCATTCCCGATCTGTTGCTGTTTCTGGATCGCGAAGGCCGTTTCATCGAATGCAAGCCAGCCAAGAATTTCCCGACATACTGCGAACCCGAACATTTTCTGGGCAAGACCGTGCACGAGATCATGCCCAGGGAAATCGCCGAACAAGCCATGTTTTGCCTGGAACGGGCCATGCAAAGCGGGGAAGTTTCCGCCTTTGAGTACCAATTGCCCACGCCCGATGGGCTGGCCGACTATGAAGCCCGCTTCATCCGCGCCAGCGAAGACGAGGCGCTGTGCATCGTGCGCGACATCAGCGAACGCAAGCGTACCGAACAACGTTTGCATTTCCTCGCCCATTATGACGCGCTGACCGGCCTGCCCAACCGTATAAAGTTCAACGAAGACTTGCGACGTGCGCAAGCACAGGCCAACCGCAGCGGAGATACGGTCGGGATCATGTTCATCGACCTCGATCGTTTCAAAAACGTCAACGATACATTGGGGCACCCGATCGGCGATACCCTGCTGCAGCAAGTCGCCGCCCGCATCAGCACCTGCGTGCGGGAGACAGACACGGTGGCACGACTGGGCGGCGACGAATTCGCCATCATTCTTACCAACATCCATGAAGAAAACGATGCTGCGGTCGTGGCCCAGAAGATCATCGATACATTGCAGCCTCCCTTCCAAGTGGATGAGCATGAGATCTACATTGGCGCCAGCATAGGCATTACCTTCTACCGTCCTGGCCAGGACGAACGCGATACCCTGCTGGAGCAGGCCGACGTCGCCATGTACCATGCCAAGGAGCGCGGTCGCAACAATTTTCAGTTTTATTCGTCCGAGATGGACGCAGTCGCCTACGACCGTCTGGTGCTGGAAAACCTTCTCCGTCACGCCCTGGAGCGCGGCGAATTTGTCTTGCACTACCAGCCGCAGGTGGCCATCGAAGGCGCTGGCATCATTGCAGTGGAAGCGCTACTGCGCTGGCAGCACCCTGAGCGCGGGTTGGTGGCGCCCAGTGAATTCATCACCCTCCTGGAAGAAAGCGGACTCATCATACCAGTCGGCAAATGGGTGTTACAGACGGCATGTGCGCAAGGCCGAAAGTGGCTCGACGCCGGTACGCCGGTACGCGTGGCGGTCAACCTTTCCGCCCGGCAGTTCAAACAACCTGGCATCGTCGATGAGGTGGCGGCGGTGCTGGCCCAGACTGGCCTGCCCGCTGATCTACTGGAATTGGAGCTCACCGAGAGCATGTTCATGGAAAATGCGGCAGCCAATATACACACGCTGGAGCGGCTCAAGGCGCTGGGAGTCTCCATTGCCATCGACGATTTCGGCAGCGGCGCTTCTTCGCTTTCCTACCTCAAGAATTTTCCGGTCGACACCCTCAAGATCTGCCAGTCCTTCGTGCTCAACCTACCCCACAACAGCGACGACAACGCCATTGCCAGCGCCGTGCTCAGCCTGGCGCAGGGCATGAGCCTGGCGAGCGTGGCCGAAGGCGTGGAAAACCTGCAACAGGTCGCCTTCCTGCGCGACCGGCGCTGTGACTACGTCCAAGGCTACCTGTTCAGCAAGCCGCTGCCGGCGGAAGAACTCGACCAGCTGCTGCGTAGCGGTGCCAAGCTGGCTTGAGGTTGGTTGACACCTCGGATTCCGGCTTGCCATATCGCGGGATGGAATACCTGTTGCAAATCCACAACACTTGCCCAAAAAACAAGCAGCCTGTCATCAAAATGTCACATTAAGCCCTCACAATCCGCTCCCGAGTGAAAACTCGATTGGCCAATTCAGTTTTCCATTCATCGTTTTTAGGGAGCATTTCATGAAACACTTCAAGCTTCGTGCGACCGCCGCAGCCGTGGTGGGGATCGCACTGTTCGGTCTGAATGGCATCGCCTGCGCGGATGCTGTCGACGATCTGCTACGCAAACTGCGCGACAAAGGCGTGCTATCGGAACAAGAGTACGACGAATTCAACGCCACGCGCGATTCCGAAAAAGCCAAGAAATCCAGCGAGATCAAGGCATCCTTCAAGGACGGTATCGTCTGGGAATCCGGCGACAAGCAGCACAGCATCCAGATCAACGGCCGGCTGCATGCCGATTCCCGCACGTATTTCGGCTATGACGAATCC
>JANZZG010000029.1 GCA_026419515.1 Methylophilaceae bacterium
CGCTGCTACTGGGTCCCTGATTGGCTGAAGCGATAGTGGTGATACTGGTGAGGACGATGGTCAGGGTGATTAGCGTGATGCGCATGAATGTGTTCCTCTCTTGAAAACTGCAATCTCATCCAATCAACTCAATCAGCCGAACCAGGCTAGCTTTTCCCGTAGCTTTACGACTTCACCGATGAGGGTGAGGGTAGGAGCCTTGAGACCAGCGGCTTCGACCTTTTTCGCCAGTTCCGACAGGGTAGAGGTGATCACCCGCTGATGAGGGGTGGTGCCCTGCTGCACCACGGCGGCGGGCCAGTCTGGCGGCAGGCCGTGTTCGATCAGCTTGCGGCAGATGATGTCGAGGCCGGTCAGTCCCATGTAGATCACTACCGTCTGGCGAGGACGGGTGAGCGCATGCCAGTCCAGGTCCACCGATCCGTCGCGCAGGTGGCCGGTGACAAACAGCACGGACTGCGCGTAATCACGATGGGTGAGGGGAATGCCGGCATAACTGGCCACACCATTGGCAGCAGAGATGCCGGGGACGATCTGGAACGGGATGCCATGTTCGGCCAGGGTGTCGATTTCCTCGCCACCGCGGCCAAAGATGAATGGGTCGCCTCCTTTCAGCCGCAATACCCGTTTGCCTTCCTGGGCCAGCCGTACCAGCAGGTGGTTGATTTCCTCTTGCAGCAGCGTGTGGCTGGCACGCCGCTTGCCGACATAGATGCGTTCGGCATCCCGCCGCACCAGCTCCAGCACGCCTTGGGACACCAGCGCGTCGTACAGCACCACGTCGGCTTTCTGCATCAGGCGCAGGGCGCGGAAAGTGAGCAGGTCGGGATCGCCGGGCCCGGCGCCCACCAGATAGACTTCGCCGGGGTTTTGGGAATCGGCCGATTGGTCCAGTGCGTGCTGCAAGGCGCGGTAAGCGGCATCCTCTCGGCCGGCCAGCATCTGCTCGGCGATGGGGCCCTCGAGCACGTTTTCCCAGAAAATGCGGCGCTGCCGCGCATCGGGCAGACGTCGTTTGACCTGTTCGCGGAAATCGCCAGCGAGCTTGGCCAGACGTCCGTAGGTGGCGGGGATCAGGGTTTCCAGTCGCGCGCGCAGCAGGCGGGACAACACGGGTGCCGCCCCGCCGCTGGACACCGCCACCACCAAGGGAGAACGGTCGATGATGGAGGGCATGACGAAGCTGCACAGTGCTGGCGCGTCCACCACGTTGACGGGGATGTTGCGCGCCTGCGCGGCGATGGAAACCTGGCGGTTGGTCTCGGGCTCATCGGTGGCGGCGATGGCCAGCGCCGCATCCTCCAGATGGGCCGGGTCGAAGCGTGCCTGTATCCAGTCGAGCCTTCCTGCTTCCAAATCGGCTGCCAGTGAGGCGCACAAATGGGGTGAAATCACCGTCACGGCGGCACCGGCCTTGCGCAGCAGGCGGATTTTGCGCACGGCGATTTCGCCCCCGCCCACCACCACGCAGCGGCGGCCTTCCAGCCGGATGAAAATAGGCAGCAGGTTCATGGAGTCATGTACTGTGTAGGCGCGACACGGCTGGCATGAGCTCAACCGTGTTCTAACGGGTAACCATTTGCAGTGGCCCAAGCCGATTTCGACCTACGTCTGAAGGTTGTCGTGCTAACCCTCATGAGGGTGGGTCCCAATCGAGATCAATCGCAAGCGTGGAAACTACCGTCTGTCATGGAAAACAGGATGGCACGATTACGACCCTCCTGTTTTGCCGCATAGAGGGCAATGTCGGCAGCCGATATCAAGGCGGTGTGGTTATGTTCGCCAATCTCGGGTTTCAACGAGGTCACACCCACCGAAATCGTTACGTATGAAGCAACCGGTGAGGCTTCATGTGGAATGGCAAGAGAAGCGATACGATAACAAAGGTCTCGCGCGAGCTCTGCAGCCGAATGTTCTTTCAGGCCGGGCAAGATCAAAGCGAATTCCTCGCCACCGTAGCGGGCGGCCAGATCACCTGCGCGTTTGAGGAAGCTTTGCAAGGTGTGGGCTACGGTTTTCAAACACTGATCGCCGTTGACATGGCCATAATGGTCGTTGTAGCGCTTGAAGTGGTCGATGTCGATCAAGGCGAGCGCCAAATGTTCCCCGATGCGTTGGGCTCGCCGGAATTCCTCGGCCAGGGTTTCATCGAAGCTGCGTCGGTTGGCGAGACCAGTCAATGCGTCGAGGTTGTTGCTGCGTTTGAGTTCTTCGTTCTTTTGTCGTAATAGCAGCTCTCGCCGGAATGCGGCGGTCATGTCGGTTACTTGTACCAGTACCCAGCGTGTTTGGTCGTCATTCACCATGGGCACGACATGGATGAGCTGGTACAGTCTGCGATTGACGCGCTTGTCTTGTTGGCTTGCGAACAAGGGTAATGGTGAATGGTGGAGATGAGGGGTCAGCACGGCGGCCAAGTTGTTAGTGGCGGCTTCCAGGACTGCGCGCTCGAGGCGAGAACCCGCCAGCTCGGGATAAAGTTCCGTGAGAGTTTTGCCCTTCGCCTGCTCGCTTGGGATGCCACTATGATGAGCGATCCAGCGGTTCCATAGCTGGATGCGGCCTTGCCCATCGGTGATGACGAGGCCAAGCTCGATGGCATCGGCCAAACCTTCCAGACCAAGAACTCCGCCCAGTGTCATAGCAGATTGTTTTTGGCGAGATAACGATCCACGCATTCGGCCAGCCGATCGAGCGAATCGACGCTCATCAGAAAAAGAATGTGACCTTGGATCTGGCGTTGACTGATTATCAAGTCG
This sequence comes from Methylophilaceae bacterium, assembly GCA_026419515.1. Classification (GTDB taxonomy): domain Bacteria; phylum Pseudomonadota; class Gammaproteobacteria; order Burkholderiales; family Methylophilaceae; genus JANZZG01. Next base: position 2,760 of record JANZZG010000029.1, read on the forward strand.
ACTTGCACCAGCAGAATCGCCACGTCCTCATGGATGGCTTGATACAAGGGAAGGGAATGGAAATCACCGAACCGGTGTACAGGCAAGGCGCTGTGAAATTCCAAGTCGAATGAATCCGCGAGCGCGCTGATGCAGGCATTCAAAATGATGTTGCCGATTTCGCACAGGGTTTCCTGCTCGAATTCGGCCAATTCTTCGGGAGTGACGTGCTGACCTAGCATGAGCCCGACGATCTCCAACGCCTTGGATTCAGGAAAGATGAGCAAGGCATTTGCTTCGAACGGTCCAGAAAACAGCTGGGAAACCGAGCTCAATCGCGGCATCTCGTGATTTTCTAGCATTTGCTTTGTTTGCGCGGCGGAAATGATGCGTATCTCGGGTGCGCTCAGCAACACTTCGTCCTGCACGATCTGGCTCAAGCTGGCTGCGGCCCGCCCAACCCCAATGTTGAAAATTTCGGCCAACGCATCTAGCTGGATTTCGCAGAATTGCATGGGCTCATTCCGAAAAATATGCAATCGCCTGTGCGACGACCTGAGGCGTGATTGGCTTGGAAATGAACTGGACTCCCGCTTTTTGCGCAGCCTGACGCACGCTGTCCTGTTGGCGGTACAAAGCACGATGCGGATGTTGGGATATTTTAAACGGATGTTGCCTGCTGCCTGAAGCCCACTCATGCCGGACATGTTCACATCCATGGTGACGAAATCAGGCGGTTCACGGGCAATCATGTCGAGTGCCTCTTCCCCGCTGGAGGCCTCGGCGATACGCCATTCCGGTTTTTGCTGCGACACCAATGCACGCATCAAGGTGCGAGAAGTTCTGCTGTCGTCAACGATCAATAGCAGTGGATGTTTCATGGCCTCATTATCCCAAAACACATCGATCACTGAAACCGGTCTGTCACCACCACCTCTTGCATCGGCAGCTGGCCACCGCGCGGCCAGGGCTCACGAATCTTCTTGCCGATGGCGACGAACATGGCGATCACGTGGTCGGTCGGCAGGTTGATCAGCTTACCCACGGCGTCGAAATCGAAGCCGTCCATGGGGCAGGAGTCATAGCCCATTTCCTGTGCTGCCAGCATCAACGTCATCGCCGCCATGCCGCAGGAGCGCATGGCCTCATCCCGTTCGACCTGATCTTTTCCCCGGTAGTATTGGTCGAGCGCAGGAAGCAGATAGTCTCTCACCTCGGCCGGTGCGTTTTGCCAGTAGCGCTCGGGTCGTTTGGCCCATGCTTTGAGGTCGGCGGTGAAGATCACCAGCAACGAGGCATCCGTTACCTGGGGTTGGTCCCAGGCCGCGGCTCGGATTTGCCTGCGTAACTCTGGGTCACGGACCAGCACGAAGCGCCAGTTCTGGATGTTGAAAGCGGTGGGCGACAACATGGCGAGCGACATCAGACGCTCGATCTCGCTGTCCTGCATGACATGATGGGGGTCAAAGTTTTTGATGGCGCGGCGTGTTTCGATGGCTTGACTGACGTTCATGAACACTCCTTGTCGTATCGAATGGCAATGATTTCGAGTTCCGTTTCACCGGCGGGGCGAAGCCAACGCACGACGTCACCCGTTTTGTGGCCGATGAGCGCACGCGCCAGCGGAGAGACCCAGCTGACCTTGCCTTGGGCGACATCGGCTTCATCCTCACCGACGATGGTATATTCATAAGTTGCGCCCTCTTCGTCCTCCAGCTGAACCCGGGCACCGAAGCGCACTTCGTCCGCGGGCTGCATGGCCGGATCGACCAGAATGGCACTCTCCAGACGCGCCGCGTAATAGCGCAAGTCACGCTCGACTTCGGCTTTCTGACGTGCTGCGAACGGGTCGTCCTTGCGGCCGAGCAATTGCTGGCGCAGCGCTTCCAGCCGCTTGGCTTCGTTTTGCAGTTGCACCAGTCCAGCCGGCGTGACGTAATTGGGATACGGGCTGAGTGGGCGCTCGACCACTTCATCGCCGCTTTGCTCAAATTTTTCTTCGTTCAGAAACGCACGGCTCATAGCTCGAACACTTCGCCACGGGTGAGGAAATGCACCGGCGTGTTGCCCAGCGCAGCGCGGACCTCGGCGCGCACTTGCTCGACTTTATCCGGTTCGATGTGGGTCACCAGCAAGCGTGCCGGGCGTTGCAGACGGGCCATGCCCTGGGCCAGCAGCCTGGGTGTGGTATGACGTGAGCGCTCGGCCACGGCATGATCTGCATCGCGCATGGTGGTTTCCACCATCACGTAGCGCAGATTTTCCACACCATTGAGTGTATCCCAGAACGCCTCGCAGTAGGTGGTATCTCCGCTGAAGGCAAAACCTGCGCACTCATTCGAGATCAGATAGCCAACTGCCGGCACCGTGTGCAGGGCGGGTAGGGGCGTGATACGAAAGCCCTCCAATGGCACCGGCTGGCCCAATGACACTGGCGCGAAACGGATATAGGGCTGGTCTGGGCTGGGCAGGCGGGTGTAATCCGGCCACAGCACGCCGTTGAAGACGTGCGCGCTCAATGCCGAGAGGGTGTCCTGCAGGGCATGCACGGTCAGTGGGCCATTTCTCGATGCCAGCGCGGCATCCGACAGCAGCGGCAGGAACAGCACGTGGTCGAGATGACTGTGTGTGAGGAAGACATGACGCACTGCGGCCATTTCTTCCAGCGTCAGGTCACCTACGCCAGTGCCACAATCGACCAAGGTGTCGCCATCGACCAGAAGCGCAGTGGTGCGCAGATCGTTGCAGGCGCCTCCGGAACAGCCCAGGATACGGATTTTCATGAGAATGACATCTTACCGACTTCCGCAAGTCTTTTCACGAGGGGTCGTGGTGGGATGCCGTGTCGCATCGGCCTCGAACGCCTTCTGCGGGGTCACATCCATCAGCTACGCCGATGGAACCTGCTCCGCCCGCAGAAGGCGTTACTCCCACTCGATGGTGGCGGGGGGTTTGCCGGAGATGTCGTAGACCACCCGGTTGATGCCCCGCACTTCGTTGATGATGCGGTTGGAGACCTTGGCCAGCAGGCCGTGCGGCAGTTCTGCCCAGTGCGCGGTCATGAAGTCGGTGGTTTCTACTGCGCGCAGTGCAACTACATATTCATAGGTGCGTCCATCGCCCATGACCCCCACCGACTTCACCGGCAGGAAGACGGCGAAGGCCTGGCTGACCTTCTCATACCAGCCGGCGGCTCTGAGCTCGTCGATGAAGATGGCATCCGCCCTGCGCAGCAGGTCGGCATATTCTTTTTTGACTTCACCCAGGATGCGCACGCCCAGGCCGGGGCCGGGGAAGGGGTGGCGATACACCATTTCGTGTGGCAATCCAAGCGCAATCCCCAGCTCGCGCACTTCGTCCTTGAACAGCTCACGTAGCGGTTCCAGCAGCTTGAGGTGCAGGGTTTCCGGGAGACCGCCGACGTTGTGGTGGCTCTTGATGGTGTGCGCCTTCTTGGTTTTGGCGCCGGCGGATTCGATGACGTCGGGGTAGATCGTGCCTTGGGCCAGCCATTTGGCCTGCGGCAGCTTTCTGGCTTCGGCCTGGAATACCTCTACGAACTCGCGCCCAATGATTTTGCGTTTCTGTTCGGGGTCGGTGACTCCCTCAAGATGTCTCATGAATTGTTCGGACGCATCGACATGGATGACTTTGACCCCCAGGTTGCGGGCAAAGGTCTGCATCACCTGCTCGGCTTCATTGAGGCGTAGTAGGCCGTTGTCGACGAACACGCAGGTGAGCTGGTCGCCGATCGCACGATGGATCAGTGCCGCCGCCACGCTGGAATCGACACCGCCGGAAAGGCCGAGGATGACTTCCTCCACGCCGACCTGGGCGCGTATCTTTTCGATGGCTTCGTTGGCGTAATCCGGCATGTTCCAGTCGTGTCCGCAGCCGCAGATGTCGTGTACGAAACGCGCCAGCATGTCGCGGCCTTTCAGGGTGTGCGTGACTTCCGGATGGAACTGTACGCCGTAGTAACCACGCGCTTCGTCCGCCATACCGGCGATGGGAGTGGCTTCGTTGGAAGCGATGACCTCGAAGCCAGGCGGCAGCGCGGTGACCTTGTCGCCGTGGCTCATCCAGACGTCGAGCAGGCCATGGCCTTGTGTGTTGGTGCGATCTTGCAGTCCTGCGAGCAGGCGTGAATGGCCCCGGGCGCGGATTTCCGCATAACCGAATTCGCGCTTGTGAGCGGTCTCTACCTTGCCGCCCAGCTGCGCTGCCATGGTCTGCATGCCATAGCAAATACCCAGTACCGGCACACCGAGCTCGAACACGGCCTGCGGGGCGCGCGGCGTCTCTTCTTCATAGACGGAATTCGGCCCACCCGAGAGGATGATCCCGGCGGGGGCGAAATCTCGGATGAAGGCATCGCTTACGTCGTAGGGATGCAGCTCGCAATAGACTTGTTGTTCCCGCACCCTGCGGGCGATCAACTGGGTGTACTGCGAACCAAAGTCGAGGATGAGGATTTTCTGGTGCATGTGCCGGGAAGCCGACTGCGCGTCATTCGAGATGGTAGTTGGGGGCTTCCTTGGTGATTTGCACGTCATGCACGTGTGATTCGCGCATGCCTGCCGGCGTGATCTCGACGAATTGCGCACGGGCACGCATTTCATCGATGGTGGCACAGCCGACGTAACCCATGGAGGCACGCAGCCCCCCCATCAGCTGATGAATCACCGCCAGTACGCTACCTTTGTAGGGCACACGGCCTTCGATGCCTTCTGGAACCAGCTTGTCGGCACTGTTTTCGTCATCCTGAAAGTAACGGTCGCTGGAACCTTTCTGCATGGCGCCCACCGACCCCATGCCACGGTAGGATTTGTAGGAGCGGCCCTGATATAGCTCGATCTCACCCGGCGCTTCCTCGGTGCCGGCAAACAAGCCGCCCAGCATGACGGCATGTGCCCCGGCGGCAATCGCTTTGGCGATGTCTCCCGAATAGCGGATGCCGCCATCGGCGATGAAAGGCACATCAGTGCCTGCCAGCGCTTCGGCGACATTGGCGATGGCGGTGATCTGGGGGACGCCGACGCCTGCCACGATACGGGTGGTGCAGATGGAGCCGGGGCCGATGCCCACCTTGATGCCATCCGCGCCATGATCCAGCAGCGCTCTCGCTGCCTCGGCGGTGGCGATGTTGCCGCCGATCACTTGCAGCTGAGGGTAGTGGGTCTTGATCCACTTGACGCGATCCAACACCCCCTGGGAATGCCCGTGTGCGGTATCGACCACGACCACGTCCACACCGGCTTCATACAGTGCTGCCACGCGCTCTTCCGTGCCTGCGCCCACGCCGACCGCAGCACCTACGCGTAACCGTCCTTTGCTGTCCTTGCAGGCATACGGATGTTCCTTGGATTTCAGAATGTCTTTGACGGTGATCAGCCCTTTGAGCTCCCAGTCGCCATTGATGACCAGCACGCGCTCCAGGCGGTGCTTGTGCAGCAGTGCCATGGCTTCTTCGCGTGGGGCGCCTTCGCGCACCGTGACGAGACGCTCGCGCGGGGTCATGATGGCGCTCACCGGCTGGTCGAGATTGGTTTCGAATCGCAAATCGCGGTTGGTGACGATGCCCACCACCTTGCTATGCTCATCCACGACCGGCAGACCGGAGATACGACGCTGACGAGTCAGTGCTAAGACGTCGCGCACGCTCATGGAAGGAGGGATGGTCACCGGATCGTTGACCACACCGGACTCATAGCGCTTGACACGAGCCACATGGGCCGCCTGCTGCTCGATCGACATGTTCTTGTGGATGATGCCGATCCCGCCTTCCTGGGCCAGGGCGATGGCCAGCGGAGCTTCGGTCACCGTGTCCATGGCGGCGGACACCAGAGGAATGTTCAGGGCGATGTTTCGAGTCAGGCGGGTGGCGAGACTCACATCCCGCGGCAAGACAGTGGAATGGGCGGGAACCAGCAGCACATCGTCGAACGTGAGCGCTTTCTGCAGCAGGCGCATGGCATCATCCTTCGTGGCAAAACGAGATTATATCGACAGCACCCAATCAGGTAAATCGGCATTGACGCCACAGGGTAGAGCAGTTATGTTTCGAATACATTGGGCATGCTGGAAGGGTGGACCATGAAAAAAACGATTTGGTTGGTGCTGGCGTGCATGGTGCTGTTTCCTATGCGGGCTGGAGCGGATGCTTACAAATGCCGCACCAAGGATGGCAAGGTTATTTATACCAACCAGCTCATGACGACGCTTGGTGTTACCTGTGAACAGATGTTCGTCAGAAAGCCACCAGTGGTGATCGAAGGAAACCAGACCGGCTCGGAGGAAGCGGAGGGCGGCGCTCCTGCCGAGTCCTTGCCAGAAAAGGCCAACAACCCACCGCAGGCGGCGGCCGATGCCGCGGCGGCCAAGGCGCAAGCCGACAAGGAGGCCGAAGCCAAACGCAAGCGCGAAGAAGCGGAAGCCGCCAACAAGAAAGCCCGGGAAGAAGCGATTGCTGCCCAGAAGAAGCTGAAAGAGCAGAATTGCCAGAACGCGCGGGCCAACCTGGCCGCCTATCAGACCGGTCGAGTGCGCAAGGTCAACGAGAAAGGGGAGTGGTATTACCTGGACGAGGCGGCGATCAAGGAACATCTCGAACAGGCGCAGAAAGACGTCGCCGAAAACTGCAATTAGGCCGAGGCATCGGCCGGCATGTCGCCTCCGCCCTTCTTCATCACCTTGCCTTCTTCCGCGCGTCGGCGTCGCACTTCCTTGGGATCGGCGATCAGCGGCCGGTAGATCTCCACCCGGTCACGCTCACGCAATACGGTATCGAGCCTGGTGAGCTTGCCAAAAATCCCGACCTTGTTTTTGGTCAGGTCGATTTCCGGAAACCTGGTCAAAATACCCGATGCCCGGATGGCCTGCTCGGCGGTGGTGCCCACCGGTACTTTGAGCGGCAGGATCACCTGCTGCTGGGGCAGGGCATAGGCGACTTCGACGAGTATCTCACTCATTTTGCAAAAAGTTTTTCTGCGCGTTCGACGAAAGCATCCACGAAAGTATTGGCGATGTGGCCGAATACGGGCGCGATGAGCTTGTCCAACCAGGCATTGGCGAACTCGTAGTGTAACTCGAAATCGATCCTGCAGGCATCCGCCGCGAGGGGCGTGAATTGCCAGATACCCTCCAGTCGGTGGAACGGACCGTCCACCAGTCGAATATCCATCAGGGTTGGATATCGTTTGGTATTTCTGGTGGTGAATTGCTGCTTCAAACCGTGGTAGTCGATGTGCAAGGTGGCGATGGTGCTGCTTTCGTCGCGCCATTTGAGCTCCGCGCCGCCACACCAGGGCAGGAATTCGGGATAGCGTTCGATTTCGTCCACCAAGCGAAACATGTATTCGGCAGAGTGTGGAACCAATACCGTCTTGTGGACTTCGGCCATGGACATCCTCAATGTAAAATGGCGCCATTTTAAGCCAAGCCTTGCCATGAGCATCGTCCAGAACAAAAAAGCCTTTCACGACTACTTCATCGAGGAAAAGTACGAAGCCGGCATCGTCCTCGAAGGCTGGGAAGTCAAAGCCATCCGCGCCGGCAGGGTCAACATCAAGCAAGCCTATGTCATCGTGCAGCATGGTGAAATCTACCTCATCGGCTGTCACATCACCCCACTCGGGGCGGCTTCCACCCATGTGCGACCAGACGCCACACGGACGCGCAAGCTACTGCTGCACGGTGCGCAAATCGCCAAACTGGTCGGCAAAGTAGAACGTGCCGGCTATACCCTGGTGCCGCTGGACATGCATTACACCCGCGGGCGGATCAAGGTGGAAATCGGTCTGGCCAAAGGCAAGAAGCTATATGACAAGCGCGAAGCCGAGAAGGAACGCGACTGGCAGCGGGAAAAAGCGCGCATCCTGCGAAATACCAGGTGAATCAGGGTATAATGGGAACTTTCCGAGTATCCCATACTCTATCGGACCAGCACGGGGCTGACCTGGCTTCGACGTGGGTCGCAAAGCAGTGCAGTGCATACCGAGGATCAGTGACCTCGTTAATCCAGCTGAAAAAGTATAGTCGCCAACGACGAAACTTACGCTCTGGCCGCTTAATTCGGCTAGACGCTGCACCATCTCTCCCGTGGGGTGGGCCGGGTAACACCGGCGGCAGCGTCATATACACGGGATGCCGGTCGTGCAGCGCCGCTTTGCATGACATCAAGCTCAAGGCGGCTCGCTTTGCCATAGCCCGCCGGTTGGCGATGGCAAGGTCAAATCAAACAGCCTGGCTAAGTATGTAGGACTGCCTGTGGAGGGCTTGCGGACGGGGGTTCGATTCCCCCCAGCTCCACCAATTCTCCGGCGCCAACCCTAGCCGGTTGGCTTTTTTACGTCTGACTTAACGCGACTCGCGTAAGCTTACATGGGTTGCAGGGCTTCATCGCTGGTCAGGCCGACGTACTCGTGCTCGCCAGGGACCACTCCCAGGACAACGCCTCGGCCTGGGCCAACACGGTTTGCACGGCGGCATCCTGCAAATCGGGCGGATAACCGTATTTGCGCAGGATGCGCTTGACCAGCACCCGCATCCGGGCGCGGGCCGATTCACGGTGCGCCCAGTCCACGGTGACGTTCTCGCGCAGGCTTGTGAGCAGCTCGTGGGCGATCACGCGCAGCTTGTCGTCGCCCATCACCTGCACCGCGCTCTCGTTCTCGGCAAGTGCATCGTAGAAGGCAATTTCCTCATCGGTCAACCCTTGTTCCTCACCCCGCTGGCGGGCTGCGCGGATGTCGCGGGCCAACTGGATCAGCTCTTGCAGCACTTCGGCGGTGGTGATGGCGTTGGCGTGGTAACGTGCCACCGCGTCTTCCAGCCGCTCCGAGAAGGCGCGGGTCTGTACCACGTTGGCCCTCGCCCGCGAGCGAATGCCGTCGTTGAGGAGCTTCTTCAAGGCTTCCAGCGCCAGGTTCTTCTGCTCCATCTGCTGGATTTCGGCGAGGAATTCGTCCGAGAGGATGGAGATGTCCGGGCTCTTGATCCCCACCGCAGCCAAAATGTCCACGATCTCGGTGGAAACCACCGCGCGGCTGACGATCTGCTGGATGGCGAAGTCGCGCTCCTGCGGGGTCACGCCGCAGCCCGTGCCGCTCTTGATGAGCGCGGCGCGGATGGCCTGAAAGAAACCGACTTCCTCACGGACGGCGCGAGCCTCATCGGACGCCGAGGCCAGCGCATACGCCTTGGTCAAGGCCAACACCGCGTCAGGAAAGCGTCGGTGCGCGGCCTTCTTGCCTTCTGGCGTGGACTCCTGCGCCGCCCATTGCTGCTGGCGAGCCAGAATCCACTCGATGGCGCCGGCCAGCATCGCCAGCCGCGCCTGGGGCGCACCGTCGAGCGCAGCGCGGTAGTCGAAGCCGTGGAACATATCGCGCACCACCTCGAGCTTCTCCAGCATCACCGCGATGGCCTCGGCTTCGTCGATGCCGGTCTGCTCCCGGTCACGCGGCGAGTATTGGGCAAGCGCCGACTTCAGGTTTTGCGCAATCCCGATGTAGTCCACGATCAACCCCGCGGGCTTGTCGCGGAACACGCGGTTGACCCGCGCAATGGCCTGCATCAGCCCGTGACCGCGCATCGGTTTGTCCACGTACATGGTGTGCATGCACGGCGCATCAAAGCCGGTGAGCCACATGTCGCGCACGATGACGATTTTCAGCGGGTCGTTGGGATTGCGCGCCCGCTTGGCCAAGAGGTCGCGCCGCGCCTTGTTGCCGATGTGCGGCTGCCATTCAGGCGGGTCGCTGGCAGCGCCCGGCATCACGATCTTGATCGCGCCAGCGTTGTCATCCGCACTGTGCCAGTGCGGGCGCAGCTTCACGATTTCGTCGTAGAGCTTGACGCAGATGCGCCGGCTCATGCAGACGATCATCGCCTTGCCGTCGAGCGCGGCCACCCGGGCCTCGAAGTGCTGCACGATGTCGGCGGCCACCTGCTTGAGGCGCTTGTCGCTGCCCACCAGCGCCTCCACCGTGGCCCACTTCTGCTTGGCGCGTTCGCGAGCGATCTCTTCCTCGCCCTCCAAAATCTCCTCGATCTCGGCATCGATCTTGGGCTTTTCGTCCTCGTCGAGTTCGATGCGCGCGAGTCTGGATTCGTAGTAGATCGGCACGGTGGCGCCATCTTCCACCGCGCGGCTGATGTCGTAAATGTCGATGTAGTGGCCAAACACCGCCGGGGTGTTGATGTCGTCGGCCTCGATGGGCGTGCCGGTAAAACCGATGAACGAGGCGTTGGGCAACGCATCGCGCAGGTACTTGGCAAAACCGTAGGAGATCTCGCCGGTCTTGGCATCCACCTTGGCCTTGAAGCCATACTGGCTGCGGTGCGCCTCATCGGCGATCACCACCACATTGCGCCGGGTGGTCAGTGGCGCGTTCACCTCGCCAAACTTTTGCAGTGTGGTGAAGATCACCCCGCCCGCGGCGCGGTTGAGCAGCGCCTGCAGATGCTCGCGGCTTTCGGCCTGCACCGGCGTTTGGCGGATCAGGTCACGGCACATCGAAAAGGTGGCAAAGAGCTGATCGTCCAGGTCGTTGCGGTCGGTCAGCACCACCAGCGTGGGGTTTTCCAGCGCCGGGTGCTTGACCAGCAGCCCGGCGTAAAACGCCATCAACAGGCTTTTGCCCGAGCCTTGGGTGTGCCAGATCACGCCCACGCGCCGGTCGCCAGGGCGCTGGTGCCTGGCCGAGGGCAGGCCATAGTCGGCAGGGTCTTCCCGCACCATCGGGGCGGGCGGCAGCGCCCGGATGGTCTGCTCCACCGCCTTCTTCACCGCGTGAAACTGGTGGTAGCCCGCGATGATCTTGCCGAGCCCCGAGCCGGTCTGCCCAAACACCGTGAAATCGCGCAGCAGGTCCAGCAGCCGCCGGTGCTCGAACACACCCTCGATCAAGGTCGGGAGTTCCGGCGAACCTTTGGGAGCTGTCTGCGTACCGTCGGTGGTGCGCCAGGGCATGAAGCGCTCCAGGTCCGCCGACAGCGACCCCACCCGGGCGGCGATGCCGTCCGAGGTAACCAGTAATGCATTGGTATGAAAAAGTGGGGCAATCTCCCGCTTGTAGGTCTGCAACTGGTTGAATGCGGCTACCAGATGCGCGCCCGCATCGCCCGGCGCCTTGAGCTCGATCACCGCCAGCGGCAAGCCGTTGACGAACACCACCACATCAGGCCG
>JANZZG010000003.1 GCA_026419515.1 Methylophilaceae bacterium
ATTCCAGCAGGCCAGCATCTCCGTGAAGCGCCTTGGCGACATTCTGGACATGCCGCAGGAGAACGTGTTGTTCTCCGGCACGGTGTACGAGAACCTGGCCATGGCCCACCCGCACGCGAGCTTCGAGGACGTGATCGCCGCGTGCAAAGCGGCCGAAATCCACGAGGTGATCGAAAAACTGCCGCAAGGTTACCAGACCGAAATCGGCGAGCGCGGCACGGGGCTATCGGGCGGGCAGCGCCAGCGCATTGCGATTGCTCGTGCCTTGCTCAAGCGCCCCAAGGTGCTGATCTTCGACGAGGCGATTTCCAACCTGGATCCGCAGACTGCCGAGCACTTCGCCACGACGCTCAACCGGCTCAAGGGCAAGGTGCCGATGATCTTCATCACGCATCAGGTGCCCCATGGCCTGCAGGTCGATGAGGTGGTGAATCTGGGGCAGCATGCCATGCATGTGAGTTTGGTGAAGGAGGATGTTTGATGGCGTATTCGGATTTGTTAAAACCAATAGCTTGGATCTGCATGATTTTATGGGCGCTTTGGTACGCCAATGTTCAGCTGGAACGCTTAAACAAGGATGTTTTCGAGGGCATGAAAAATTCCGTTTTGACACGGTTTGAGAAATCGTCAGGCGTGCTTCGCATGATCGGAATTGTCCTGTATTCACCATATGTAATGCCGCTCCAGGCGGCAATTGCTTGGCTAGTCATTGCGATTGTCTTGTTTGTTTTCTAAAGGGGGTCAGAATGAGCTGCGTTCAAGGCAAGATTACAAGTCCGATTACTGCTGCGAATAAGTGGGTCTCCGCCATCAACTTCGTTGTTGGAAAAATCAATCCTGCAGCAGGAGTGGTAACGGGGCAATTCGCGATTGCCACACAATCCGGTGCAAGCGCAGTAGCACTCGCGAACGGTGACGGGACCGCAGCCACGGCGATTCCTGGCGTCTCTATCAGCACGCCAACAATGGCTTGGTTTGCGAAAGTCGGCAGCTGGATATCGGTAATGGCCAAAGCGGCAGGGGTTGCAGTACCTGGTGTCGGGTTGGTCTCGGTTGGAATGACTGCCATTTCCGCTGCTGCGGCTGCGGCAGCAAATAAGACATTCAATGACATTGTGACGGATCCCAGTTTCTGGGATGCCTTGGGTAGCGGTTCACCTGATGCCTACCTCCAATCAAAGTATGGCGTGACCATCAATGACTTGATGAATGCCCTATGGGAGGCTCTTCTCACGGGCGAGATGAAATCGTTGAACGCTTGCCCGAAAGATTTTCAAGAAGCAAAACGCTGGCAACCCCCTCGCGACCCCCTCCTCCTCGACCTGGACGGCGACGGCCTGGAAACCGTCGGTCTTGCATCGAATGTCTATTTCGACTTTGATGCCGACGGCGTTCTGACCAAGACCGGCTGGGCGGGCCGTGATGATGCCCTCTTGGTGTGGGACAGGAACAGCAACGGCACGATCGACACCGGCGCGGAGCTCTTCGGCGACTTCACACCGCTGCCCAATGGGACACTGGCCCCCAATGGTTTCGCCGCGCTCGCCGCTCTCGATTCGAATGGCGACGGCATCCTCGATGTCAGCGACCCCGCCTTTGCCGAACTCAAGCTCTGGCGCGATGCCTCCCAAGACGGCCAGACGGGTGCGGGCGAACTCATCTCGCTGGCGGATGCCGGCATTGTGTCGCTCAACCTCGCCCACACCCTCAAGAACCAGCGCCTGGCCAACGGCAACACCCTTGCCCGCGAAGGCAGTTTCACCCGCGCCGATGGTTCAGTGGGCGGCATGGGCGAATATCGGCTGGCCACCGATACCTTCAGCACCAAGTTTGCCGAAGCCATCGAAGTCCCCGAAGCCCTCCGGGTGCTACCCAACATGCAAGGTGCCGGCAACGTGCGCGAACTGCAACAGGCTGCCGCCCAGTCGTCTTTTTTGGCCGGGTTGCTCACCCAATTCCAGAATGCCACCACCCGCGCCGAACAAAAGGCCCTGCTCGATCAACTGCTCACCAGCTGGGCCGACACCTCGGGCATGGCCAAGCGCCTGGAAGAGCGCGCCGCCGGCCAATACCGCATCCAGTACGAAGCCTTTGGCAATGAACGACGCTCCAGCCACATCGACCCCGCCGCCTTCGCCGCGATCTCCTCCGGCAGCGTCGGCGGTGGCGGCGCGGCGCTGATGACCGACGCGGGCGGCCTGTACCTCTCCGCGCACTACCGCAACCTGATTGCCGAGTGGAGCCGCAAGCTCCACGTGCTCGAAGCCTTCAACGGCCAGTACTTCTTCAACCTGCCGACCCAGAAGAGCCAGACCGACGGGGCCAACTGGGGTCTGGCCATCTCGGCGGGCTCGGGTGGCGGGGGTAGCAGTGGGGGCGCGGCCATGGCCATCGAAGCCTTCCCCACGCTACGCGTGAACTTCTCGCAGGCCCCCCCCCACCTCCCGCAGCAGGCCTACGACAGCCTGAAGGAGAGCGTCTACGCCAGCCTGGTGATGCAGACGCGCTTGAAGCCTTACCTCGACCAGATTGAACTCGTCATCGACGATCAGGGGCTCAGGCTCGATGCGACGCGACTCAACCAGATGCTCGCAGCCAAGAAGGTCGCCGATCCGGAGAACTATCTGGCCGACCTGCTCGATCTCGACCGCTACGCCGGCGGCTTCCTCTCCGGCACCAACTGGCAGGGCCTGGCCGATTTCGACACGCTGATCGATACCCTGCCCAATACAGCGGGCATCGCGGCGCTGCTCGACGAATTCAAGGTGCGCCGACTCACCGGTGGCGACGACAACACCTGGCTCACCGACAAGGCCGACATCGTGCTGGCGGGCACTCTGGAAAGTCGGCGCTGGCGACACGGCGAGTGCGCGAATGATAAAGCGTGGAGGGTGGCGGCATGAATGGAGCCCGCAAGCCCCTGTTCGGGGCTATTTCAATATTGCTTTCAGTGACCATTCTATTTATTCCAGGAGGGGTCATGGCAAACCAAAACATAAGCCATCAGACTCTGCTCGCAGAGATTGTGCCAACTATCGTGCAGATAATGCGCAAGAACGGATACGAAATGGCTGATTATCGCGTGATTGGGGGGCATACGGATGTTCCCATATCTGGGACACCAGAGAAGCACGCTTTTTTCGGTTACGTTGACAAAAGTTGGCTGAAGGATGGAGAGAAAATAATACTCAATTTTTATGAAGCCGATCAATTGCCTCTGACCGGGCGGGTCCAGCTAATTGATTACCTGTTGAGGCTGCATGAAGAGAAAAAAGGCGGTTTTGCACTCACGCTATATATGACAAAAACCAAATACAAGAAGCCTCAGCTAATCAGGCCGGAAGCATTTCTTGAGATGAATTTGAATCAACTCGCACGGTAATACGGGAGATCAGAAAATGTCAGGATACAGCGTACAAGTGAACACGGGAATTGGAACAAGTCAATACAACATTCACACTTGGATCCAAATCAACAAACCAGATGGCAGTTCAGAGGCGTATGGCTTTTACCCCGCGCAGAGCGATGTTGGAAATATGATTTACGGTCCTGGTGATGTTCGACCCGGGGAGTGTCAGAATTTCTGTGTGTGAGGCGGAGGGGGACTTTTCCACGGTGCCGCCGCCGGCCCCTGTATGGCCGGGGGCGAGCGGCGCGGTGGGAAAGTTGGTGATCATTCTATCCACGGCTTGCTTCGAATCGTTCG
>JANZZG010000058.1 GCA_026419515.1 Methylophilaceae bacterium
GCAAAAAATCATTGGGGGACGATGTTGGCGGCCTGCTTGCCCTTGGGGCCAGTGGCTTCCTCATAGGAAACACGCTGGTTTTCGCGCAGGGTTTTGAACCCATCGACCTTGATTGCGGAGAAATGGGCGAAAAGGTCTTCACCGCCACCATCGGGGGTAATGAAGCCGTAGCCCTTGGCGTCGTTGAACCATTTTACGGTACCTGTTGGCATGCTCTGTCTTCCTCAAAACGAAATAACACTGGACGGACGTCCGTTACGACTGTACGAAATCAAGCAGGAATATACCGGTACTGGTGCCGCTACTACGACTTGAATCCGACAGCTACGAGCATCATACATGGAATTCGCCGCAATGCAAGCGCTTGGCGAAAAAATTCTTGCATCAACCCTACGGAATTTGCAGGGCCGAAAGGACGCACCTCGGCTTATAATGACAAGCCTCCACTCATAACACCATCACATGGACTCCCGCACTCTTCCTCTACCCAAGCCGGGCACGCTTTTGCGCCAAAAGCGCCCGTACGGCGCTGCCGACAGCCTGTATCTCGCCCGGCTGAAAGCTGCGACGCCGCAGCCACTGGTGGTGGTCACCGAGTCACCGGCTGATGCCCAGCGCCTGGTGGAAGAAATCCGCTGGTTTGCGCCACGGCTTTCCACCCATTTGCTGCCGGACTGGGAAACCTTGCCCTACGATCATTTTTCCCCGCACCCGGATCTGGTGTCGGAACGGCTTGCCACGCTTTACCAGATCTCACACCATGCGTTCGACATCGTAATCCTGCCGGTCACCACTGCCTTGCTGCGCCTCCCGCCCCGGGCCTACCTCGCTGCCCACACGTTCATGCTAAAAAAAGGAGAACGGCTCGATCTGGAAGCACTGCGAGCCCAGTGTGCCCAGGCCGCCTATCACCACGTCAGCCAGGTGATGAGTCCGGGCGAGTTC
Source organism: Methylophilaceae bacterium (assembly GCA_026419515.1). Classification (GTDB taxonomy): domain Bacteria; phylum Pseudomonadota; class Gammaproteobacteria; order Burkholderiales; family Methylophilaceae; genus JANZZG01. The sequence goes on from JANZZG010000058.1 coordinate 946, forward strand.
TCCGTGCGGGGTGGTCTGATCGACCTCTTCCCCGCCGGCAGCGCGCTGCCCTACCGTATCGATCTGTTCGACGACGAGATCGAAAGCATCCGTACCTTTGACGTGGACAGTCAGCGCAGCCTCTATCCGGTGGGGGAAATCCGGCTGCTCCCAGCACGTGAATTCCCGCTGGACGAAGCTGGCATCAACCGCTTTCGCCAGCGTTTCCGCGAGACTTTCGAGGGCGACCCGTCACGCTGCCGGATTTATAAAGAGATCAGTAATGGCATCGCTTCTGGTGGGGTGGAATGGTATCTGCCGCTGTTCTTCGACGAAACGGCCACCCTGTTCGACTACCTGCCTCCAGACACGTTGCTCTGCCTACACGGCGATCCAAACCGCGCCGCCGAGGCGTACCTGCAAGAAACACGCAGTCGCCACCGACTGCTCGACTACGACCGCGAGCGTCCCGTCCTGAAACCAGAGGCACTGATGCTGACACCGGAGGAATTTTTCCGGTCCGCGCATGCGTTCGCTCGCATCACCCTCTCCGAAGCTGACGATGGGAAAGCCCTGCCCGATGTCGGTATCGATCGCCGTGCCGAACATCCACTGGCCAAATTGAGCATTTTCGTAGAACAACATCGAGGGTGTGTGCTACTGGCAGCGGAAAGCCTGGGCCGGCGCGAGACGTTGCTGGAACTGCTCTCCTCCCACGGCTTGAAGCCGACGGTCTGCGACGGCTGGGAAGACTTCCTGCAACGTGAGGACCGCTTGCAAATCACGGTCGCGCCCCTGCACACCGGATTCATCGAAGACGACATCGCGGTCATCACCGAGACCGAGCTCTACCCTGGCCAGGTCCGCCAACAGCGGCGACGCGACAAAGACAGGACGCGCAGTGCCGAGAGCATGCTCAAGGACCTCGCCGAGCTGCGCGAGAATGACCCGGTGGTGCATGAGCAGCACGGGATTGGGCGATATCGTGGCCTGGTCAGCCTGGATTTCGGTGAAGGCGAAACCGAATTCCTACTGCTGGAGTATGCCGAGGGTGACAAGCTTTATGTGCCGGTCTCGCAACTGTTTCTGATTTCGCGCTATTCCGGTGGCCCACCGGAGTCCGCGCCGCTACACAAACTAGGCAGCGGCCAGTGGGACAAGGCCAAGAAGAAAGCGATGAAGCAGATCCGCGATACCGCGGCCGAACTGCTCAACCTCTACGCCCTGCGGGCGGCGCGCCAGGGCCATGCTTTCAAGCTCTCCTTACAGGATTACGCGCGTTTCGCCGATGATTTTCCGTTCGAGGAAACGCCCGACCAGCGGGCGGCCATCGAGGCCGTCATCAACGACATGCAGTGCGGCCGTCCGATGGACCGGCTGGTGTGCGGCGACGTAGGGTTTGGCAAGACGGAGGTCGCCTTGCGCGCCGCGTTCGTTGCCGTCATGGGTGGCCGTCAAGTGGCGGTATTGGTGCCGACCACGCTACTGGCTGAACAGCATTACCAGACCTTTTGCGACCGTTTCGCCGCATGGCCAGTCAAGATCGCCGAACTTTCGCGCTTTAGAACGCCAAAAGAGCAGGCTGAAGTACTAAAAGGGCTGGCGAGTGGAAAAGTCGACATCGTCATCGGCACCCACCGGTTGATCCAGAAAGACGTTCAGTTCAAGAATCTGGGGCTGGTCATCATCGACGAAGAACACCGTTTCGGCGTCCGGCAAAAGGAGCAACTCAAGGCGCTGCGCGCAGAGGTGGACGTGCTGACGCTGACCGCGACCCCCATTCCGCGCACCTTGTCGATGGCGATGGAAGGCCTGCGCGATTTTTCGGTGATCGCCACACCACCACAGAAGCGGCTGTCCATCAAGACCTTCGTCACACCATGGTCGGAAGGGGTGATCCGCGAAGCAGTGCTGCGCGAGTTGAAGCGTGGTGGACAAGTGTATTTCTTGTACAACGAGGTGGATACCATCTACGGGATGCGCGACAAGCTGGAGAAAATGCTGCCCGAGGCGCGCATCGGCATCGCCCACGGCCAGCTGCGCGAACGCGAGCTGGAGCAGGTGATGAAGGATTTCTACCAGCAACGGTTCAATCTGCTGTTGTGTACCACCATCATCGAAACCGGCATCGACGTGCCGACTGCCAACACCATCATCATCCATCGCGCCGACAATTTCGGGCTAGCCCAGCTGCACCAGCTCAGGGGGCGCGTCGGCCGCTCGCACCACCAGGCCTATGCCTACCTGCTGACCGACCCCCACGTCAAGCTCAAGCCGCAGGCCGAAAAGCGGCTGGAGGCCATCCAGCTGCTGGAAGACCTGGGCGCTGGCTTTCATCTGGCCATGCACGATCTGGAAATCCGCGGTGCCGGCGAGCTGCTGGGCGAATCGCAGAGCGGCGAGATGCAGGAGATCGGCTTCGCGCTCTACGCCGACATGCTCAACCATGCCGTCAAACAGCTCAAAGCCGGCAAGGAACCCGACCTGTCGGCCCCGCTGGGCGTGACCACGGAAATCAACCTGCACACCCCCGCCCTGCTGCCGGAACGCTATTGTAGTGACGTGCACGAGCGGCTGGTGCTCTACAAGCGGCTCGCCAGCTGCGACCGGCTGGAGGCGCTGCAGGACATGCGGGAAGAGTTGATCGACCGTTTCGGTCTGTTGCCGCAACAGGCCGAGGCGCTGTTGGAATGCCACCGTCTGCGCATCCTGGCGAAGCCACTCGGCATCCACAAGATCGACGCCAGCAGCGAAGCCATCCAGCTTCAGTTCGCGCCGGATACGCCGGTCGATCCGCTCGCCCTCCTCAAGCTGCTGCAAAAAAGCCCGGCTTACCGCATGAACGGCCCGGACAAGCTGCGGATCGCAGTCAAGCACGAAGCCATATGCCCGCGTGCCGATTTCATCGCCGAGTTATTGCGTGAACTGGGGTCTCCCTGATGTGGCGAGCGCCGTCAGCATGTCTGCTGCGGCACCAGCCGCAACCAGACAACATGCCAGCTGCTTGAGCAAGGGAGCGGGCACTGGAATTTCACCGGCCAGCACCCGCCGCGTCCAGAGCGCCGTGGTTTGCGCATCGAAACCATCGGCCAGCTGGAGCGGCTCGCAACGGTTTTTCAGGGTTTCGCTTTCTTCTTGCTCGACCAACACCTCGGCCTGCCCGTCATGGAAGAATACGATGCGCGGGCAGCGTCGCGGATTGGCGTAAGGCTCGCCCTCTGTGCCACGTAGCAACAGACCACGCGCGCCACTAGAGCGCATGAAGGAAGCCATCTTGTCTAGGTAAGGGGGATGCGTGACGCTCACCACGCGCACCGACTCGCCACCGAAGGGATCGGCCAGCTTGGCCAGGGTGTGGGTGCTGCTGCGCACGCCGAGCCGCCAGCGCAGCGCGAGCTGGTCGTCCATGCGTTCCGACAGCCCGCGGGCAGTGATGAACGCCAGCCCCGTCTCGCCAAGCCGCGCCTGCGCCTCGGCCGCCGATGTGCAAATCGGCACGCCCAGTGCGGCCAGCGTCTGCGCCGCCGTCACCCGTTTCGGGTCATGTGTGACGCCGTGCACCAGCACCGGCACGCCTTGCCGTTGCAGCAACAATGCCAAAAGTGGCAACAGATTGGCCTGTTTGCGCGCGCCGTTGTAAGCTGGCAGCAGCACCGGCAAGGGTCTACCGACAGGACGGGCAATCGGATGGATGCGTTCCTGCAAAGCACGGTAGAAGCCCCGCATTTCCGCCTCGGATTCGCCCTTGATACGGAAAGCGATCAGCAACGCCCCCAGTTCGAAATCCGGCACCCTGCCGTCCAGCATCTCGGCATAGAGCGCATAGGCCGTGGCTTCGTCGAGATCGGTGGCGCCCTTGATGCCGCGCCCGATCTCCTTGATGATGGCGGTATAATCCATTACTCAATTTTACGGCATAATCGCCCCATGCCCGACGACCTGTTCTCGACCGCGCCGGCCGTGCTGACGGTCAGCGCCCTCAACCGTTTCATCCGCGAACTGCTCGAATCCAGCGTGCCGCTGCTGTGGGTGGAGGGCGAGCTTTCCAACCTGACGCGCGCGGCTTCCGGCCACTGGTATTTCTCACTCAAGGACACGGACGCCCAGGTGCGCTGCGTGATGTTCCGCGGGAAAAATCAGCTTCTCGACTGGCAGCCGAGGGAGGGGGATCACGTCGAGGCCTTGGCCCGGGTAACGCTTTATGAAGCGCGCGGCGAGTTCCAGCTCACGGTAGAGCAACTGCGCCGCGCCGGTCTCGGCGCGCTATACGTGGCGTTCGAGCAACTCAAGGCGAAACTACAGGCAGAGGGGTTGTTCGATGCCGCCAACAAGCGCCCGCTGCCGGCTCACCCGAAACGGATCGGCATCGTCACCTCCCCCGATGCCGCCGCCCTGCGCGACGTCCTCACCACGCTGCGCCGCCGCATGCCGTCCATTCCAGTGGTGATCTACCCCACCCCGGTGCAGGGAAAAGGCGCGGCACCACTGATCGCATCGGCCATCCGCAAAGCATCGGAGCGCGCCGAATGCGACGTGCTGATCGTGTGCCGGGGAGGCGGCAGCATCGAAGACTTGTGGCCATTCAACGAGGAAATCGTGGCGCGCGCCATCGCCGCCTGCCCCATCCCCGTGGTCTGCGGCGTCGGGCATGAAACCGATTTCACCATCGCCGATTTCGCTGCCGACGTACGCGCTCCCACCCCCACTGCAGCAGCGGAGCTGGTGAGCCCGGATCGCGCCGCGCTGCACAAACAGATCGCACTCCTCGAAGCCAGGCTGGTCCGTCAAATGAGACATGCTTTGTCCGAACGTGCGCAAACACTCGACCATCTCGCACAACGCCTCGTTTGCCCGGAAAGCAGAATACGCCAGCAAAAGGAAAAGCTCGAGCATCTGAAAGCCAGATTGTCAGGTGCCATGCGCCGCTTACTGGAGAATGCCGCCGCCAGGCTGGAACATCAGCTACAGAGTCTAGAGCTGCTCAATCCACGACACATACTGGAACGGGGCTATAGTGTAATCACCGACGAACACGGTAATGTAATCAGGTCGAGTGCCCAGCTATCGATCGGACAGACACTCAACCTGACTTTCGGCCATGGTCACGCTTCGGCGCGTGTCGTCTCGACCCGAGATTCATGATGATGCCTCAGCACTCCTTGCGAAAACTATTACCCCTATGCAGCTATTGAATCCTCACGCATAATATGCACAAAAAAGCGTCGATTCGGAACAGAATTTCTGAGCCCCCTTCGCAATGCTCACCTCCCGTCCGCTCGAGTCATGGGGTGGCCCATCATACAGGCGCGTCCTTGCCCTGGTTCGGGCCATCGTTCCTGCTTTTTGCGCCATCTCACTGATTTATCTGGTCAATCTATCGATCGAACAATTCGATCTGCAAAGGCAGCTCCTCTTTTCCTGGAGCATACTGATCATTCTCATCGCCACTTTCAAATGGCAACTCATCAAACGCCCGCTCTGGCGCTTCGTATTCATTCTGCTCAATGGACTCATTGCGCTGAATTATCTGATTTGGCGCTCCACCGAGAGCCTGATTTATACCGGGCCATTGGATTTTCTGGCCATGGCTTTGCTGTTTCTTGCCGAACTTTATGCGCTGACCGTCCATTTCCTCGGCATGTTCGTCAACTTCTGGCCGATGCGCAACCGTCCTGCTCCACCCCCTACGGACACGACCGCCTACCCGAGCGTCGACGTGTTGATCCCGACCTACAACGAAGACGAAGACATCATACGCATCACGGCCATCGCGGCGACCCAAATGGATTACCCCAAAGAAAAACTCAGGGTCTACATATGTGACGACGGTGGCACGGTCGAAAAGCGCACCCAGCAGGACTCTCGAGCCGCGGCGGCGGCTTGGGAGAGACATTATCGTTTGCGCCGCATGGCCAAAGAACTGGGCGTCGGCTATATCACGCGCGAAACCAACCGCTCTGCCAAAGCCGGCAACCTGAATCACGCGCTACGCCATACCGATGGAGAACTGGTGCTGATCCTGGACTGCGACCATGTTCCCACCCGCGATCTGCTCAGCCGCACCGTCGGGTATTTTCTCCTGAATCCCAAGTTGTTTTTGGTGCAAACCCCGCACTTTTTCATCAACCCCACCCCCATCGAAAAGAACGTCGTCGACATCGGCAACCCGAACGCCGAAAACGACATGTTCTATCGCGAGATTCACCGCTCGATGGATTTTTGGAATTCGAGCTTTTTTTGTGGCTCCGCCGCGGTGCTGAGAAGAAAACACCTCATGGAAGTTGGTGGCATCCAGGGAAAAACGATCACCGAAGACGCGGAAACCGCGTTGAAGCTGCACGCCAAAGGCTATGACAGTGCGTATGTGGATCGGCCCATGGTCTGCGGGCTATCTCCGGAAAACTATTCCGATTACATGGTGCAACGTACGCGCTGGGCGCAAGGCATGACACAGTTGTTCATGATGAGCAACCCGCTGCTGTCGAAAGGGTTGCGTTGGCATCAAAGGCTGTGTTACTTCAATGCCTGTTTCCACTGGTTTTTCGGCTTCGCGCGCCTCATGTTCTATATCGCTCCTGCGCTTTTTTTGTTGTTCGGGCTGAAGATTTACCACGCCTCCATTTCCCAGATCCTGATCTACAGCTTGCCTTATGTGATATCCACGTTCGTGTTGATCGACTTTTTTTATGGCCGGACGCGCGAGCCATTTTTCTCCGAACTCTACGAAAGCGTGCAAGCCATGTTCTTGATCCCCGCGGTGGTTTCAGCCATATTCTACCCCCACAAGCCCACCTTCAAGGTCACCCCCAAAAGACAGACGCTGACCGACGAGTCATTGCATCCATGGTCCGTGATATTTCTGGTCGCAATCTTGATCAATGTAATTTCCATCGTGGCCGGGATCTACAAGTGGTTTACCTATCCTCTCTTACGCGATACCCTGCTTGTCACCGGTGTATGGTGTCTTTACAATCTGTTTTTGTTGATGATTTCTCTGGGTGCTTTCTGGGAACGCAAGCAAATCCGATATTACCACCGGGTCAAAACCCAAGAAAAAGCGATCGTCACCATCCCACGGCTCCATATGGAAGTCGAAGCCGAGGTGGTCGACATCTCGCTCACCGGGATGGCAATCCGCTTTCGGTCGCCCTGTTCCCCCAATCGAGGCGAGCAGGTTGTGATCCAGGTTTCGGATGGCTGGGGCCATCGTTACGAATTCGATGCCATATTGTTGCGCATCGCTCGACACGGCCAGCAATACGCGTGCGGCGTAGAGCTCGTCTTGGATGCTGCCCAATATGCCAACGCCGTGCGTTTCGTCTATGGCGACAGTAACCGGTGGTTGGGCAAATGGGGGGCTTCCTCGAAATCCAGGAATACCCTCAAAATGCTCCTGGTATTTTTCATGCAAGGCCTCAGAGCAATCACTTTGTCCATGAACATGCTCTTGAAAAAAGGCGGCAACATGCTTTGGGACTTGATCCAGCACGCTGGCTTCAATCTGATCAAGACGTTGGGCACTCGATCTCGTTGACATCGAACTCTGGAAAATCACATATGTTCACTCGCCTCTTGCTCGTCTTAGGGTATGCCTTGTTGTCGGCCGGTCTGGCTCATGCAGGCGTGCAACGCATCCAACTCGACCAACTACATCCCGAGCCCGTCCTTGCGCTGACGTGCGTCAGCGACGAACGCGGTCTGGACATTCCCATTCCAGAGCGCTGGGCCCTGAAAAAGACCACACTCGTCCTTCATTACACTTCATCCAACACCCTATTGGGTGACCAGGCGCAGATGGTGATCAAGATCAATGGGTTTCCCATCGGTCAAATCAAACTCAATCCCACCAGCCCCGACATGGTGGTCAAAATCAACCTGCCTACGACCTATCTCGAGGCAGGCTACAACAGGCTCTCCTTCATGACCTCCATGCATGTCCCGCGGCAAGGCGAGTCTTGTGAACCGTTTTGTTCACCGGACATGTGGACGCACATCAACCTCAAAGACTCTTCGCTCGAAGCCGAATATGACGAAATTCCAGTTCCACTGTCTTTGTCCAGTATCGCGGATTATCTTTTCGATCCGAAAATATTCCCGGCCGGTCGAGTCAATCTGATCGTCGAGGACCGTAGCCCGGCATCTCTCACCGCACTGGCGATCGCAAGCTCTGGCATCGCTCGCCGCTTCGATTACCGCAAGGTGGTCTTCGAGGTTTCCGAAACCTTGCGTCCCGGTATGGACAACGTGCTGGTCGGAAGGACTTCGTTCGTCGATGCCTTCCTGCGCGCAAGGGGCCTGGAGCTAGGCCAGTCGCAAGGCGGTTATCTCAAGATATTCCATCTGCCTCTGGAAACAGGCGGAACCGACCCGGCCCATGCATTGATCGTGCTGACCGGCGAGCAGTACGACAAAGTCAAGCTGGCAGCCGAGACGTTCGCGAATCTTTCACTGCATTTCCCCGGCTCGCAGGAAATGACTGTGCTGGGTCTCGAGATGCCCAACATCCAAGCCCACAGCGGCCGTGGCGTGCTACGCGCCAACCAGGCCTACACCTTCAAGGCACTGGGGCTTCCCACGACGACGTTCAAAGGGATCAACAATGTCGGGAAAGCCATCCACTTCCGGCTCCCCCCAGACTTTCTGGTCAAGGAAAATCGCGCGGCCAAACTCAAGCTGAACTTCGCTTATGGGGCCGGCATGCACCCCACCTCGGCGCTCAACATCGAGATCAACGGAGCCCCCGTGCGCGCCATTCACATCGGCGATGCGAATGGCGCCATGTTCGAAAATTACCAGATCGACATCCCTACCTATCTATTCAAGCCTGGCGACAACACCCTCTCGTTCGGCGTCGAGCTACATCCCGATCATCAGCAGTGCGATGTCGTGCTGCTGGGCAACCTGTTTTTGACCCTATTCGAAAACTCCACGCTGACGTTTCCCGAGATGCCGCATTTCGCCGAGATGCCCAGGCTGGAATTGTTCATGCTCAATGGTTTCCCTTTCACGCGGTGGCCAGACGGCCACGAGTCGCGCATGCTCATCACGGATACCAGCGAGCAAAACATTGCAGCCGCCATGAACGTGGTAGGCCTCATGTCACAAAAGAATGGCCACCCGCTACTCGGCATGCAGATCGAAACCCAGCTTACCGAGCCGCTGCGCGGCGACACCATCGTCATTGGCCCCATCGACAAGATCCCGCAACGCGTGTTCAAACATGCTCCTTTGCGTTTCGACACGGCCTTCGAGGTGCCTTATCCCGTGCTTCAGGACAACGAAAAACATACGCTGGCTTACGTCACACAAAAAAGTCGGCTTGGTCCAGACCGTGCCCTGATCATGGAGTTCGAATCACCAGACGAATCCGGGCGCAGTGTGATGCTCATCACCGCCGAACAGGGACATACACTGTCAAAGTTCAGTGCAGCACTCCTGGAACCGGAAATCCAAGTGCAAGTCAAAGGTGGGCTGGTGCTGGTGGATATGCATGAGCGCCTACCCAAGCCCAAAGTCACCAGCCTCGAAACCGGAGCGGTCTACACCACTGGCAAATCGGGGCGCTCCCTGGGATTCGAAGCCTATTTGTACGCACATCCATGGGCCTACTACGGCCTGATTGCCATTTTGACACTCGGGCTGGCCGCTGGATCGTGGTGGGGGCTCAAACGCTACCGAACCCTGCGTGAACTTCGCAGGATTTCACAGGAATGAGGAGCGTCGTCACATGGTGATCGATCGTGCGCGTGGGCTTTTTGAAGAAGGCTTCCCCATAGGACTGCCACAGCGACACGGCCAATACCAAAAGCAAGGGAATCATCACGACGAGCAACAGCGTCAGTTTGGAAGTGGGTCGGGACAAATGTACATCGTCCTGCGCAATGGGCTGCTCGATCTCGTCCGGTGCCCAGATGGCCTTGTAAGCCTGGCAGGGCTTCATTCGATCTGCACACACCACGGGCTCGACCAATCGGCACTGAAATTCGGCGGGGTCCGAAAGCGCTTGACGCGTGTCCTCGGAAAACAAAATCTCCCCAAGCATTGCCCGAGATTCCAGACACGCAGCGACGGCCACAGTGTCGCCGTGAGAATCGCCGTTCCCATCAGCCCACTCACCGCTGTGCAAGCCGATCCGCATCAATACCAATGACTTGAATTGCTGCGACATGTTGAGCGCATCCAACTTTTGCTGGATACGAACCGCCGCACGCAAGGCATCCTGTGCATGCTCGAAACAGGAAACCGTATCCCCTCCCCTCGCCTCGATTAGAATGCCATCGTTTTCGCGGAGTATCGGAACCACGATTGCGTCACGGACCGCCTCCCCCAAGGGGGTCACGAGCGCATCTTGCGGATCGATGAGCCCTTGGACATGGGTCACCATGATGGTTCGCAAAGGGCTGGCAGGGCGCCTTCTTCCAACCACGAGCGGTGCAGGCGATGTTTTACCATGCTGCGGCTCGCCGGTCAGCACGTCTTTAGTCATGTCCAAGCAACCGAGAGGGGGAAACACGTTACGCCCAAGTGTACACCATCTGCTTTTCGTTGCGGCTCATCTCGTGGTGGTGACACTGATTTACCCCTTGTCGGCGTGGGCCAATTCCGACCCGGACTGGATATTGTTCAAACAACGCTTTCTACGGCCAGAAGGCCGCATCATCGACACTGGCAAAGGAGGCATCAGCCACTCCGAGGGACAAGGGGTCGGCATGTTGCTGGCCGTCCGCTACGACGATCGCGTAACGTTCGACATGCTCTGGAACTGGACACGCAATACCTTGCAGATTCGGCAGGACAAGCTGTTGGCTTGGCGTTGGTCTCCCGAAAAAGGAGTCGACGACCCCAATAATGCCACGGATGGCGACTTGTTCGTTGCCTGGGCTTTGCTGCGAGCCCATGACAAATGGCAAAAACGCGAATACCAGGAAAGTGCGCTACAAATTTTGACCAGCGTGCGCGAAAAACTGCTGCGTTTCGACAAACGGGGACCGATTCTGCTGCCAGGTGCGGATGGTTTCGAAAAAATCGATGGCTTCCTTTTGAATCTATCCTATTGGGTTTTTCCAGCCTTCGATGCGTTCGAAAGAAGCGCTCCGGATCCGGTATGGGAGAAATTGAGACAATCCGGGCTGCAGCTGATCGTGGAAGGACGCTTCGGGCGCTGGGGGCTGCCTCCGGATTGGGCCAAGTTGAACGACAGGCTCGAGCTTGCAGCGGAATTCCCGCCCCGTTTTGGCTATGACGCCGTCCGTATCCCACTTTATCTAATCTGGGCAGGTCTCGACACCGAAGAACGGATGCGTGCTTTCCGGGAGTTCTGGGAGTACTTCAGCGGAGCCCGCTTCACACCAGCCTGGACCAATCTCGGCGACGACAGCATAGACTCCTGGGATGCCTCCACCGGAATCCGCGCCATCGCCCGACTCGTGCTCGCTGCGGGCAATCCAGCCTCGATCGAACTGCCTGCCCTGGATCCAAACCAGGATTACTATTCCGCGGCTCTGCTGCTCTTAGGCAAGACCATGCAAACCGACCGCATACGATGAAACGCCTCATGGTCAGTCACGCCATCTTTCCTTCCAGCCGTCTCGCATTGGCGGTCATGGTCACCATCGCGGCAGTCGGCTTGCACGCCGAAGAGAAAGACAATATCCACTCGATGCAGCCGCTACGATCCAAGATCATCGAGGAGACTGCAGTCACGCCCGGAATCGAGCTCCAACCCCTGCCATCTAACATTCAGCCTGCGCATGAAATGTCTCCGCCGGCCCCACCCCCGGTCTCTGAATCCAGCCCAACGGCCCCGGCCGCCACTGCCCCCGCCCCAATGGCTACTCCTCGAACACCTGCCTTTACGCCCCCGACTCGGTCCGCGGCTCCGGTCCTCAAGACGTCGCCCAGACCGCCTACACTGGTCGTTCAACCCGATGAGGCTGGGTTATGGGAGATGTTGAATCGTGGCCAGTACGAGTTACTCGAAATGTCACTGGAGCAATTACGCCAGCGGCATCCGACCTGGGATCCTCCCCCGCAATTGCTGCAGCTGGCTCGGGAAGGCCGGATACGCCGCGACGTCACGATTGCCATCGAAAATCGGGATTCCACCACATTGGCCCGTTTGGGTGAGGCCCATCCAGAATTTTTTTCCTGCGAGCATATCGACTGGGCTTGGGCACTCGCAGAAGCGCACGCAGCCCTCGGTCGACCGGAACAGGCCTATTCCGTTCTGCAGAAGCTCGTTCCTACCTGCCACAAAGAAGAAGACCGTCTCGCCACCCTTTATAAAGCTCGCTCCCTAGTCGGGGAAGCCGCGTGGGAGGCCCTGCTGGAGGCCGAACGGCCCGCCATGCGCTCACCCGAAGGCGAAGCCGCTTATCAGCGATTGCGCTATGAGCACGCGCTGGAAAAATTGATGGCGGCGTACCAGGACAAGGACATGCTCCAAGTCGAGGCGCGTTTTAGTGCGCTCACCCCCAAAATCCTGGCCTATCGGGACGTGGGTGCGGCATTGGTCGGCGCCTGGCATTACTACCAGCGGGAAGATTGCGCCAGCGCCACGCAGTGGTTTGCACGCGTACTCGAATGGGATGCCACGCGCCATGAAGCTCGCCGGGGCACTGCCTTGTGCCAGATCAGGCAGGGCGACTACGCAGGCGCCCTTGCGACGGCGCAGGCACTCCCAGCCGAAGACCCTGAGCGGAGCCGATTGTTGCGTGATGCCCGGCTGGGTCAATCGCAATCGGCCTATGCTGCCCAAGATTATGCTGCCGCACTGTCATATCTAGAAGAGGCAGCAGGCCATGGCGAACTTCCTCGCCATGCCCAAATCACGCGCGGCTGGAGTCTGTTTCATCTAGGCCGGGCACAGGAAGCCAGCGAAATTTTCGGCAGGCTGTATCGAGAACAGCCCGACATTCAAAGCGCGGAAGGCGTGCTCAACAGCCTCGTCAAGGCGAACCGGCTGGATGAGCTCGACATCCTCGCAGGCAGCGAGCCTCTAGCCGGTATGACCAAAGCCTATTACGCCCAAAAATGGTTCGACCAGAAACACTTTCTCGCGGCACGAGACAAGTTCCCGGAAAAATTTGCCGAGTTCGGTGCCATTGGCGCCCCTCGGGTAACCCTACTCGGTGGGCATCGCGAAAAGTCCGGACAAACCGGCGCATCGAGGCTCACGCAGGACGTCACGGGGATGGAGGCTGCCTGGCCGGTTACACTCGCTTCGGAAATCCGGCTGAAACTCGAACACGTGCGATTGGACAATGGCACTTACGACACTGGCGGTTGGCAACCCACGCTGGAATGGCAGCAAGAATCCGCGGACACCACTTACAAACTTCAAGTCGGGCTCACACCGATCGGCGGGCCCGTCGATCCCAGACTGGTCGGAGAGGCCTCCATGCGGCACAGCACGCCTTGGGGAGAATACAAAATGGCCGCCTACATGCGCCCGGTCAAGGAATCGATACTCTCCTACGTAGGAGAAGACGAACCGGTGGAACACGGTCGAGTGGTACGCAATGGGGGCGAAATGTCCGCCATGCGCTTCTTCGAGGAAGGGTGGGGCATCAGCGGCAAAATCGCCTTGGAATATCTGACGGGGCGCCGCGTGCAAGACAACACCCATCTCGCACTGGATGGCAGTATTTCAAGAAACCTGAAACCAGAAGGTTTCGATTATCTGTCCATCAGTCTGGGGGCGGGGTATGACCGTTACACGCGTAACCTGAGTCAGTTCACCCTGGGACATGGGGGCTACTTCAGTCCCCAGACGTACTGGCGCTGGGGTCCCGCGCTGGATTTCATGACTGCGGAAAACCAGCAGGCGCTGGTGAAAGGAAGACTTTCCGTGGGGGGATTCTACAAAAAGGAAGATGGCGTCGGCAGCCGTACCGGGCCCACCTACAACGCCGACATTCACGGCGTATGGCGTCTTGGCGATCATGTACAGCTCGGTGCCTCCCTGGTCAAGCGTTATGCGCCGGACTACAGGGACTTTACGGGATTGGCGTTTCTTCGCATCCTGTTCGAGCCGCGCAAAACAGTGTTGAGCTCGGATCTGCCTGCGGCCATTTCCGAAAGCATTTATTGAAATCGGCTGAAAACGGACGACACCCGCCCTTACCCAGACAAGGTGAGCCCTGGGAAGTGTTTTCGGATTCGAGGTAGAATTCGCTTTTTGCAGAGTGATCGCTGCCTCATGCCAGACACTCCCAGTCCACACAAATCGCGTACCGCGGCGCTCGCTCTCGCCGCTCTGGGCGTGGTGTTCGGCGACATCGGGACCAGCCCGCTTTATACCCTGCACGAAGTCTTCGCCAGTCACCACCCCATTCCGGTGAACCATGACAACGTGCTGGGCGTGCTCTCGCTCATCCTGTGGGCGCTGATCCTGGTGGTGACGGTCAAATACATCGCCTTCGTGATGCGCGCCGACAACCGGGGCGAGGGTGGCATCATGGCGCTCATCGCGCTGGCCGGGCAGCAGGCCGGGAGCGATCGGCGCAAGCAGACTTTCATCATGTACGCCGGCATCATCGGCGCCTGCATGTTCTACGCTGACGGCATGATCACCCCGGCGATCTCGGTGCTGTCCGCCGTGGAAGGGCTGGAAGTCGCCTCGGCCAACCCCGATTTGCATGCACTCATCATTCCCATCACCTTGGCCGTGCTGTTTGGTCTGTTCTGGATGCAGCACCACGGCACGTCCACCGTCGGCAAACTGTTCGGCCCGATCATGCTGTTGTGGTTCGGCTCCCTGGCGGCGCTGGGCATGGCCAGCATCCTGCAGTATCCCGCCATCCTGCAGGCACTCAACCCGCTTCATGCCATCCACTTCTTCACCGGCAATCACTGGCTGGCCTTCGTCGCTCTGGGCGCCGTCGTGCTGGCCGTCACCGGCGGCGAGGCCCTGTATGCCGACATGGGGCACTTCGGGCGCACTCCCATCCGGCTGGCCTGGTTCGGCTTGGTGCTACCCGCCCTGGTGCTCAACTATTTCGGCCAGGGGGCATTGATCCTGCGCAATCCCGACGCGGTGAAAAACCCCTTCTACCTGCTCGCGCCCGAATGGGCGGTCTATCCCCTGGTCGGGCTCGCCACCCTCGCCACCGTGATTGCCTCCCAGGCAGTGATCTCGGGCGCATTCTCCATCTCGCGCCAGGCCCTCCAGCTCGGCTACATGCCGCGCATGCAGGTGCAGCACACTTCCGAGAGCGAGCAAGGCCAGATCTATCTGCCGCGCGTCAACTGGGGCCTGATGGTGATGGTGATGGCGCTGGTGGTCGGGTTCGGGTCCTCCTCCAATCTGGCGGCTGCCTACGGCATCGCCGTCACTGGCGACATGGTGATCACCACGCTGCTCGCCGCCCTGGTGTTCCACAGCCTGTGGGGCTGGAGCTGGGCACGCACCCTGAGTCTGGCGGCGGTGTTCCTCACCGTGGATCTCGCCTTTTTCGGCGCCAACGTGCTGAAGATTCCGGCAGGCGGCTGGTTCCCCATCCTGATCGGCGTGGTGGTGTTCACCCTGATGACCACCTGGAAGAGCGGCCGCGCCCTGCTCTACAAGCGCCTGGAGGAACAGGCCATGGAACTGGAGCCTTTCATCGAGGCCATCGGCGCCCACCCGCCCACCCGGGTGCAAGGCACGGCCATTTTCATGACGCCCAACCCGGCCGGCGTGCCGCATGCCATGCTGCACAACCTCAAGCACAACAAGGTGCTGCACGAGCAGGTGGTGCTGGCCACCGTCAGGATCGAGGACATTCCCCACGTGCCGGAACACGAACGACTCGCAGTCGAACATCTGCCGCATGGCTTTCACCGTGTGCGGGTCAGCTATGGCTTCAAGGATGAGCCCGATCTGCCACGCGACCTGGAGCGCTGCGCCCGATACGGCCTGAAACTCGACATGATGGATAGCTCCTTTTTCATCGGCAAGGAAACGCTGATCCCCAGAAAGAATTCCGACATGGCGTTCTGGCGCGAAAAACTGTTCGTCGCCATGTTCCGCAATGCCGACAGCGTGACCCACTATTTCAAGCTGCCACCCAACCGTGTGGTGGAACTCGGTGCACAAGTAACCCTTTGACAACCGATCATGAACTCGGTACGTTAAGAACATGCAATGCCCTACACAAGGAGGATTTTCCATGAACAGGCTATTTTCCCTACTCTTCACATTCTTCCTCGCCTGGTCTGGTCTGGCTTTTGCCACCAGCCACGACGAGATGGGAGATCACTGCATGCGCAAAGGCAAGTCGGTATCCATGCCCGCCGATACCGACAACGATGGTACGGTGGACTGGGAAGAAGCCCATAACGCCTTCGTCAAGCACTTCGACGAAATGGACATCAACCAGGATGGCGTGCTTTCCGCCGATGAAATGAAAGATTGCTGCTGCATGCATGGCAAGCACTGCAAAGACAGCAAGTGCAAAGACGGCAAATGCAAGCGCAACAAGGCCGCGCACGAACGGGGCGACCGTGCCTTCGCCGCTGCCGACAAGGACAAGGACGGTACCCTGGACAGGCAGGAAGCCAAGAAGCTACCACGCGTCTACAAGAATTTCGACGCCATCGACGTGGACAAAGACGGCACCGTGGACCGTGAAGAAGTGCACAATTTCATGATCAACCGGCGGCGCTGATCAGTGAGATTTTCGATGACGAAACGATGGCTTGCTGCACTCTCGGCAGCACTGATCTCATTCGGTTGCACGCCAGTACAAACCACCAAATCCGGCAGCGTAGGCGTCGAACGCAAGCAATACATGCTGCTGTCCGAAAAACAGGTGGAAAGCATGGCAGCGCAAAGCTACTTGCAGACACTCAAAGAAGCGAGCGCCAAAGGCAAGCTCAACACTGACCCACGCCAGACCGACCGAGTGCGCGCCATCGCCAAACGACTGATCGCCCAAACCCCCGTCTTCCGCCCCGATGCCCTCAACTGGAAATGGGAAGTCAACGTGCAGGAAAGCAAGGAGCTCAACGCCTACTGCATGCCGGGCGGCAAGATCATGGTCTATACCGGCCTGATCGAAAAACTCAACGCCACCGACGACGAACTGGCCGCCGTGCTGGGCCACGAAATCGCCCACGCCCTACGCGAGCATGGGCGTGAACGCATGTCACAAGCCTATGCCCAACAGCTCGGCCTGCTCGGCCTGGCTGCAATCGTCGGTGCCACCACCAACGACAAAAACAAAACCGCCACCGCGGTGGAAGTGGCGTCCGTGGTGAGCGCACTGGCCCTGACCCTGCCCAACAGCCGGGAGGGCGAGCGCGAAGCCGACCGCATCGGCCTGGAACTCGCCGCCCGCGCCGGCTATGACCCCAATGCCGCCATCACCCTGTGGCAAAAGATGGAAGCACAAGGTGGGGTCAAACCGCCCGAATGGCTCTCCACCCACCCTTCCGGAGAATCCCGTATCCAGGACCTGCAGCGGCTGATTCCGGCGGTGATGCCGCTTTATCACGAAGCCAAGGCCAAAAACGGCTAGACTGCTTCCGCCACGGGCATGGTAACCAGGGCGCCTTCGGGCGCCCTGGTTTTTGGATAGCAACGCACACCAGCCATCGCGTGGCCATGGCACGCCTTCGACACAGCCATTCTTCTTTCGTCGAAGCCCTCTTGTTGCATTGGGTCATCGGGCCGCAAAAGGCATCACCGCCAAAAACTTGTGACCTTGGGAGGCAAAGGAACGTCCCCACTTCCCGGACGGCAAGCTTGCCGCAAGTTGACCATTCTTGTGAGAGGAGTATTCTTTGCAAAAAAAGAAGTAGGGAGATTTTGCGTGAATACATTGTCATTTCACCTGATATTTCACACTCCTGCTTTTCTCGGCGACGCTCAGCAAAACGGCCGCTGGCGCACCCCACCCTTCAAGGCCCAGCTGCGCCAGTGGTGGCGAGTGGTATATGCGGCCAAGCACAACTATAGCGTCAGTGTGTCGGACATGCGGCGCGAGGAGGGGCTACTGTTCGGTAACGCTTGGCTGGAGGGCGACTTTCGCAAGAGCCTCGTGCGGTTGCGGCTGGACCGCTGGGATGAAGGGAGTCTTAGAAAAAATCAGTGGCTTGCGGATAGCAGCGTCACCCATCCGGAAGTAACTAACCGACAGGTAGGCAGTGCGCTGTATCTCGGATACGGACCGCTTGCCTATCAAAAAAGCACGACCCTCAAGGCCAATGCCGCCATCCAGGCGGGTGAAACGGCCACCTTATCGCTGGCCGTGCCCGAGAAACATGCCGATCTCATCACCCAGGCGCTGATGCTCATGCATCACTACGGTACGGTGGGAGGACGCAGTCGCAACGGCTGGGGTTCATACACGCTCAAACCTTTGAAGGAGACACCGACTTTCAAGGGCTTAACACCCCTACGCGATTGGAGAGCCTGCCTTGACCTCGACTGGCCGCATGCCATCGGCAAGGACGAGAATGGCGCGCTCATCTGGCAGACCTCACCACATGATGACTGGAGGGATCTCATGAAGACGCTCGCCATCCTCAAGATCGGGTTACGTACCCAGTTCGTCTTCACCCACGGGCGTGTCGTGGGAACTCCGGAGGAACGGCATTGGCTGTCTTACCCCGTGACTAATCATGAGGTTCGTGACTGGAACCAGCTACGCCTGCCCAACTCCCTGCGCTTCAAGGTGCGCAAAACCGCTGACGGCAAGCTGGTGGGCGTGGTTTTCCACATGCCGCATCTGCCGCCGGCGGCATTCGGTCCCAAGCGGCAGGTAATAGAAGCCGTCTGGCAGCAGGTGCACCAGCTACTCGACCACCTTAAACTCGACCCAAGCAAGCGCACCTACCTCATGATTCCCGAAGTTGCGCCTGTTTTACGTCGTGGTGCCTTGAGGACTGGCCTTGACACCATCACGTTAAATCGCTCCCCGGAGTAAGCCATGACCGACGATTTTCTCTGGCAAACCAAGCTCGCCGCCCGTCTCCATGATCCAGCGGAAAAAGCGCTCGTGCTGCTGCGTGACCCAGCCGGGCATGAGAACGGCACCTCGCGGGCGCTCAAGCGCCTCCTCGGGCTGGATCAGCTTCCGCATCGAATCGACCCCGACAATGATGAAGTATTGAGCACTGTCTTGTTCAAAAACGGGCTGCCGCTCGACCTCTACCGTCACGTCCAGCGTGCCGACTGGTGGGCAGCCGCCGCCGATCGCCCGCAGTGGCCGATGCAGGAAGTCACACTAGCGTCTGGAAAAACGCTTGCCATCGCCGAGTGGGCACAGGTGCACTGGGCGAAATCACCGGTGCTCATTCATCCGCTCACTGGAGACCAGATCGATCTGCATACGCTCAGCGACACGGAAATCACGGATATCAAACAGCGTAGCTTCGATCATTTTGCAGGCTTATTGAAGATGCTCGGTATCCAGGGGGATGCTCCCATCGATTGGCGCAAGGTCCTGCTCACCTACTGGCGCTTTGGGCCGGAGCTAAAGGAGGAAAACGACAACGGCAAGCTCGGTGCGCTGTGGCCACTGCTGCCAGCGGACACACGTATTCCCGATCACTCGATCTGGGATCATCTCGACCTCACTTCGGCCTTTGCCGGGGCGTTCTCCGCCGATCCAGAAGGCGAAGCAGCGTTACTCGCGCTCTCCATCGGTCCGGTGCAGTCCTTCATCGCCGCCGCGCGCAGCACCTCGGACCTGTGGGCTGGCTCACATCTACTGTCCCGTCTGGCGTGGGAGGCAATGCGTCCAGTGTGTGAAGCACTGGGGCCGGATGCCATCCTGTTTCCACGTCTGCGTGGCATTCCGCAAGTCGATGTCTGGTTGCGTGACCAGATGAATCTCCCTGACGAGTTGTTCAAGGATTGCGAGTGGATGCGTGGCAGTACGGATGCCAATCCACTCTTTTCCGCCGCGCTGCCCAACCGCTTCGTCGCCGTGGTGCCCGCCAGCAAAGCGCGTGAAATCGGCGAAACCTGCGCCCAGGAGGTACGCAAATGGCTTGGCGCTCTCGGCAACGACGTCGTCTCCCGACTACTCGATGTGGCGGGTTACGACGTGGAGACGACGACTACGCCTTATGATCAGATGAAGGCCCAACTCGCAGGCTTCCCCGAGGTGCACTGGGCGGCGGTGCCGTTTTCGCTGATCCGCCCGCGCAATGAAGCCAAACAGACCGACCTCGACGTGTCTGGGCTGCTCGAGGCCATGGCGCCCTTTTTCGGCGTGGAGTCGGGTAAGCCTTGTGGCTTTCTCACCACCCCTGCCTGGCAGGTCCTGCAGAAAGAGATCGACTGGGGTGATGGCACGACCTTTTTCGCTCCCAATCCGGGCGTGCTCTACCCAGCCGTCTATGACCTTGCCGAACGTGTGCTCGCCGCGGCCAAAGCCGTAAGGCCTTTCGGCTCCAACCGTCAATCGGGTTGGCGCGATAGCATGACGGGTGAGGCCGAGTGGCTGACCACCGACCGTGCCCAACTCGCTTTGCCGCCCGGCCAACGCAAGGACACGCTTTGGACCCGTATTACCTCCAAAAAACCGGCATGGGCAAAAGAAGGTGAGCACCTGGGGGCGCTCTCTGCCATCAAACGCTTATGGCCGACGATTTTTGCCGAAGAAGTCGGCAAAGCACTTGCGGCTGGAGAACGCGGCGAGCAAAAAGCGATCGGTCGCTTCGTCATCTCCACCCACACCATGGCGTTGGCACATCAGCTCGACCAGTGGCTGGAACATGGTGGGCACATGGCAGCAGGCTTGGCCAAAGAATTGCACCAAGCCGACGTCGTTGCCTTACCGCGCCGTTTGATGCTTCGTCACCGCGCCAACCCGGCTTTGGCGGACGCCAAACGCCTCCCCGGTCTGCTCGAAGCCGCACCCGAGGACAAAGACGACGCGACGATCGAACGTGCCCAGCAACTGGTGCGGCAAACACTGGCTACGGCGCTGGATAAGGACGAAATCCGACTCGAAACCTACTACGCACTCCTCATGATGGACGGTGACCATATGGGTGCGATCCTCTCCGGGGACGAGAAGACGGCGATTTCATACCGTGCGAGCTTCCACCCGCAGGTGCAGAAGGGTTTCGATGCGCATGCCGCCAGTCAGCCACTCATCAAGCAATACGGGGACCAAAAGCGTCCCATCTCGCCCAACCGGCACCTGGCGATCTCGGGTGCGCTCAACGATTTCTCGCAGACTGTGGTGCGTCACGTGGTTGAAGAAGAACATCTTGGACGGGTGATCTATGCCGGTGGCGACGACGTGCTCGCCATGCTGCCGGTAGCCGACCTGCTCTCCTGCATGCAGCGGCTGCGGCACGCCTATTCAGGCACCCTGCCAGAAGATGAGACCAAAGACTGGGGCGAGCTGCGCAAAACCCCAGGCACCCTGCATTGCAAAGGCGGTTTTGCCTGGCTCGATGGCCGCCTCATGCGCATGATGGGCAAGCACGCCACTGCCTCGACCGGCGCGGTCATCGCTCACCACCAGGCACCACTCAGCGCAGTGCTACGCGAACTGCGGGCGGCGGAACAACGTGCCAAAAACGACGGCGAGCGTGATGCCTTCTCCATCACCGTGATCAAACGTTCCGGCGGTGCGCTGTATCTCACTGCCAAGTGGGGCGAGCCGCTTGCCTTGCTTGAAAACCTACGTCGTTTCCTCGCCCATGAGGATACTTCGCGCCGTGTGGTGTACCACAGCCTCGAGTGGCTCAAGGATCTGCCCGATCCGAAGACCGCGCCGGACATGTTGGAGACATTACTCGCCTACCAGCTCGCGCGGCAGTCGGGTGGTAGCCCAGAGGCACCAGGCTTGGCGCGGCGCCTTACCACCCTGGTTACCGCACAACGCGGCAACGGCTTGGCTTGGCTCGCCAACTTTCTCACGGTGGCCGAGTTCCTTGCCCGCGAGGTCCGTTCGCTGCCCGGCGCAGCAAACGACAAAAAGGAGCTTGCTGCATGATGAATAGCGTTTTCCTTGAACCGCTCGACGTCTTGTTTTTGCGCGGGAACAAACTGTTCGGTGATGCGGGTAGTTTCGGCGAATCGCTGGTGCCACCCTGGCCGTCCGTTGCTGCCGGCGCTCTACGCTCACGCCTGCTGGCCGACGACAAATTCGACTTGGCAGCGTTTGCACGAGGCGAGGTGACACATCCTGTGCTCGGTACCCCAGAACGACCAGGACCATTCACCATTACCGCATTTCACCTCGCGCGACGGCGTGGGGATGGCCGTATCGAAATCCTGGTCGCCCCGCCAGCGGATTTAGTCATTACGCAAAACCAAGAAGGCGGGATCACGGTACGCTCCTTGAAGCCCACCGAATTCTCGCAAACCGGTGCAAAAATACAATCTTCGGCATTTCTGCCCCAATTGCCGGTGTTGGCAGAAACCCAACGCAGCAAGCCTATTGGAGGCTGCTGGCTTGGCGAAGCGGGTTGGGCGAAATATCTTTATGGTGAGACACCCACTGCTGAAGACTTCGTCCAGTCTAGTGCACTGTGGTCACTCGATCTACGCATCGGCGTAGGGCTGGATACTGCGAGACGGCGTGCAGCCGACCATCGCCTTTTCTCGACACAAGCGATAGCGATGCAACCAGGTGTCGGGTTTCTTGCCGCCGTGCAGGGAGCGACCTTACCAACCAACGGGAGCGTGCGTCTAGGAGGTGATGGCCGCGCCGCTGCCATACATCCGGTCACGACCATGCCACCTGCTCCAAATTATGAAGCGATTGCCGCTGCTGGCCGTTGCAAGCTGGTACTCACCACGCCGGGGATTTTCGAGCAAGGATGGCTTCCCATAGGTGCCAAATGCCAAAATGACGGTACTTGTTGCTTCGAATTGATGGGAATCCGGGCACGTATCGTTAGTGCAGCCGTGCCCCGTGCCGTCGTCACCTCGGGCTGGGACGTGGCGAAATGGCAGCCCAAACCGGCCGAGCATTCCGCCCCGACCGGCAGCGTGTACTGGCTCGATGAATTGGATGCCACGCCCGATGCGCTCCGCAAGCTTGCTGAGCATGGCCTGTGGAGCGAGTCCTGCGAAAATCCCATACGTCGGGCCGAAGGCTTCAACCGTATTGCGATTGCTGCTTACTGATATAGAGGGAGACCACACCATGTTCGAAAGACAGGCCGCTATCTTTCTTTATGCCGTCAGCCCCGTGCATATGGGCGCAGGACAGGCCATCGGTGTCATCGACAACCCCATCCAGCGTGAGCGCCATACTGGATATCCATGTTTCGCCGGCTCCGGCATCAAGGGTGCAGTACGTCACGGATTCGAAGCGCTGGGCGGCGAGAGAGCACACATCGACCGCCTGTTCGGTCCCGATGCCGGGAGTTCGGAACTTTATGCCGGAGCAGTCAGCTTTGGCGATGCGCAGACCGTGTGCCTGCCGGTGCGCAGCCTCAAAGGCGGCTATGTCTATGCCACCAGTCCTCAGGCGATTAGCCGCACGCGGCGGCTGCTCGAGCTCATCGGAGTGAACGTAGCGTGGCCCGCGCTGCCTGAGGTAGAGGAAGGCAAGTGCCTTTTGATCAATTCGGCACGGCTCTCTGGCGAGAAGCTGCATCTCGAGGCGTTCGAATATACTGCCCGCATTTTGCCAGACTTGTCCAAGCTGTCCGCCGACCTCGCCGAAAAGGCACTGCCTTCTGGCGAGGCGTATGCATTCTTTGCCCAAAAGCTCAAAGAGGATCTCGTCATACTCTCCGACACCGATTTCGCTTATTTCAGCGAACACGCCATGCTGGTCGAACCGCATGTGCGCATCAACCCCGACACCGGCACGGCAAGTGATGGCGGTCTCTTCTACACCGAAAACCTACCTCCCGAATCGTTGCTGGTCGCCCCCCTGATGGCGAGCCAGACACGCACGGGCAGAACCGAGGACGCCCTGCCAGCGGAAGCAGTCATGGCACAGATCAAAGCCGTCATCGACGGCAAGCTGCTGCAAATCGGTGGCGATGCCACCACCGGTCGGGGATTAGTCGTCGCTAAAGTGGTGGAGGGGTGAACATGGAGACGCTAGAACAGCAACGCGCTCAAGACGCTTGGGAGAAATGCGGGCGTTATACCGACAAACACGCCAACTTCGCCAAAGGGCTACCTGCGCTCATCATGAACTCGGGACTGATGCAAGTGTTGGCGTTTTGTCACGAGAAAGGCTCAAAAGATAGTGGCATACACTGCGAGGATGTAGCGCGCGATTTGCGCTCGTGGTTACAAAGCCGCTTTCGGCAGTACATAACGTCGGCTGAATTCAAGCCCTTCATGGAAGATTTGATTAAGGTCGATCCGCGCACCTTTCAGGCCATCACCGCCGAGGCCTTCGCCTGGCTCAAGTGGCTCAGGCAAATGGCTGCCGCACGGGTGGGAAAAGATTAGAATGCGCTTCTACGTCAGACCGTGCAGGCGCAACTACGCGGTGCGAATGTAATTCAGCATTACACGGGAGGTTACCATGCCGATTGCTGCAGTGCCGAACTATCTTGGACAAGATTTCAAAGATGCCTCGCTGGGGATGCGCTTTGGGATGTATCTCAAGCTTTGGGGCATTAACCGTAGAACGAGAGAGTTGCTATGGACGACCGCGGATGTTGATTATGAAGTACGTGGTCAAGATCAACGGGAACGGGAAGTCAAATATGAGAACAAAGTCCCAGCGCTTTCTGATGCCAAACGCCTAAACGGACAGGATAAAAAGGCTTTGCAGGCCTTAGTGGAGCGTCAAAGACGCTGCTTTGAGGCTTCTTTTTCCAAAGAGACAGCCCTTTGTCTCAGCGCTACTGCTATTGCCCCCTTCACCACAGGGCTCGGCAACGAGCACCCGCTGGAAAACGGCTTTGCATTCCTCTGGCCGTATGGCTTGCCGTATCTTCCCGGCTCGGGCGTCAAGGGGGTGTTGCGGCAGGCGGCGCGCGAGCTTGCGAGTGGTGAATGGGCTGCAACGACGCATGGCTGGTCGGATACAAAAACCTACTTTCTCATGCAGGGTGAGGGCGAACGCCGCAAGCCCGTGCTGAACAAAAACAAGAAACCGATCGAACTTTCCTTATCCGACGTGCTGTTTGGCCGTGAATCCGCCGATGGCGAGACCGAACACGTACGCGGTGCGCTCACCTTCTGGGACGTGATTCCCGAGATCAAAGGCGATAGCCTGATGATCGAGATCATGACCCCCCACCAGAGCCACTACTATCAACAAAAAAGTGACAAAAAATCGGGAAATAGCATCAGCCCCCACGACTCCGGACAGCCCAACCCCATCAGTTTTCTCACCGTGCCGCCCGGATCGAACTTCACTTTCCACGTCGTCTGCGACACAGCACATCTTGCGCGGCTCGCACCAGATTTACTCGAAACCGACACCACCAGCGGCAAGCCTCGCTGGCAGATGCTGATATTCGCCGCCTTCGAGCATGCTTTCTCGTGGCTGGGCTTCGGCGCCAAAACCGCGGGGGGCTACGGCGCAATGGAAACTGAAGCGATGCACAAGGTCAGGCAACAAAAAGAAGAGGTCAGACGCGAACAGGAAAAAACCGCTGCCGCCCATGCCAAAGCCGAGCAAGAGGCGGCTGGCGCCGTTCCATGGCCGGGTGCGCGGCTCAAATTCAACCGTGCCAACAAAGCACTCACTGCCGAAAAAGATGGCAAATCCGCCACGGCCATCGCCCCTAGGGGCGAAGAGCTGCTGGCCACACTGCCGGCGGATATTCGCAAAAAAGTCGAAACCAACCAATTCGTGAAGGTGACGGCCTATGTGTTCAACAACACACTGGTTCGTATAGAACCATGATTCCCAGCCTCCTGGCCTGCCATCTCGAGCACCCCGTGATGTGGAGGCGGATTGGCGCGGGGGATCCGAAACGTACAGGAAAAATGAGGGCCGAGAAATCGGGAGCGAGCCGTTTTCAACCCTAACAAGAACCTGGACAAGGTTTTATCTGGATATAATGTCGTCGGGAGTATGTGGCTATGAATTTCGGCTGGGAAACATTCTGGGAAGTACTTGGCCGCACAAGCATTATCGTCGGATTGATTCTCGCCATACCCGTCTTCTGGACCTGGTGGCAGGTCGTCTTTGGCGAACGTCGTCAACGTCGGCGCTGGATCAAGGAAATCAGCCGTCAGCCCGGACACAGACCCGGCGTGTTGATCATCGATCTTCTGCCTGGACGCAACATCGAGGCCAATGTCAAACGTCATCTGGCCAAGGACGAAGTGCTTGGAAATATTCCTGAAGACCGCATCGCACATGTCAAGCGGATGGACATGTTCAAGCCAAGTGACGTGGCTGAATACGCGCGCGAACTCAGAAATGTGCTCCGCCGTCTCCAGGATGCAGGGGTGGACGTCATTCACCTTTTCCATGCTGGCCCCGATGTGAGTGCTCTGATTGCTGGCGCGGAGCTTTCCAACGGAGCGCGCGTACTGCTATATCACTATGAGCAGGGCGAATACCATACATTCGGTCCTCTGGAACCATTGAGGAGCATTTCGTGAACCGGCTCCTGATGATCGAATGCAAGACCAGCCGTTTCGGGCGCGACGGCCTCAAGGATGCGAGTTACATCTACAAAATCGCCCAGCTAGCCAAAAACACTGGAGGGCTCCTCGCCAGAGGTCTTTTGCTCTCTGCGCGGCCTGTGGGGGATGAAATACGAAATCGAGCCAAGGAGCACCAAGTGGAGATCCTGGCGGCCGAAGAAATCAGAACACTGCCAGATTACCTGCGCAAATGGATGAACGGCTGACCCGCTTCCCTCTCGTCCGCTACCGCTTCGAATTCGAGGTTACCGCGCCACTGCGGCTACCCGACTATGCCGGCTCCGCCCTGCGTGGCGCTTTCGGCCACGCCCTGCGCCAGCTCGCCTGTGCCACACGGTCGCCCACTTGTGACGGCTGCGCACTTCGCCCGACCTGCCCCTACCCTGCCATTTTCTCACCGACACCCCGCAAGAGCAGCCTGGGCGCGCTCGCCACTCCGCCGGTGCCTTACGTCATCGAACCTCCGGAATGGGGGGCGCGTAACTATGCACCGGGAGAAAAACTGGAATTCGGCTTTACCCTGATAGGGCAAGGCATCGAACACCTCCCACTGTGCATCATGGCCTGGCGACGCGCCTTTGCGCGCGGTGTCGGTGCTGGCCATGGCTGCGCCGAGCTGCGACGGGTGAATGCGCTCGATTCTTCGGGCACAGCACGGACCATCCACCAGCCGGGAGAAGCCATCGCCCCCCACCCCCGCCACCTGCAGCTCGATACAGTCCCCGCCCCGCAGCGCATCACCCTGCGTTTCGATACTCCCTTGCGGCTGCAGGAAAACGGGCATGCCCTGCCGCCCGCGCGCCTCGCCCCGCGTCCGCTGCTCACCGCCCTGCTCCGGCGCGTCAGCCTCATATCGGAATACCATGGCGAAGGCCCGCTCTGGCAGCCTGCGGATTTCACCCGCCTCGGCGCACTCGCCGGCAACATCCAGGGCCGCAATGAATTCGCCTGGCGCGACTGGTCCCGCCACTCCTCCCGCCAGCAGCGATCCATGACCTTGGGCGGATGTGTCGGCGACTGGCAGCTACAAGGCGACCTCGCCCCCTTCTGGGATGTCCTGCGCCTGGGGCAATTCCTCCACGTCGGCAAAGAAGCCAGCTTCGGCCTCGGGCGCTACCGGCTCTTCGACACGGCTGCGAGCATCGTGGCGCGCTGAAGGCTGCGGCAAGCTTGCCGCACCGGACAAGCATCCAAATGACGCGTATGCTTTTTCCCATCACTCACCAAGGATGGAGGACAACCCTTGAACACCCGCCCGAATGACCGCACCAGCGTTGGCACCGGCAGGCTTGCCGCCTGTTTC
>JANZZG010000021.1 GCA_026419515.1 Methylophilaceae bacterium
TCGACGGACGGCTGGCCATCTTCCATGGCCCGCGTTGTCTGGCGCGCTGCGATGCGGATGGGCAGTTGCTGGACGCAGGGGTTAAGGTCGCCGCGTAGGTCCGCCGCAGCGCCCGCCGTGGAAGGGGAAGCCGCTCCGGGCTACGCCTTTCGCACCTCCCCCTCCCATGGCAAGCGGACAGTTTATGTGCTACAGCTCCGGACAAATCTATTTGTTGCTAACAGGGCGGAGGCTCGGACTTCCCAGGATTGTTGAATGGAATCATGGGATCGTCGTCGTCCATCAAGATACGCTGGGCAGGTCCCTCCAAGTCATCGAATTGACCACTTTTGATCGCCCATAAAATGCCCACCGCCGCTGCCCCGACGAATATCAAAGTCAACCCAAACAAAAACAGCAGGATAGGAGTCATGCTACCTGCCGTGCCTGCGCGGGGTGTTCGAAATCCAGTGCATTGCGGATATGCTGACGCAACACCATGAGGTCCTGCATCTGTGCCTGAATGGACCTTTCCATGCCCTCGAGTTCCGCAATACGCTCTTCTAGGGTATCGGTCGACTTGTAGATGCGCTTGATGCTTTCCAGGCGGCGCCGCAACTGCAGTTGATGTTCACGCACTTGCGATTCCATCGGGGCAATCACTGCTTTCAGCCAATTCTCCACGTCGCGGTTCGCCACCTCATAGACATTGATGACCCGACTGGCCAGTGTTTCGAAGAATTTGGTGGTCAAAGTCATCTTCTCGTTGGTCAACATGTTGAATGCGGTATCAAAATGC
Organism: Methylophilaceae bacterium; assembly: GCA_026419515.1. Lineage (GTDB taxonomy): Bacteria > Pseudomonadota > Gammaproteobacteria > Burkholderiales > Methylophilaceae > JANZZG01. The sequence continues at coordinate 779 of JANZZG010000021.1, forward strand.
TCCTTGTAGGCCCGTTCCAACTTGGCGAGTTCCTTTTGGTAGCGCAAGGTTGAAAATGCGGGCGGCGTGGTTTGACGCAAGCCATGCTCCTCAGAAAATTTTTTGTACATGGCATCCATCATGCTTTTGATTTCATTGATCTGGCTATCGGATTGCACCAGCCGGGCCTTCAGTTCCGTAAAAAAGGCATCCATGGCATTACGCATCCCTTTGGTGAAGTTGCTGTTGACCATGGCCTCACGAGTTTTCACCACCTCGGCCTTGAGGGCCTCCATGCCGAGATAGGTGAACAGGTTGTTGGTCTGCTGGGAGAACACGCTGCGCAGTGCCTGAAAGCGCTGCAACCCCTTTTCGAAATTTTCCTTGTCAATCTTGACCTTGTTCATCATGTGCTCGACTACGTCTTCATTCTTGCCACGCAGCCCGCGCAATTCTTCCAGCTGCTCGGCCAAACCCTGTAGTCGCGCCTCCAACAGCAGGCTGGAATTGTTGATCAGGTCCTCGATTTCGTTCTGGGTGTTGTCACGCACGATCTCCTTCTTCGAAGGAATCAGCTCGCTGGACAGTGCCTCCTCCAGCTCAGGCAGGCGGCTTTTACGCAGCAGCGCCTCATCTTTGTTCACTTTAGCCAGCAAGCCCTTGTGTGCCGACACCGGGAAAATCTGATCCGGCTGCAGTCCGAGCAATTCGGCGCTGGTGGCAAGCTGCTTGTCGATCTCGCGCTGCACCTCGGCATCGCTCTTGAGCTCGTCCCACAGCCCGTCGATCTTGTTCAGCACGGCCAGACGACCCTTCTGCTTCCAGCGCGCGCCGCTGATATAGTGGCGCCAGACGTCGATCTCGGATTTGGTCACGCCGGTATCTGCCGCCAGGATGAACAGAATGGCGTGGGCGTTGGGCAGCATGTTGAGCGTCAGCTCGGGCTCGGTCCCAATGGCATTCAACCCCGGCGTATCAAGGATAACCAGACCCTGCTCCAGCAACGGATGTGGAAAATTGATGATGGCATAGCGCCAACATGGGATCTCGACCGTATTGTCCGGGTTCAGGTTGATGGCGTCTCCCGGGTCATCTGGGTCGAACAGCCCGTAGCGCGCAGCTTCCTCGGCCGGCACACGCTTGGTACGGCTGACCTCCTTGAACGCCGTCACCATGTTATCGCTGGAACCCACGTCGAACTCGAACACCGTCCACTCCTCTGGATAGCGCTTGTACTCGGTGGTCGTCACATCGGTTGCACGTGTCTCGATGGGCAACAGCTGCAAAGAGGTCGGCTTGCCTTCGTCGTACAAGAGCTCGGTCGGGCACATGGTGGTGCGCCCTGCACTCGAGGGGAGCAGGCGGTGGCCATAATCGGCGAAGAAAATGGCGTTGATCAGCTCGGATTTGCCACGGGAGAATTCCGCCACGAAAGCCACATTGAGTTTGTCGTCGCGCAACCGATCCAACAACTGCTGGATGCGCAGATCGGTTTGCGAATCGTTCAGCTCCTGTTCGTTCAGCCAGGTCCGGTAATCACACAATGCATCCACCAAACCCTTGCGCCACAGACTATAGGCAGCAAACTCGTCAACCAGGGTATTCTGCGTCATGCCGTGTATCCAAATTCTTTTAGATTGGCGCCCACTCTAACACGAATTCGCTAAAAATCAACAGAATCAGAACAATATGTTACATAACGACCCCATGACGGTATCTCGCCCCTTCGCCCTCACATGGCCCCGTCTGCGCTTTCTGGTATGATGGAGGGCCTATGAGCGGACTTGCCCCAGACACCCCCTGGCCGGTCGATATCCGGCTACACCAAAAATCGCGCCAGCTCGAAATCACGTTCAGCGACCAGGCGCATTTCCTGCTGCCCTGCGAGCTCCTGCGCGTTTACTCGCCATCTGCCGAAGTACGCGGGCACGGCCCAGGACAGGAAGTACTCCAGACTGGCAAGGAAGACGTCAACATCGTCGGCATCGAACCGGTCGGCCGGTATGCCGTCAAGCTGATCTTTTCCGACGGTCACGATACCGGCCTTTATTCTTGGGATTATCTATATGATCTTGGCGTGCGCAAAGATGCGTTGTGGCAAGAATATCTGGCACGCCTTGCCGCCGCTGGCATAGAGCGCAAACATGGGTGAAACCCATTTCGGCTTCCAGACCATAGACGAAGAAGAAAAGGCGCACAAGGTAGGCGCAGTGTTTCATTCCGTCGCCCGCCGCTACGACCTCATGAACGATGTCATGTCGGTCGGCCTGCACCGGTTGTGGAAACGTTTCACGGTGGAAATAAGTGGCGTGCGTCCTGGTGCCAAGGTGTTGGACGTCGCCGGCGGCAGTGGCGATTTGGCACGCCTGTTCGTACACAAGGTCGGGCCCCACGGTCAGGTGATTCTGACCGACATCAATGCCTCCATGCTGAATGTCGGACGCGACCGCCTGATCGATGCGGGCCTACTTGTTCCGATCGTACAGTGCGATGCGGAGAATTTGCCTTTCCCCGACAACGTATTCGACCGTGTGAGCGTCGGGTTTGGCCTGCGCAACATGACCCACAAAGAACGCGCCCTCAAGGAAATGCAGCGCGTTCTCAAGCCAGGAGGATGTCTGCTGGTGCTCGAATTCTCACAAGCGTGGAGGCCGTTACGACCTGTTTATGATGCCTATTCATTCAAACTACTGCCGCTGATGGGCAAACTGCTGGCCAACGACGAAGCCAGTTACCGCTATCTCGCAGAATCCATCCGCATGCACCCCGACCAGGAAACCCTCAAAGCCATGATGCTAGAAGCCGGCTTCGGCAGGGTGGATTATTACAACCTGACCGGCGGTATAGTGGCCCTGCACAAAGGATGGAAATACTGAGTATCGCTGCACTCGCGCTCAACCACGTCCTGCGCCAGAGTCCCTGGGCGGCGGAAAAGTTGCGTCCACATGCCGGACGGACGGTCAGACTGGCGCTGCTGCCGTTCGAGGCCCTGTTCACCGTCTCGCCGGAAGGCGAATTCCAGCCCGCCCGGCCGGATGCGACTGCCGAAGCAGCCATCATCCTGACCCCAACGACTGCGCTCCGGCTGCTGGCTGACCAGCCGCCTGACCCGTTGTTTAGGGTGGAAGGCGACACCACCCTCGCCATGGACATCAGCAAGGTGCTGCACCAGCTGCGGTGGGAATACGAGGAAGACCTGTCCCATCTCATCGGCGACATTCCCGCCCACGAACTGGTCACCCTGGGCAAGCGGATCATGTCCGAAGGCCAGCGCCAGTTGGGCAGCCTGGCCGCGACGCTGGCCGAATACTGGCTGGAAGAGCGTCCGCTGATCGCCAAGCGCCGGCATCTGGAACAGTTTTCCCGCGAAGTGGATGCGCTGCGCGATGATGTCGAGCGGCTGGCCAAGCGCATGGAGAAACTGGATCGGAATCCGTGAACCGGCTGCTGCGTCTTGTCAGAATCATCGCGGTCGGCATCCACTACGGCCTGGAGGATTTCATCCTGGGCCATGCCCGATTCCCCTTGCTCAACGGCCTCTGCCGCATCCTGCTGTTCTGGCGCCCCACCCATCGACCGCGTGCCGTGCGGCTCAGGTTGGCGCTGGAAAAACTGGGGCCGATTTTCGTCAAGTTCGGCCAGATGCTGTCCACCCGCCGTGACCTGTTGCCCGCCGACCTGGCCGACGAGCTGGCCAAACTGCAGGATCAGGTGCCCCCCTTCCCCCCTGAGGACGTTATGGAAGTCATTTTTCAGGCTTATGGCAAGGCGGTGCACCAGGTGTTCGCCGAATTCGATCCGGTACCAGTCGCTAGCGCCTCTGTGGCGCAGGTGCATTTCGCGGTGCTGATGGATGGCACGCCAGTCGCGGTCAAGATCCTGCGCCCCGGGATCGCTGCCGTCATCGAAAGGGACCTGGCCCTGCTCGATGCGGCGGGCGCATTGCTGGAAACGCTGTGGTCGGACGGGAAACGCCTCAAGCCACGCCAAGTAGTGGCCGAATTCGGCAAGCATGTCCGCCAGGAGCTGGATCTGATGCTGGAAGCCGCCAACTGCAGCCAGCTGCGCCGGAACTTCGCTGACGGCCGCCTGCTGCTGGTACCGGAAGTCCACTGGGATTACTGTCGCGAACAGGTGATGGTGATGCAGCGCATGGCAGGCACGCCCATCAGCCAGGTGTCGCGCCTGCGCGAGCTGGGCATCGACATCCCCAAGCTGGCGCGTGATGGGGTGGAAATCTTTTTCACCCAGGTATTCCGGGACGGTTTTTTCCACGCCGACATGCACCCCGGCAATATCTACGTGGCGGACGATGGGCGCTACATCGCGCTCGACTTCGGCATCATGGGCACGCTGAGTGAGACCGACAAGCAATACCTGGCGCGTAACTTCCTTGCTTTCTTCCGCCGCGACTACCGGGAAGTGGCCCGCGCCCACATCGAGTCCGGCTGGGCACCCAAGGATACGCCGCCGGATGAATTCGAAAGCGCCATACGTGCGGTATGCGAGCCCATCTTCGACAAGCCGCTCAAGGATATCTCGTTCGGCCGCGTGCTGCTGCGCCTGTTCCAGACGTCGCGCCGCTTCGGCATGGAGGTCCAGCCCCAGCTGGTGATGCTGCAAAAAACACTGCTCAATATCGAAGGGCTGGGGCGCGAGCTCGATCCCGAACTGGATCTGTGGGCTACCGCACGCCCCTATTTGGAGCGCTGGATGTCCGAGCAGTCGGGCTGGCGCGCAATCCTGCAGACGATGCGGGAAGAAGCGCCGCACTGGGGAAAACTCTTACCGCAACTACCCCGCCTGCTGCATGCGCAACTGCAACGGGATGCCGGGCGGGAATTGGAACAGGTGCGCGCACTGCTCGCATGGCAGGAGCAGCGTGACCGGCGCCGGACGCGCATGGTGCTGGTGCTGCTGGCCGTGGTGCTGGCCCTGCAGCTGGCCCCGCTGGGCTGGATGCTGCTTATGCGCTAACCCGGCTCGGGCTCCGCGGGTTGGGGCACCAGCATGGCGATCACTTCTTCCTGCGAAAGACGTAGCAATTCGGCAATCGCCGCGTAATCATCGGGCAATGCCGCGTCATCCCAGCCATTGGCGGAATGGCGGGCCAGGTCGACCGCCAGCTTGACGTTCTTCACCCGGCGCGTTTCGGCGTGTTCGTCTTCCATCAGGACTTGCAGCAGCTCCGGCAGATTCCATGCCGCGGCGACCTCCCGGTGCAGATCGTGCAGGGTGAAGCCCAGCACCCTGGCTTGGGCCTCCTTGCTGCGCAGGGTCCGGTCGGCGGCCTGCAGCTGCCGAATCTGCAGCATTTCCACCGGGGCGTAGATCCACATCAGCATTTCCGCCAGATCATGCAGCAGCGCCGCGATGCGGATCTCCTCGGCATGCAAATCATGAAGCAGCAGCGCCCATTCGAAGGCGTAGTGCGAAGCGCGGTGGGCGCGATGCACCACGTGCAGCAGTTGCACCAACGCCGCCATCTGCTCGCGCAGCACGTCCTCGACGGTCAGTCTGGCAGGCAGAACCTCGAAAAACCGACTGATGCCCATCATGAGCAGGGTTTGTTCGACTTCCACCAGCTCGCGCGTCTGCCGTGCATGCTTGTGCGCCTGCAGATAGCGCAGCAGACGCGCAGTCATCATCGGATCCTGCATCACCACGCGTGTCACGTCGCGCGCACCAAGCGCATTCTCTCGCTCGCGCAGCCTGACCAGTTCACGCGCAGTATGCCGCAGTACGGGAATCTCTGCCTCTGCCAGAAAGCCCAACCAATGTTCCAGAGTTTTCGGTTGTTGCACCAAATCTAACCTTCAACAGGGTGGTGAGGGCATTGTAGCGAAAAAAAACCGAACACGTGTCAACCCTTAGACCGACTTGCTACAATAGCATCACTTCCAACGTGTCGCGCAGAAACATCATGCTGCTGTGGTTCATCATTGCTTACCTGCTGGTTTCCGTCGGCATCGGCCTATGGGCTTCTACCCGCGTACACAATACCAAAGATTTTGCCGTTGCTGGACGCAGCCTACCCCTGCCGGTGGTCACGGCCACCGTATTCGCCACCTGGTTTGGTGCCGAGGCGGTGTTCGGCATCCCCGCCACTTTCGTGCAAGATGGCTTAAGAGGCGTGGTGGCCGACCCATTCGGCTCTAGCATGTGCTTGATCCTGGCCGGCTTTTTCTTCGCCACCCAGCTCTATAAGCTCAACATCATCACCTTGGGCGATTTCTATCGGATGCGTTACAACCGCACGGTGGAGGTCATCACCACCATCTGCATCGTGCTGTCCTATCTGGGCTGGGTCGCCGCACAGATCAAGGCACTGGGCCTGGTGTTCAACGTGGTGACCGGCGGCGCGGTTTCACAGGAGGCCGGCATGGTGCTGGGGGCCGCCATCGTGCTGACCTACACCACTTTCGGCGGCATGTTTTCGGTGGCCTTCCTCGATTTCGTGCAGATGATGGTCAGTATGGGCGGCCTGTTGTTCATCGCCTGGACCGTCAGTGGCAAGACCGGGGGGGTGGCCCCCGTCATCGAACACGCGGCACAGACGGGCAAGCTCGACTTCTTCCCGCCGGCCGATCCCTGGCTGTGGGTGACTTTCCTGGGCGCCTGGGTGACCATGATGCTCGGTTCCATCCCCCAGCAGGACGTGTTTCAGCGCATCACCTCGGCAAAGAGCGCCAAGGTGGCCATCTGGGGTTCGATATTGGGCGCTTCCATCTATTTCTGTTTCACCTTCGTGCCGATGTTCATCGCCTATGCTGCGACCCTGCTGGAGCCGGCCAAATTCACCGCGCTCATCGAGCAGGATTCGCAACTGGTTCTGCCCACGCTGGTGCTGGAATCCATGCCGCTCGTTGCCCAGGTCCTGTTTTTCGGTGCGGTGCTTTCGGCCATCATGAGCTGTTCCTCCGCCACCTTGCTGGCGCCTTCGGTGACTTTCGCAGAAAACGTGGTGCGCGGCTTTTTCCCGAAAATGGGCGATCGCACCTTCCTCAAAGTGATGCGTGGTTGCCTGGTGGGCTTTGCCCTGATGGTGCTGGCTTTCGCGCTGAACTCGGATTCGAGCATTTTCGAGATGGTGGAGAACGCCTACAAGGTCACCCTCGCCGGCGCCTTCGTGCCGCTGGTGTTCGGCGCTTTCTGGAAGCGGGCCACCACACAGGGCGCGTTGGTCGCCACCATCGGCGGATTGCTGTCCTGGATCCTGATCGAAGTGATGATTGGAGAGGCCAGCCCCGTGCCGCCGCAGCTGATCGGGCTGGGCATTTCAGCGCTTGGCATGGTCGTCGGCTCGCTGCTGCCGCAGTGGGTGGGTCACAAGCATCCCCACCCGGCCGGCTTTCTGCACGAACATGCCGCCCATACACACCTGGAAGCACACCCTCCCCATCATAATCCAGGCCGCTGACCACCGCCCATGGCACTCCTGGAACTCCGGCACGTCACCCGCCGCTTCGGTGCGCTGGAAGCGGTGCATGACGTCAGTTTGAGTGTCGAGGCGGGTGAATTCTTCACTCTGCTCGGCCCTTCCGGCTGCGGCAAGACCACCCTGCTGCGCATGATTGCCGGTTTTGACCAACCGGACGAAGGGCAAATCCTGCTGGATGGGAAAGACCTGGCGGATACGCCTCCCGAGGACCGACCAATACACACCGTGTTCCAAAGCTATGCACTGTTTCCCCACCTGTCCGTCGCCGACAACGTGGCTTTTCCGCTGAAAATGGCAAAGCGCCCGGCAGACGAGATCGCACGCCGGGTACGTGAAGCGCTGGAGGAAGTACGCCTCGCCGACAAAGCCCAAGCCTACCCACACGAGCTTTCCGGCGGACAGAAGCAGCGTGTGGCGCTGGCGCGCGGGCTGGTCAACCGGCCGCGCCTGCTGTTGCTCGACGAGCCGCTGGGCGCGCTGGACGCCAAGCTGCGCGAGGAAATGCAGGTGGAACTGATCAACCTGCAGCGCAACGTCGGCATCACCTTCGTCTTCGTCACCCATGCCCAGATCGAAGCGCTGGCCTTGTCCACCCGGATTGCCGTCATGAGCCAAGGCGTGGTGGAGCAGGTGGACGAGCCGGACCGGCTCTACTGTGCACCACGCAACCGTTTCGTGGCGGATTTCATCGGCAAGATCAACCTGCTGGATGGACACGTCATCGCCTCGGGCAGCGAAGGCATGTGGCTGGAAGTGGCGGGGCTGGGGAAAATCGTCATGTCCAGTGTGGCAAGCTCGACACATACCTCGAAGGGGACTCTCGCCATCCGCCCGGAACAGGTTCGCATCCTAGGTGTAGAGGAAACGACCACGGCAGAAAACTGTTTCCAGGGCACGGTACGCGACCTGATCTATCACGGCGACGTCACCATCTACACCGTGCTGCTGGCCAATGGTTTACCCTTCAAGGCGCTCAAGCCCAATTCGGCACCAGGGCGGGCCAAGTTCTTCGAAGTCGGGGATGCCGTGCGCGTGGCGTGGCCCAAGGAAGCGGGCATTTTCCTTGATCACTGAAGGCCGTTTCAATCGCGAAAGCGGGCTATACCACCCAGGCCGATAAAAGCGCAACGCGGGGGTCAGACCATCTGTTTGAGCCGGTACAAGGTTTCCAGCGCCTGTTTCGGCGTCATCTCGTCCGGCTCCACATCCATCAATGCCTCGATCACGGGGGAAAGTGGCGGCTCGACCTGCTCCGGCTGGGCGAACAGGTCCTTCTGCGGTCCGGTGATGACACTCTGCTGCTCCAGTTGTGCCAGCTTGCGCCTGGCGGCGGCGACCACGCTTTTCGGAATGCCCGCCAGCTGGGCCACCTCGAGGCCGTAGCTCTGGCTGGCGGGCCCCTCTTCCACGCTGTGCAGGAATACGATGCCATCGCCATGTTCGACGGCGTCCAGATGCACGTTGGCCACCTGCTTGTAGTCCTCCGCCAGCCGCGTCAGTTCGAAATAGTGGGTG
>JANZZG010000052.1 GCA_026419515.1 Methylophilaceae bacterium
TTCGGCTGATTGAGTTGATTGGATGAGATTGCAGTTTTCAAGAGAGGAACACATTCATGCGCATCACGCTAATCACCCTGACCATCGTCCTCACCAGTATCACCACTATCGCTTCAGCCAATCAGGGACCCAGTAGCAGCGCCACCCCATATGTGACCGTCACCGCCGCCGGCTGGGACGTCACTTCCATCCTCACTGTCGGTGATGCTGCCAGCAACGGCTACAAGATGGTAGGCATCCCCGACGGGCTGGGTGCTTATGACAATGGCGACGGCACGTTCACTCTGCTGATGAACCACGAACTTCCAGCAGACGGTGGCATCGTGCGCGCACATGGCAGCAAGGGCGCTTTCGTTTCACAATGGGTGATCGACAAAAGCACCCTGCGGGTGATCAGTGGCAAGGATATGGTGCGAAGCGCCAAAGACGTTCATACCTGGACCGGAAATTCCTGGATACAGGGCACGACCTCTTTCGCGCGTCTCTGCTCTGCTGATCTTCCCCCCTTGAGCGCTTTTTACAATGGCTCGACCGGCAAGGGCTACCCCGGCCTGATCTTCATGAACGGCGAGGAAAGCGGCCCGGAAGGTCGCGCTTTCGCTTGGGTCGCCACCGGCGCAGACGCCGGCAAAGTGTATGAATTGCCTCACCTAGGCAAATTTTCCTGGGAAAACGCTTTAGCCAATCCTTACACTGGGGACAAAACCGTGGTGATCGGTACCGATGATGCCACGCCGGGCCAAATCTATATGTACGTCGGCAACAAGCAAGCCACCGGTAATGCAGTCGAACGGGCTGGCTTACACAGTGGCCAGCTGTACGGCATCAAGGTGACCGGCGTCACCACTGAATCCGGTGCCATCAATGGGATCTTTTCCCTCCAAGCAGTGACGGCCAATCAGTCCGGAGCCGCACTCCAGGCTCAAAGCAATGCCTTGGGCGTGACCAATTTTGCTCGCCCGGAAGACGGTCATTGGGCGAATGCTACCACGTTCTACTTCGCTACCACGGGTGCCACGGTGAATGGCATCAGCAACACGTCAAAACTCTATCGCCTGGATTTTGCCGACGCTACCGATCTGACTCTGGGCGGCACCATTACCATGGTCAAGGATGCTTCCACGCTCGTCGGTACCGACGGATCGGCCGGACGCTCCTTCGACAATATCGTGGTGGGAGAAGACGGCAAGCTCTACATTCAGGAAGACCCGGGCAATACGTCTTACGTCGCCAAGACCTGGATGTACGATCCCGTTTCTGGAGACTGGACCCAGATTCTCGAATCTGACCGCAACCGCTTTATCAGCGGTAACCCGGGCTATCTGACCCAGGACGAAGAAAACTCTGGCATCATCGAGATCACCCACCTACTCGCGCGTGGCGATGGTAAGCGCTATTTCCTGGCCACTTCGCAGGCACACTATGATCTTGCCGGGGAGTGGGTAGAAGGTGGGCAACTCTATTTGATTTCTTCTCCCGTACAGAACCCAAAACCCCAGTGATCCCCCGACCAGGGACCCTCCATTGGCAGGGGTTACGGGGGTGCGGTCATTGCGTCGCGGTGATGCGTCCAGTATACAACCACGCCACGTTGAATTCTGGCAAAGCAGGCGTGTGTTTCTTTTCGTATTTTTCCAGGATGCTGTAATAGGTGCGAACCGATTCGACGAAGATCACCGCCGCACCGCCACGTGCAAACCCGTATTTCAGCGTGGAGTAGTACTCCGCCTTGTTGAGGAGCGGCAGGGTCTTTTTGACATCGGCCCAGGCATCGGGATTGAGTCCCATGCGCTGGGCCAGGATGCGCGCATCTTCCAGATGGGCCAAGCCAATGTTGTAGGCCGCCAGCGCCAACCAGGTGCGGTCAGGCTCCGAAATGCGGGCTGGAATACCGTCCTTGAGCTGCAGGATGTAGCGGGCGCCGGCCGGGATGCTTTGCTGGGGATCGAGGCGGTCGGTCACCCCTAGCCGGTCGGCAGTGTCTTCGGTCAGCATCATCAGACCGCGCACGTTGGTGGGCGAAGTGCTGTAGGTGTTCCAGTGTGATTCCTGGTAGCTGACCGCGGCCAGTAGCCGCCAGTCGATACCGGTGGTTTCCTGGGCCTGTTTGAACAGTTTGACATATTGTGGCAGCACGGTGCGCGAACGGATCAGGAAAGTGGTGACGTCCATTGCGTTGAGGCGTTCGGCATGTCCATAGTAGCGGTCGATCAGCCGGTGTAGGGTGCCATCTTTGCGGATGCGTTCGAAAAACCGCCGTGCTTTCTGATAGACCCATTCCTCGCCCGTCTTGGGGAACCCCCAAGCCAGGTTTTCAGGCAAGCCGAAATCAAAGGCGACTTCAAGGTTGGGATAATAGTTCTGCATCACCGAGACTACCTGGGAATCGGCGATGGTGGCGTCCAGGCGACCGTCGGCCACCTTTTCCAGCAATTCGTCAGCACCGGCACCCCGTATCTCCTGCCAACGCAGTCCGGGAAACTGGGCCGACAGTGCGGCCAGGCGCTCGGCGTAACTACTGCCGGTGGTGACTTCGAGTTTTTTGCCGATCAGGTCGCTGACTTTGCGGATGTTCAGCCCTCGCTCTTTGTTGACGACAACCTGCGGCTGCACCTGCTGGTAGCTCGGGCCGAACCGGACCAGATGGCTGCGCAGCCGGGTCATGCCCAGTGCGGCAGCAGCGACGTGTGCCTTGCCCTTGAGCAAGGCAGGGATCACTTCATCGACGCCGCCGACCACCAGAAACTTCACCTTGATGTCTGGACCGAGCTCCTGTACGAACAGGTTGACCAAGTCATATTCCAGCCCGGCGAAGGCGTCGTTGCCATTGACGAAATAGGTGGAAGGACCGTTGTAGGTGACGACGACCAGCTCCCGCCCCTCCTGTACCGTCGGCAATTGCTTGCGGGAAGGCCCGCAAGAGGACAACAGCAAGACGATGACGACGAGTGCGATTACGCGTGCCATGGACAGAGTTTCCCCAACTTGGCGGGATTTGTCCAGCCGCAAGAGAATGTCTGGAACAGGAAGGCCATGGTAGAATTCGCGCTTTGCGAGTCGACGGACATACAGACACCGCGAATTTCACAAGGATGGTGACAGCCTAATCCAATGCACCAGACCCGACGACACGCTGCCTTGCTTTTGCGGCGTAGGGTTGCGTGAGCATCGCGAACGCTAAGCCACAACGCAGCGGCCGGAGCCCAAAAATCGCGTAGCGCCGCCATCCGGGCCGCGCGGCAGGCTATTCGGAGGCTTCTTAAGCCCCGCAGAAACAGTCGTGGCCCAATCTGTCGGTGGACGCGCGGTAGTATCAGGAGAGGTGGCAGAGTGGTCGAATGCGCCGGACTCGAAATCCGGTAACAGGGTCTCCCTGTTCGAGGGTTCGAATCCCTCCCTCTCCGCCAAATCAAAAAGTTACGCTCAAAAAGCCCACTTTGTTTTAGTGGGCTTTTTTGTTGTCAGGTACACTAAATTGTGACGGAAGCATGACGAATTTCAGCGTGTCCTTAAGGCTTCCAGCAAGCTCTCCGGCACCGCACTGCCAAACCGGGCAAAGCCGTCGGCGATAGACTGGATGTTATCGAGGATGGCAAAATGCTGGAGGAGCAGCT
>JANZZG010000070.1 GCA_026419515.1 Methylophilaceae bacterium
GGCCAGCGTGCTCGACGGGCCCACGAGCGCCTCCAGCAGCCGGTCCGAGAGCAGGATCCACAGGCCGGCGACCAGCAGGTAGATCAGGCTGATGCGCAGCGCGAGGTTGGAAAGAAGACGATCGAGCAAAGTCATGAGTGCTCTTGCTAGAATGCCTATGTGTAATTTAACCACAAGCCGGTTGTTGATGATGAAGATACAGTCCATTTCGACGCCGAGGTGGGCCGGCGGCGGACGATGAGCCGGAACCCGCCGCTCACCGATTGCCGCCGCTGTGCGCGTCTGGCCGCGTTTCTGGATACGGTGAGGGCACGGTATCCGGACTATTTCTGCCGCCCGGTGCCGCCATTCGGTGCGGAGGATGCGCGCCTGCTCATCGTCGGGCTGGCACCGGGGCTGCATGGTGCCAACCGCACCGGCCGGCCATTCACCGGCGATCATGCAGGAGGCATGTTGTATTCCACGCTGCACCGCTTTGGCTTTGCCACGCAGGCAGATCCACTGGATGCCGCTGGATGGGCAAACCCGGGCTTGAAACTGGTGGGGTGCCGCATCACCAACGCGGTGAAATGCCTGCCGCCCGTCAACAAGCCGGAAACGGCCGAGGTGGTCGCGTGCAATGGCTATCTGCGGGACGAACTGGCGGCGCTGCCGGCCGGGGCGGTGGTACTGGCGCTGGGCAACGTGGCGCATGGGGCAGTGCTACGGGCACTGGGACTGAAAACCACGGAATATCCATTCGGTCATGGCGCACGTCATGGCTTGCCGCATGGCCGGGTGCTTTATGACAGCTACCATTGCAGCCGCTACAATACCCAGACACGGCGCCTCACCGAGGCGATGTTCCATGCGCTATTCGTACGTATCCAGGAGGAATTGTCATGCCTTACGTGAATGTCAAACTGGCGGGGAGCCTGCCCCGCGAACAGAAGGCCAAGATCGCCGAGGAGATCACGGCGACTTTGCAGCGGCACGCCAACAAACCGCCGCAATACACCTACATTACCTTCGAGGAAGTGGCTTACGAAGACTGGGCCATCGCCGGAAAACTCCTCGACGAATAGTCTTGAGTATGACTGGCCGGTGCAGTGGCGCGAACGCCGGAATCGGCTTTCGTGGATGGCGTGTTTGCTGGGTTTTCATCCCATGGGCGTGCGCGCGCGCCGGCCGTTGCCCAGCCTGAACACCGTGTCTGAGACAACATCCGGGTTCGATCCCAAGCCCATCCTCAGGACTTTGCCCAACCTGCCAGGTGTCTACCGCATGCTCAACGCGGCAGGAGAGGTGATTTACGTCGGCAAGGCGATCAACCTCAAGAAACGGGTGTCGTCCTACTTCCAGAAAACTCTCTCCAGCCCACGTACGCGGCTGATGGTGTCCCAGATCGCGCGCATCGAGACCACGGTGACCCGCTCCGAGGCCGAGGCGCTGCTATTGGAAAACAATCTCATCAAGTCGCTGATGCCCAAATACAACGTCATCTTCCGCGACGACAAGTCTTATCCCTACATCATGTTGAGCGGCGACGAATTTCCCCGGCTGGCCTTTCATCGTGGTAGCCAGCAGAAGGCCAACCGTTATTTTGGTCCGTTCCCTCACGCCGCTGCGGTGCGCGAGAGTATCGCCCTGTTGCAGAAAGTGTTTCGCTTGCGCACCTGTGAAAACTCGGTGTTTTCCAACCGCTCCCGCCCCTGTCTGCTGTATCAGATCGAGCGCTGTACCGCGCCGTGCGTGGGCTACATTTCGCCGGAGGATTATCGGCGCGACGTGGCGCAGGCCACCCTGTTTCTGGAGGGGCGCGGGCAGCAGGTGCTGGATGAGCTATCGGAACGCATGTTCGAAGCCTCGCAGCGACAGGAATACGAACGGGCTGCGGTATTCCGTGACCGCATCCAGAGCCTGCGTCAGGTGCAGCAGCGGCAGTTCGTGGCCGATTTCCGCAGCGGCGATGCCGACGTGGTGGCTTGTGTGGCCGAAAATGGTGCGGTCTGTGTCAACGTGGTGATGATCCGCGGTGGGCGGCATCTGGGCGACCGTAGTTTCTTTCCGAAAAACGCCGAGGGTTGCGACGAAGCTTCAGCGTTACAGGCTTTCCTGGAACAGCACTATCTGTCGCGACCCGTGCCGCCGCTCATCATTACAGGGGTGGCGCTGGAAAGTGACACATTGCAGCAGCTACTGAGCGAGCAGGCAGGGCGCCGGGTGCAGATCAGCGCCTATGCCGGCGGTGATCGTCGGGCGTGGCTGACGATGGCGCAGACCAATGCCCGGCTGGCACTACAGCAGCACCTGGCACAGCGGTGCACCCAGCACACCCGCCTAGAAGCACTGCGCGAACTGCTCGATCTGCCGGAAACCGCCAATCGCATCGAATGCTTCGATATCAGCCACACCCTGGGCGAAGCGACGGTCGCTTCTTGCGTGGTATTCGACCAGGGCACAATGCAAAAATCCCAATACCGCCGTTACAACATCACGGACATCACGCCGGGTGACGACTATGCGGCGATGCGCGAAGCATTGATGCGGCGTTATACCAAGATAGCCGCTGGAGAAGGTAAGGTGCCGGACGTGGTGTTCATCGATGGGGGTAAAGGGCAGCTCGGTATCGCCCAGCAGGTGATGCAGGAAGTCGGTCTGCCGGACGTACTGCTGGTAGGTATCGCCAAGGGCGAAGCGCGCAAGCCGGGGTTGGAGCAGCTGTTTTTACCCGACCGCGATGCCCCCTTGCGTGTCCAGCCAGATCACCCGGGCCTGCATCTGTTACAACAGATCCGTGACGAGGCCCACCGTTTTGCCATCACCGGGCATCGCGGCCGTCGCGCCAAAGCGCGGCTGACTTCATCGCTGCAAGACATCCCGGGCATCGGCGCCAAGCGCCGGCAAAAGCTCCTCACCCGCTTCGGCGGGTTGGCCGGTGTGCGCAATGCCAGTGTGGATGAACTCGCCCAGGTGGAGGGCATCAGTCGCACGCTTGCCCAAAAAATCTATGAGGAACTGCATTGATGCTTTGGAACATCCCCAACGTTTTGACGCTGCTACGCATCGTGCTGATCCCGGTATTCGTCGGCATTTTCTACCTACCTTCTGATATGGCTTCCCCCCACGGGATGAATCTGTTGGCGGCTTTTGTGTTCGCGCTGGCCATGCTCACCGATTGGCTGGACGGCTGGTTGGCACGCCGCCTGCAACAGACTTCGGCATTCGGCGCCTTCCTCGACCCGGTGGCGGACAAACTGATGGTGACTGCGGCGCTGATCGTGTTGGTGGAACTCGAGCGTGTCGGTGCCATCGTCGCGCTCGTCATCGTCGGCCGCGAGATCGCCATTTCGGCCTTGCGCGAATGGATGGCTGCGGTGGGAGAAGGCAAGCGTGTGGCGGTGGCGCTGGTGGGTAAATTCAAGACCGGCTTCCAGATGGCCGCCATTCTGTTCCTGCTCTATCACGAACCGGTCGGGATACTGGATACACACTGGATCGGTACGCTGCTGATCTATGTCGCGGTGTTTTTGACCCTGCTGTCCATGGCCTTTTATGTCAAAGCCGCATGGTCACGCATGACCGGTCGCGGCTAAGCGGGAAGAGCGGTGTTGACAAGGCGGCCGAAAGCCTTAAAATGGCGGCTTCTCATCGATGCGGGAATAGCTCAGTTGGTAGAGCGCAACCTTGCCAAGGTTGAGGTCGCGAGTTCGAGACTCGTTTCCCGCTCCAGATTCATGAAAGGGAAAGCAATGGACCTGCTTTCCCTTTTTTGCTAAAAATCGTCCAGTCTCGATGGCGCGTTAGCAAAGTGGTTATGCAGCGGCCTGCAAAGCCGCCTACGCCGGTTCGATTCCGGCACGCGCCTCCATCCTTCCTGACAGGCACTGCCCGGCCCGGGTGGTGAAATTGGTAGACACAAGGGACTTAAAATCCCTCGCTGCGAAAGTGGCGTGCCGGTTCGACTCCGGTCCCGGGCACCATTTTCTGCTTCAAGGTTGCAACCGCGCGTGGCGGTCCGTATACTGCCGCGTCAACCGACTCCGGCCGTCCGGCGTTGCTCGGAAGTGACTGCCTTTACCCCTGAGCCTGTGAGAACATTTTTTCTGGTTTCTTTTCTTGTGGTTTTTGCCGCCGCTGCGCGGGCGGCGGATGCCTACATCACCAACCAAGGCGATGACACCGTCTCGGTGATTTCGCTCGACAGCGACCGGGTGGTTGCAACCCTGCCAGTCGGCAAGGCGCCGGCCGGTGTCGTGGTTTCAGGCACCCGCGGCAGGGTTTACGTTTCCAACGTGGAGGGACGGTCGATCTCGGTGATCGATGTGACACGTCGGCAGGTAATGGCGGAATGGCCGGTGGACGGTACCCCGGTCGGCTTGGCGGTGGCCCCCGATGGTACCGTGCTTTATGTAGCCGACTGGTTTTCCGACCGCATTTTGGCGCTGGATACGGCTGATGGCACGGTTCGGCAGCAGATCGCGATGGGCAGGGCGCCAGCCGGCCTGGAGGTGAGCCCGGCGGGAGATCGGCTGTATGTCGCCAACCGTGACAGCGATGACATCGGTGTGGTCGATCTGAAGACCGGCGCCACGGTGCGTCGCATCCCCGTGGGCAGGCACCCCTTCGGCGTCGCACTCAGCCCGGAGGGCGGCCGCTTGTATGTGGTGAATGTCTATGACGACACGGTTTCCGTGGTCGATACCGCGAAGCTGGAAGTCATTGCCACCATCGCCGTGGGAGATCATCCCTATTGCGCCACGGTGAGCGATGATGGTCGTCGGGTTTACGTTACCAATACGCAAGCAGATACGGTGGCGGTACTGGACACGGCGAGCTACCGTGTCATCGAAAATATCCCGGTCGGCAGCGTGCCCGAGGGTATCGCCTATGCCCCGGGACGCAGCAAGGTTTATGTCGCGAGCTGGGGCGAAAACCTCGTTTCGGTGATCGATGCCGCCAGCAATCGACCCCTCACCAGTATCCCCACTGGTCGCAAGAGTCGTGCGTTCGGCCGTTTCATCGCCCGGACATCGGATTGATTTCTTATGTCTTTTCAACCATGGAGAAACTCAATATGAAACAACTGTTAGCCATCATGGCCGCGGCCATGCTTCCCTTCACCGCCAGCGCACATGGCCCGTCTCCGCAGAAGGTGGAGAAGGAGATCGTGATCAAGGCGGCACCCGCCAAGGTGTGGGCGGTGCTCAAAGACAGTGCCAACATCGGCAAGTGGCATCCTTCCCCCAGCGCAGTCAAGGTCAAGTCCGCCGACGATGGCGACATGAAGCTCAAGTACGAGCTCGCCGACGGTGCCATCGCGGCAGCGGACTACAACGCTTTTCTCGCCGTGAAGGCGGGCCCGGGTGCCGGTGAGTCGACCGTGACCTGGGTGGCCCGTTTCTACCGCGTGTACAAGCTGAATCCACCCATTCCGGCGGGCCAGGATGACGAATCCGCGGTCAAGGCCGTCAACGGCCTGATGGAAGCCGGTGCAGCCAACCTCAAGAAACTGGTCGAGTAACAATTTTTGGCACTTCGAGTGACAATTTTTGTCATGTCGTTCGAGCCACTCTGGTGTGCTGGCGCAACGCCGAACAGGTTGCAATATGGTATGCTTGTTGCTATAAACCAAATGACGTCGCCCGAGTGGGCGGCGGGTTTGGTCCATTTTTTATCGTAAAAGGAGTCTTGTCATGATGAAAAAAGTGCAACAGGGTTTCACCCTGATCGAACTGATGATCGTGGTTGCGATCATCGGTATCTTGGCAGCAGTGGCGATTCCCGCCTATCAGGATTACATCACCCGTGCGCAGGTTGCCGAAGGCCCGGAACTGATGGCGGGTTTCAAGAGCTCGGTGGCCGAATTCTTTGGCACCCAGGGGCGTTTCCCCTCCACGATAGGCACGGGAGGTTCGGTGGAAGGTACGACCACGGGCAAATACGGGACCATTACGATTGGCAGCGGTGGCGGTACGTCGGGTCCGTTCGTGCTTCATTACACCTTGACGACTGGTCGTGCCAATGGTCAGATTTTGGCGATGTCGACCACGGACGGTTCGTTGTGGGAATGCGGCACCCAAAATCCATCCTCTGCGGCCGCCTCGGCTACGACCGTGACCGCCAAGTGGCTGCCGTCTGGTTGCAAGCCCTAACGCTTGCTTTTCCGGCGTAATACGAATCCGCCCAGCAAAGGCTGGGCGGATTTTTTTATTGCGATGGCGCGTGCACGCATCTTCGGCGTCGTTTTTTCGTATGCACTGCTTGCCATCTTGATCCTGGTCGTCTATTTCCCGGCCTTGCGGGGCATTTTTTTACTCGACGACGTCCCCAACCTGAAAACCCTGGAACGAATCACCGAACCAGCTTCTTTCAGTAGTCTGGTCAACGTTGCCCTGACCGGTGTGTCAGGCGCTTTTGGGCGTTGCCTGCCCATGTTTACTTTTGCCCTGCAGCATCAGTCGTGGCCTCAGGATCCGGCTGCGTTCAAATTCGTCAATCTGCTGATCCATCTCGCCAACACGCTGCTGGTTGCCATCCTGGCGCATAAAGTAGCTGCCGTGGCAGGATTGAAATCTTCCCGCGCGGCAGCCGTATCGCTCATGACCGCGGCGATATGGTCATTGCACCCGCTACAGGTTTCGTCGGTCATGTATGTGATACAACGCATGACCGAAATGAGTGCGTTTTTCATATTTTTCGCGCTCATAAGCTATGTCAACGCCAGAACCCATTTGCATGCGGGGCGGCATCGGTTGGGATGGGCCTGGCTGGCGGCCAGCTTGGTGGCCATGGGGCTTTCGTTGCTTTGCAAAGAAATAGGGGTGCTTGCGCCTCTTTATGCCTTGATGCTCGAGCTCACCGTCCTTCCCAAACTCAATACTTCGTGGGAGCGATGGAAATATCCCATGCTGCTCGCGTTGCCGGTATTGGCCAGTGCATATCTGGCCTGGATTTTCCCGCATCAAATCGAGCCGACGTATGCCTTGCGTGATTTCACCATGACCGAACGGCTGCTGACCGAAGGTCGCGTTCTGCTCGGTTACCTGCGCCAGATTTTGCTGCCCGATCCATCCGCGTTGGGGTTGTTTCACGATGACTATCTGGTGTCGCGAGGATGGTTTTCACCGCCGACCACTCTTGCCGCCTGGCTGGGCATCGCTGGCCTGTCGTGGGTTGCTTGGATATGCCGGCGGCGCGTTCCGGGCCTCACATTGGCAATCGGCTGGTTTTTTGTGGGGCATTTGCTCGAATCGAGTGTGCTTCCGCTCGAACTTTATTTCGAACACCGCAATTATGTCCCCATGGCCGGCATCTGGCTGGGTCTTGCGCTGGCATGCCTACAATCGGCGCGGTTTCATCGGATATGGCTGGCAGGCGGCCTGTTGTGGGTTGGATTGCTGGCGTGGTTGACCTGGAACGAATCGAAGCTGTGGGGAAACCCCTACCGTCAAGCAGCCGTCTGGGCTCATAGGCATCCCGATTCGATCAGAGCGACTTTGCAAATGGCAGGAGCATGGCTGGCTTTGAACATGGATGCATTGGCCGTCGCCGAGTATCAGCGCCTTGCGCGTCGTCCGTCAGCGCAAGCCTCTGCCTATGCCGAGTGGCTTGCGGCCACTTGTGGACGGCCACATTTGGTCCGACCCGGTCTCGATACGGCTTATACGGCAATCCGGCAAGCATCTTTTTCGCATGCTCCCATCCATTCTCTGGAAAAGATCGTGATCGCCTATGAAAACGGTGCCTGCTCCAATCTGGAGCCACAATCGCCCTTGAAGCTGTTCGCAGCCTTGCTGCACAATCCTGCCTATTCATCGCGCCAGTTCGAGCTGTGGGTGTTGCAGGGTCGGCTGTTGATGGCCACCGGGGCAGCAGATGCTGCCTTCGAGAGTTTTGGACAGGCGCGCTCGCGGCGTGAGGACATCGAAGTCGTGTTGCTGCAAGTCAAGGCATTGGTTCTGGCCGGGCGCCCGCAAGAAGTCCCGCATTACATTCGCCTGGCTCAACGCATCAATGACACGCAATCCAACTTTTTATTGCGTGCCGCTTATGCAAGGGACATCAGATACTGGATCGAAACGACGAATGCGTTGTATCCGAACACGATCGTTGACAACTTTTCTGCACCTTGATTTATGATGCACCATCATGCTCAGCATCATTCTGCCCGCGCGCAATGAAGCGGCCGGCTTGCGCCAGCTGTTGCCCAAACTGCTGGCGTTACAGCCGCAGGCCGAGATCATCGTGGTCGATGATGGGTCGACGGACGATACACGCCAGATTTGCGCCGAGCTGAAGGTCAAGTGTTTGTCGCATCCCTACCCCAAAGGCAATGGCGCTGCCATCAAAAGCGGCGCACGCGCGGCTAAAGGGGATGTTTTGCTGTTCATGGATGCAGACGGTCAGCACAAGCCGGAAGACATTCCAGCCCTGTTGGAGAAGTTCAATCAAGGATATGACATGGTGGTCGGTGCGCGTATGGACGGTTCACAGAATGGGGTGCACCGCGCCGTTGCCAATGATTTTTTCAGCAGGTTTGCCTCCTGGATGGTGCAACAGCCGGTCGCAGACCTGACATCCGGCTTTCGGGTGGTCCAGGCCCAAAAGTTCCGTAAGTTTCTATACCTGCTGCCCAACGGTTTTTCTTATCCCACCACCATTACCATGAGTTTTTTTCGCGCGGGTTACAGCGTAGCCTACGTCCCGATCCACACCTTGCGGCGAGTTTCCGGCAAGAGCCACATCCGGCCGATCCGGGATGGGCTGCGCTTTCTGCTCATCATCCTCCGCATCGGTACATTGTATTCACCGCAAAAATTGTTCATCCCGCTGAGTGCCGGGTTTTTTCTGGTAGGCATGAGTTACTATCTCTATACCTATCTCGTCTCTGGCCGGTTCACCAACATGAGTGCCTTATTGTTGATCTCGGCCGTCCTGACTTTTTTGATCGGTATTGTCTCGGAACAGATTTCGGCCCTGCACTACAAGGGAATCGACGACGAATCACGGTCTTGATGCGCGTCCTCTTGACCAGCAGTTCTTATCCCCGGGATGCGTTCGACTGGCGCGGGCGTTTCATCGCGGAGATGGTCTCCAGTTTGGCAGGCCATTCGGTCTTGCAGCTCGAGGTTTGGGTTCCTCCCGGCACCCTGCCACCCAATGTCCGGTCGATCGCGACTCGGGAAGAAACAGCATGGCTGGCCCGGTTGATGGAGGACGGCGGAATCGCGCATGTGTTGAGCCAGCGCAGGCTGCTTGCGCTGGGACGTATCATGGGTTTGTTGCGGCGGTTACATGCCGCCTATCGGCGCAGTGATGCCGACGTGGTTCATGTCAATTGGCTGCAAAATGCGCTGCCTTTGTTTGGAACGACGAAAACGACCGCGCTGATCACGGTGTTGGGGAGTGATTTGGCATTGCTCCGGCTGCCGGGCATGATAAGCGCACTGCGTCGGGTATTGCGTACGAGACGCTGTCTGCTGGCTCCGAATGCGGAATGGATGGTCAAGACGCTGGACCGACATTTCGGCGACATTGCAGAAATCCTGCCTATTCCGTTCGGCATCGATGCCGCCTGGTTCAATGTGAAGCGGCGGCCTCCCACCGCACCCCCTTATGCGTGGCTTGCCGTCACCCGTGTCACGTCGGCCAAATTGGGTCCTTTGTTGGAGTGGGGACGCCATGTGTTTGGGCGTGAACATCAGCTCCACCTGTTCGGACCGCTGCAGGATCCCGAGATTCGTCTCCCGGCTTGGCTCTATTATCATGGACCGACCCATCCGCGTGTACTGCTCGATCAGTGGGTGCCTCATGCGGCGGGTCTCATTACGCTGAGCCAGCATACCGAGGGCCGTCCACAGATCCTGCTGGAGGCGATGGCCGCTGGCTTACCGGTCATCGCCTCTCCTTTGCCCGCACACCTGGACATGATACGGCATGGTGAAACCGGTATGCTGGTCGATGACCCCAGCGCCCTCAAATGCGCGCTGGACTGGCTGGCCGAGCCCGCACGCAACGCCGTGATCGGTGCCAACGCCCGGCGTCAGGTGGAATCGGCTCCCGGCCGCTGGGAAGACTGTGGCTTGCGTTATCTCGCGGCCTATCAGCACCTGATAGGGAAGCAGGCATGAGAGATGGAATTTTTTTGACCGGCGCAGCGGGCTTTCTCGGGCAGGCGCTGACGCGTCAGCTCCTGGCCGAGGGACGAACGCTACATCGTCTGCTAAGACAACCAGAGCCTCCACGCGGGCCGACCGACCATGTCCACGTCGGTACCGTGGAAGGAATCGGCCAGTTTCATTCCATATTGACGTCTTGTCATACTCTGGTCCATCTCGCAGCGGCAACCACACCTGCCAGTTCGACGCTACAGCCGATACGCGAGCTCGATGCCAACCTGCGGCCTTTGCTGATGTTGATCGAGGTATTGCAATCCCATCCTCACCTGCATGTGGTATTCATATCATCTGGGGGGGCGCTGTACGGCAACATCGATGCCCAAACGGCCGATGAACGGACGCCCCTCGCTCCCCTGTCTTACCATGGCGCAGGCAAAGTGGCGGGTGAGGCTTTCTTGCATGCCTTGCATCACCAAGTGGGGTTGCGTGTCACCATCCTGCGACCAGCCAACCTGTATGGACCCCGCCAACCTTTGCATACAGGATTTGGCTTGATCCGCACCCTGCTCGAACATGCACGCCAGGGCTGTCCTTTGCAGGTGTGGGGCGATGGTGAAAACGTGCGTGATTTCCTCTACATCGACGATATGGTGGCGGCCTGTGTATGCGCCTTGGCACCGGTGACATGCGGTTGGCGGGCCTACAACGTTGGCACCGGCATTGGGTATAGTCTGAACCAGGTGCGCGCTCTGGTCGAGACAATCACGGGAAGGCCGGTACTCACCGAATATCATCCGGCAAGACCGGGCGACGTGCGCCGTATCGTGCTCGATAGTCGTGCCGCACAGCGTGAATTGGGCTGGCAGGCGCGAGTCTCGCTGGAAGACGGTATTCGACGGACTTGGCAATGGCTGACCACACGGCCAGCATGACACCCGTGCCATGCTGCAGCATCTGTATCGCCAACTACAATGGCGTCGGCTTGCTGGAAGCATGCATCGGTTCGGTGCTGGCACAAGGGTGGTGGGATAGGGCTGAAATCATCGTCCACGACGATGCTTCCACCGACGGCTCGGTTGCTTTTTTGCGTACGCGGTATCCCACGGTACAGGTCCTGGAAAGCCAGGAGAATGTTGGTTTTTGCATCGCCAACAACCGTATGGCGCGAATGGCGCGCGGTGAATTCCTGCTGTTTTTGAACAACGATGCCATGCTGCTGCCCGGCGCTTTGGATGCTTTGCTGGCAGCCGCACGGCAACTGAAAAGACCTGCCATCTTGAGTTTGCCCCAATATGACGCGGAAAGTGGCCGTTTGCTCGACAGGGGTTGTTTGCTGGATCCATTTCTCAATCCGGTACCCAACCACGACTCGACACGCCGAGAAGTCGGTATGGTGATGGGGGCCTGTATGTGGCTGCCGAAAGCTTTGTGGGACGAACTGGGCGGATTTCCGGAATGGTTCGGTAGCATCGGTGAAGATTTGTACCTATGCTGTATCGCCCGGTTGCGTGGGGCGTCCGTCCATGTGCCACCTGTTTCCGGTTACAGACACCACGTCGGATATAGTTTCGGCGGTGGCCAGATCAGAGCAGGCCGTCTGCGCACCACTTTCCGTCGGCGTGGCTTGAGCGAACGCAACAAATCGTTCGCCCTGGTAGTGTGCTATCCCTTGCCGGCTTTGTGTGTACTCCTGCCCTTGCATTTGGTGTTCCTGGTGGCTGAGGGGGGGCTGTTGGCATTGCTCAAAAGGGATTCCCGTTACTGGAGGTCGATATACGGTCCTTGTCTGGCACAACTATGGCGAAACCGTAGTCTGCTGCTGCAGACCCGTGCAGAGGTTCAGGCGCAGCGCAGGGTCGGCCTGAGGGAGTTTTTCTCCACCTTCGTCATCTGGCCGCGTAAACTGACATTGCTGCTGCGCCATGGACTGCCCATCGTTTCCTGAAACGATGACGTATTCTCGTGGATGGTTGGGGCGCTCTTCGTTGGGGAGCCGGACGTTTTGCGGCCGGTAAAAACGATCAGGTTCGACGCCGCCTGCGGATCGCCCAGGTGACGATGCGGGCGGGCCAGAGCAAGGGACGCAGCAGCCAGCTGGAAACCAGCAGCTTGCGTACCTGGCTGAAGGAGATCGCCACGAGATAGGTATGACGGGCGTGTTCATGGAAATAGGTTTCCAGTTCTGCCAGGCTGAGCCGCGCCTGCATGTTTCGCTGTTTGGAGCGGGCAGTGGCGTAATAGCCATCCAGCTTGTCCTGCCGCTGTCTTTCGTCGTGTCCATCCGCCGGAACGCGATAGAGCGAGGTGGTCTTGTCCACGAAATGAAACGACGCATCGAGCGAGAAGCGTGTCCATAGATTCCAGTCTTCCAGATATTCCAGTGTTTCGTCGAACCCCCCATGGCGTAAGTAAAGGGTGCGCCGGAATAGTGCGGTCTGGATGGGAATGTAATTGTGATTCCAGAGTGCAAAGCGGGAATAGGGCTGGCGATAGACGATGGCATGCCGCGTTTCTTCATACATCAGGGGCGTGATCGAATGGACGCGGGTCGCGACCTCCATACCGACGGCGTAGGCCAGCTCGCACTCGGGGTGCGCGGAAAGTTCCGCAACCAGCACTTCCAGATGGTCGGCAAACAGCAGATCGTCGTCATCGAGAAACCCGAGCAGCTCGCCGGTGGCGTTCTCGAGGCCGACGTTTCCGGCATGGCAGCGTCCCCGCTTGGGCTGCGGCAGGTAAACTATCCGCTCGAAGCATGGCTGGTATTCTTCCACCAGGTCCGCGGCCTCCCGGCTGCCATCTTCCACCACGATCACTTCGATGCGCGGGTAAGTCTGGTGAGCGAGCGATTTCAGACATTCGCGCAGCCAGCCCTGTCGGCCGGCATAGGTGCGCACGATGATGCTGACCAAGGGGGGCTCTGTTGGCAGGGGCGGGGTGACATGGAAAGCGCCGCTGCGGCGCACGCCATAATCCCAACGCAGGAACGCGAAGCGGGTGTCGCTTCGTTTGCGGCTACGCAGGAAATAGGGCGTGTTCCGTATCGCAGCCCACAGGTTTGCCGCCAACCCCGCGTATTTGTCCGGAACCGGCGGTGAGTGCAGCCACAACGCCAGAAACAGTGCCCAGCCGACCAGGATGTCCCATGGAGAGCCATAGCGCAGACGGAGGTAG
Source organism: Methylophilaceae bacterium (assembly GCA_026419515.1). GTDB lineage: Bacteria > Pseudomonadota > Gammaproteobacteria > Burkholderiales > Methylophilaceae > JANZZG01. The sequence goes on from JANZZG010000070.1 coordinate 13,275, forward strand.
AGATTGGCCAGCGTGCTGCCGAAAAATTGCCGGGGCTTGATTTCGCCGGCATGGGTGTAGGTGTGATGGATGCAGACGGCCTGGGGACAGTACTTCAGGATATAGCCATGGTCCCGCAGCCGGTAGGATAGCTCGACGTCCTCGCCATACAGGAAGATCCGCGTCTCGTAGCCGCCCACCCGCTCCAGGGCGCTGCGCCGGAACAGGGCACAGGCGCTGGAGCACCATCCCGTCTCCAGGCTGGCCGGATGATACAGCTTGGGGTGCTCATAGGGCTGCTGGCGGAACTCCCAGCACGCCACCCGTTCCGGATCCTGCATTGCCTGGGCGACGGCCCGCGCGATGCTGTCGGGATGGAATTCGATGTCGACGTTGCAAACCAGAAACAAGGGCGCCTGCGCGATGCGCAAGTTATGGTTGTGGCCGGCGCCGAAACCGACGTTCTCCCCGCGCGTGAGGATCATATCGGCAAAATGGTGTGCCGCGTCCTCGAGCAGCGCTTTGCAGGCGGCATATTGCGCCGGGTCGGAGCCGTTGTCGCGCACCAGCAGGCGGATCGAAGCGACCGGATAGCGCTGTTTCAGCAAACTTTGCAAAAAGGCGGCCATCCACCGCGCCGAGTTGTAAGTGACCACGGAAAGATCGAGGGACACCGCGGTCGGTGGGACTTGTGATGCCGGATCAATCATGCCGTTTACGCCGGTAGCGTGCCCACAGTCGGCGCAGCTGGTGTTCCGCGACCCGCAGCGGGGTGGCGAGCTTCCACGCCCAGGAATTTCGGATGTAGGTGATTGCTTGCTGCAAGCCCGCATGTTCTCGTTCTAGCCGACCGTGGTCCAGTTGTAGCTGTTGCAATTCATGCCGCAGTTGCAAGGCATGTCTTGTCCAGGGCGCGATGTGGGGAACGATCTGATCCATTTGTTCGGCGATGGGCGATAGCATGGTCGCCCATTGTTCAGGGGGATGCTGGCAAACAATCGCATAGGCATCAGTGGCCAGCTGCATCCAGAAGCTCGAGGCAGCGTTGGCTTCGGATGCGCGATGGTGGCGCAAGGCCGGCTCCAAGAATTGCTGCACCGCGTGCTTACGGACAGGGTCATCGATCGCCAAAGGGAGATGCCACTCATGGATCATGCGAGCGACGGCGGAGGGCCAGTCACTCAGTAGCTCGGTAAAAGAGATGGCCATACGCGGGTGCCCCCTGCTCCAACGTTCCGCTTCCAACAGGTGTTCCAGCCATAGCAGGCAGGCGCTGTGCTCGGGAATCTGGTCACGGTTTTGCAAGGAGCGTGCGACTTCGGCCGGATGGCGCAGGATGTGGACGAAGTAGGGGGTGCAATCACCGAATTGTTCCAGTATTCCAAGCCATAACGGCAGCAAGCGACAGAGGCGGGGGTCTTTGATCACCCATAGCGGGGCCTCGGAAAAATCACGGCGCAGGATCTCCAACAGCCTGCCCCTGGCCTCGGCGGCTGCTTCGGATTCCCACCACAGATCAGGCAGTCTGCGCTCGTCATCCCAGCTGGAGCCGAGTGCCGCAAGCAACCGTTCGTGCACCGCGACGATGTCGGCATGCTCCCAAAATCCCTTGGGATTGACGGCATCATGCGCCGCAATCAATGAAGCGCCCGGATGCGCGCCGAGCAAACTCAGTACACCGGCCATGGCCGAAGTGCCGCTACGATGCATGCCGAGCACGAATACGCAGTCTTTGGGTCGTCCTGCGTTCACGGATCACTCCGATGCTGTTCAGGCCAAGACTTTCCATCGATACGCCAATGCGTCTCCAAATCGAGCAGCCTGGCAGGTTTGTTTGCATCCCCGCTTTTTGGCTTGACATGAAACGCATGCAACGCTTCGCCAACGAAAAACAGACGGAAGTTCTCGTCGCGTAAATTGAGCCGGACGAAATACGGGCCGGGTGCCAGTGGAAATCGGGGGAGTATGTAGTCGATCTGGTGTTCTCCTGCATCCAAATCGAGCCATGTGCCTCGTTCCGCCGTGGATGCGGAACTTAGATAGGTGAGGTCGGAGGATTGGGTCCCCACCACGAGTTCCAGGCGCTTCATGGGTTGATTGAGTCTAAAACGGATGCTGATCCATAGGGGATCTCCTGGATGGATGGCGTGTGTTTCTCGCCCATCCTGGTCAAGCAGGGCCACCGAAATCAATTCGGCCTCGTCGGTTTGTGTCACGAATACATGGGTTGAGGGCATTGCCTTGTCTGGCAGGGTGGCTGCGGTGGGGGCGAAAGACGTTTCATAGTAGGCCTGGCAGGCTACTGAGGCATCGGCATCCAGCTTGCAGCGTCCTTGATCCAGGTAGATCGCCCTGCGGCACATCCTTTGGATTTGACGTAATTCGTGACTGACCAGGATCAGGGTCAGCCCAGAGTGTTTGAGCATGCGCGAGAGGTGGTCGAAGCTTTTTTTCTGAAACCTCATGTCGCCCACGGCCAAGGCTTCGTCGATCACCAAGATGTCTGGTTCGACGTGGGTTGCGATGGCGAAAGCCAGGCGTACGAACATGCCGCTGGAATAGGTGCGCACCGGCTGGTCCATGAATTCGCCGATGTCGGCAAAGGCGGCGATGTCATCGAAACGGGCGTCGATCTCCTGCCGGCTCAACCCCATCACCGCGCCCTGGAAATATACGTTCTCCCGTCCGGTGAATTCGGGATGGAACCCGGCGCCGAGTTCCAGCAGTGCGGAAACCCGGCCGTTGACCTGGATCGTGCCGGCGGTGGGCTTCAGAATGCCGCATATCAGCTGCAGCAGGGTGCTCTTGCCGGAGCCGTTGCGGCCGATAATGCCCACCGTTTCGCCTTTTCCGATGTCGAACGAAACGTCATCGAGGGCCGTGAATTCGCGGTAATACCGCTTCAGGCCCAGGCTGAAGAACTGCTTGATACGGTCGCCCGGGTGATTGAACAGCCGGTAGGTCTTGGTGAGGTTACGCGCCGAGATGGCGATCTTTTCACAGGACATCGGCGAATTCTTCCCGGCTGTGCTGGAAAAAGACGTAACCGAGCAACATAATGACGGCGGACAGCAGCAACATTCCCGTCCATGTCAGCCAGTCCACTGGCTGACCGCCGATGACGCATCGGCAGGTCTCGATCACCGTCCCCAGCGGGTTGTGCCGGTAAAGCGGCTGCAGCGAAGCGGGCACGGCCTGCACCGGGTAAAACACCGGCGACAGGAACAGCAGCATCTGCACCAGCAGCGGCACGATCTGGCTCATGTCCTTGATGAACACGCCCCAGGCCGCGATGAACCAGGCGGCGCCAAGCGCGAATAGCAGCAAGGGCAGCAGCAACAGCGGCAGCAGCAGGAAGGAAACATCAAGCTTGCCCAGCCAGGCCAGGACGCCGGCCAGCACGAGCAGATTGAACCCGGCATGGATGAGGGCGGTTCCCAGGGGAACGAGGGGCAGGATTTCCACCGGGAAGATCATCTTCTTGACGAAATTGGGATAGCCGCGCACGGCCGTGCTGGCACGGTTGATCGTCTCCGCGAAGATGTTGAAGGCGATCAGCCCGGCATACAGCAGCACCCAGTAAGGTAGTCCGGACTGCTGCTGCGGCCAGCGCGCCTGGAAGATCTCCCCGAAAATGAATGCGAAGATGGCCAGCATCAATAGTGGGCCGAGCAAAATCCACATCATGCCGAACATGGCGCCGCGATAGCGCAACAAGACATCGCGCATCACCAGCTGTCCCAGTATCCATCGCTGGCGCCACAGGCGTGTGATGATGCGAAGAAGGTTGCAGTCGTTCAGTGGCATCGGGGCGATTGGCCAGGCACGGTCACGGCGTGGCGCAGATCAATCGGGCTTGATCGATTTGGTCCCGCCTTCCAGCAGGAATACGTCGAAACCATGCTGCGCCAGGATGAAAGCGGCAGCGGAGCTGCGCCGTCCGGTTTGGCAGTAGGTGATATAGGTTTTGTTCTTGTCGAGGGTGCCAAGTACGCTACGGATTTCATGCAAGGGCGCATTGATGGCATTGGGTAGATGGTCGAACTTGTATTCCGAAGGAAAGCGCACGTCCAACCATATGGCGCCCGTCGCAACCTTCTGTTCGGCTTGCTGCCATGAAATGGCATTGATGAGCGGTTCTTTCAGCAGCTCGATGAAATCCTGCTTGTCGAGCCGCAATAGCACCCCGTCAGTTTTCATGGTGACGGTGGCATTCCGTTTGTTGTCGGAAACCAGGGCTTCTTCGCCAAAAGCGTCGCCCGCTTTCAGTTCGGCCAGTTGGACCGGAGTCGCCCCGGGTTCGGTGATGCGCGTGACCACTGCGATGCCGGACTCGATCAGATAATAGTAATCGCCTTCCGCCCCTTGCAGGATGATGACTTGGCCGGCCTTGACGGGGAGGCTGGTCATGCGGCGGAACATCTCGTCGATGTTGGCGGGTGGCAGTCGGCTGAATACGCCGCTTTGCAGGTTGCCGGCGCTGAACACGCCGGTTTGTTTCATCCAGCTGCCGGCCCCCCGCGCAGCCGGGGTACCAGCAGTCTTGGAAACATCGTGTGACAGGACGGATTGTTCATAGCCTGCCAGTTGATCCCAAGTCATCATGATGTCGAGGAGATCGGTGTCGATGCGCACGATCTCGATGTCGGTCAGTGCCCTCGCCGATTCTACCTGCATACGGCCACCGCCCACCGGGTAGCGTGCCAGATCGGTGCCCCCGCGCAGCACGATTTTTTTTCCACCAACAAAATGAACGGCGAGATTGCCGGTGAGCAAATAAAGCGACTGCGAGTTTTTGACCACGTTCATGCGGAACGGATCGATGTCCTTGCTGACCTTTTCGACGAAGCATAGGCTGGCAATCTCTTTCTGTCTTTCGGGAGACAGCAGGCAGACTGGTTCGAGATGGGCGATGCGGGATGCATCCATGGAGGCCAAAGTCAGGGGTCAGATTTCGAAAATGTGGCCGTGATAAAGGGGCCGCGCATGGAATGCGTAGGCATCACGTTCGATTTCGTGCATGATGACTTCACCCTCACCCGGTTTGAGGTGCGTAATGTAAATGCGAAAACCGCTCTTTTCGAGCTTGCCAAGCTCCTCGACGAGCATGGAAGGACATAGATGCTTGGACAGCTCGGCAATCTGCCGTTCACCATTGCTGAATGCCGTCTCGATGATCAAGTATTTGAGATTCTCGATGCGGTTGACCGCCTCCCAAAGCGCGTCACAGGTGGTGGTGTCTCCCGTGAATACCATGCTGGCGGATTCACCCTCCAGGTGGTAGCCCACTGCTGGGACCACGTGGTTGGCCGGCACGGGAGTGAACTTACGGTTGCCCAAACGGACGGTTACACCCACGCGCACTTCGTGATAGCGTAATAGTGCATTCGTTTCATCCGGAATCATGCTGAAGTCCGGCCATATTTTCCAGTTGAACACGTGGGTTTTCAGGATATCCCAGGTCTCCCGGAGGGCGTACAGGGTGATGGGCTTTTGCCGCATACCGAACACGGTATCCAGCAGCAGGGGCAGGGATACGATATGATCGAGGTGGGAGTGGGTGAGAAAGACGTGGTCGATCTGGCACAATTGCTCTATGGATAAATCGCCGACCCCCGTGCCGGCATCCAGCAGTATGTCCTCGTCCACCAGAAATCCCGTGGTGCGCAGTATCCCACCGATCCCGCCACTGCATCCCAGTACTTTGATTCTCATCTTTTAGGCTTACTTTGTCTTGAAGGTAAACACACCGTCCCAGTCCTTCCCGGGAGCATGGGCGCGGAAATGGGCGATACGTTCGATGTAAACACTGTAAAGATAACGCTCGGGATGCATTTTTTGCAAGTTGAGAAACTGCATCTCGGCCAGGTCCCAATTTTGCGCACGATATAGTTTGAGCGCGTCATGGTAGAGCGCCAGCTCATGCTTGGTTGCTTCATCGATTTGATCAGTCAGTCCGATCGGCTCGTAGATGGCCACCGGGGCGTCCTTGCCCTTGACCCGAACCCGATCCAGCTCGCGGAACAGGAATTCCGGCAACTTCTGCCGTGTGAATTCGCTGACGATGATGTGAACCCCATACTGCTTGGTGAGCCCTTCCAGACGTGATCCCAGGTTGACGGCATCGCCCATCACGGTATAGGCCATGCGGAATTCCGATCCCATGTTGCCCACCGTCATGATGCCAGTGTTGATCCCAATTCCGATGTCGATCGGTGGCCAACCCTTGGCCTTGAAGACCCCCTGTAGCTTCTTTAGCTCATCGATCATGCCGAGCGCCGCCAGCAGGGCATGGCGGGGATGGTCCGGATCGGGCAGTGGGGCCCCCCAGAATGCCATGATGGCATCGCCCATGTATTTGTCGATGGTGCCGCGATAGCGATGAATGACGTGCGTCATCGGGGTCAGGTACTCGTTCATCAGCAGGGTCAACTGCTTGGGATCGAGCCCTTCGGAAATGGTGGTGAAACCGCGCACGTCGGAGAACAGCACCGTCAGTTCGCGGCTTTCACCTTCCAGGGTGAAAGACTCGGGGTCCTTGGCCATTTCTTCCACCAGCTCGGGCGGGATGTACTGCCCGAACATGCTGGCGAGCTTGCGTTTGCCGCGCGACTCGACGAAAAAGCCGTACGACATGTTGAAGAGGTAGAGCAAGACGACCAACAGCAGCGTGGAGGCAATAGGCATGACCAGATTGGCCTGCTGCCACAGCAGCAGGTTCAGCATGATGACAGCGGTCAGTACCATACCGGTCAGCAGGGTGGAACCCAGTGGGCTGAGAATCGCCATGCCGAAGGCGAGCAGCAGACCTGCCCCCAGCAGCAGGACGAATTCCGCACCCAGCATGTAGGCCGGCTGTTCTTTGATGTTCTGGTCGAGAATGCCGGCAATCATGTTGGCATGCATTTCCACACCGGGGTAGACGCTTTGCACTGGCGAGGCGCGTAAGTCCATCAGGCCGGGCGCTGTGGTCCCTACCAGCACGATGGCGTCTTCCAGGATTTTGGGGTCCGCCTTGCCGGTCAGGACGTCGGCCGCCGATACATAGGGGAAACTGCCCTGCCGCCCGCGAAACGGGATCAGCGCCGTCACGCGCTCGTCCACCGGGATGCGGCGCTCGCCCACTTGTAGCCATTCGAGACCGGCATAACCTTCGCCCGGTGCGCCGCTCACGAAACCGGCCTCGACTTTGGGGATACCCAGGGCGATGCGCGTCACCGCCAACGAAAGCGCCTCGTACAAGGCGCCCTGATATTCCTCAACCATGGGGATGCGTCGCGAGATGCCATCGGTATCCACCACGGGGTCGAAGTGTCCCGCGGCGGCTGCATTCTGCTGCAGTATCGGCAGGTTGGCGCCGTAGGCGTCGGCGCGTACGAAAGGAATGTGAATGTCGTCGAAGGTCCCCGCTTCGAATGCGGGCGGGGGCAACTGGCCGACGCTGCCGGATTTGCTGTCGCCATGCCGGAAGTAATAGCCCAGCACCACGGGGCGTCCTTTCAGGCTATTGGCGAACATCTGGTCGAAATCCAGGGCAGGGCGCAGCTTGTCCAAAGCCTTGTTGAATGCGGCACTGGATTTGAAATGTTCGCGACCGATTTGCTCCAAAACCTTCAAGCCCGAGCTTTCGTCTTTTTCGGCGAATACCACGTCGAAGCCGAGCACTTTGATCTTGTAGTGATCGAACAGGCGGTCGACCATCTCCGCCAGTTTGTTGCGGCTCCAAGGCCAGCGTCCCTGCTCCAGCAGGCTGCGCTCGTCGATGTCGACGATGACGATACGGCTGTCGACGGTGTTCGGCATCATCACGTTGAGCCGCAGGTCGTAGGCCAGGCTTTCCATGCGGTCGACGAAGCCGATGTGGATCACACCCACCGTATCGAGCAGGAAAATCAGCAAAACCGCCAAGCTGATGCCAATGCGGACGAGGTGGCGCCTGATTGACTCGAGCAGTTGCTTCATGGGGAAACAGGGCAATTTTTGCAAGCATAGCCTAAATCTTCGTCGGATAACAGTCACATTGCGGACGGGCATCGTATTTCATGGGAAAATCTCGCCATGCTGGAGACCATCGAATTGACTGTCGGACGTGAGGCGACGGCCTGTGTCGTGTGGCTGCATGGCCTGGGGGCCGACGGTTACGATTTCGTGCCGGTTGCCGAGGCACTGCACCTGCCGTTCGGGGTGCGCTACGTATTTCCCCACGCACCGGTCATGCCCGTCACCCTCAATGGCGGTTACCGGATGCGGGCGTGGTATGACATCTATTCCATGGACATCGCGGCACGGCAGGATGAGGCTGGAATACGCAATTCCCAGGCTGAAATCGAGGCGCTCCTCTCGGCGCAGTTGAGCCAGGGCATGGCCGCAGGGCGCATCGTGCTTGCTGGTTTTTCTCAAGGGGGGGCCATCGCCTTGCAGACCGCCCTGCGCCATCCAGCCAGGCTGGCAGGCGTGCTGGCGCTGTCCACCTATCTGCCGTTGGCGCATGCTCTGGAAGCCGAATGCAGCGACGCTAACCGTGGGCTCCCGATCTTCATGGGACACGGGGTGGATGACATGATCATTCCATTGCATGTGGCGGCAAAGTCGCGCGACAGGTTGGCAGCGTCGGGCTACGCAATAGAGTGGCATCAGTATTCGATGGGCCATACGGTATGCGAGGACGAAATCGCTGACATTCGCCGTTTTCTGACCCGGGTTTTGGGTGGCTAGCCTTGCCCGCCAGCTCGATGAATCGCGGGTGGGGCAGCGTAGGAAGGGCCCGGATGGCGCACCGAACACTCTTTTTTGCAACCTGGGGGCGGAGGGTCTCGATTGAGCCCCGAAATACGATTGTGTTATGGTCTTGGGGTGGAGGGGCGCTCCAAGGAAGGTAGCAATGAGGAACACTAGGCGTTTGTCGGAGTCGCCCAGAGGGGAGGGGCATGAACGCACGGGATATACGGATCGTTGTAGTGGCACTGTTGGCTGTGTTGAGTCAGCCCGCCTTCTGTGGAGAGGAAGCCGAGGACACCCAGCTACGCATCCGCGAACTGGAGCGCCAGATAGAGCGAATGGCGGCGCAGATCAAAGCCCTGGAGGCGCAGATAAACAAGGCAGGCGCGGCTCCGGACGCGCCCCGGCCTCACGCGGTGGAAGCCTCGTTCAAGGACGGTCTGGTTTTGAGTGATGCCAGCGGAACCTGGTCGCTGCGCCCCTATGTGCGGTTGCAGCTGGATGCGCGCCATTACACGCCGGATGCCTTCGGTGCCGACACCTTTTCCATGCGGCGCGCGCGGCTGGGCGTGATCGGCACGTTCTTCAGCGAATTTCTGCTGCGTATCGAAGGCGAGTATGCGGAAGGGAATGCCCGTCTGAACGACGGCTATCTCGAATTCAACCGCTGGCCATCCGCCAACCTGCGCCTCGGCCAGTTCAAGCCCTACTACGGGCTGGAGCGCACCCAGGGGGCGATGGACCTCGATTTCATGGAGCGCGCGCTGTCCGACTACGTGGCGGGCAGCGTGTTCGACCGCGGCTTCATGGTGCACGGCGAGCCGCTGGCTGGCCTCTATTACCACGTGGCTTACACCAACGGCACCGGGCAGAACGTGGACGAAAACGATGTCAGGAACGACGGCAAGGACATTTCGGCCCGGCTGACCGGCAACATCGCGCAGTGGCTGGGCTGGCGGGACAGCGTGGTGCATCTCGGCGGCTGGGCGGCCAGCGGACGGCAGGGGGTGGGCTCCGCCATCCCGGTGCTGCGCACCGAGGGCAGGGGGGTGACCTTCTTTTCCACCACCGGCACTTCGGCCGCCCGGGACAACACCTTCGAAACCGAGGTGCGGCGATTGCGCTACGGCTTCGAAATGGCGCTGGCACACGGCCCGCTGAAATTCCAGGGAGAGTACATCCACGCCGGTTTCGACGGCCGCGGCTTCGAGCGCGACATGACGGCCTGGTACGCCAGCCTGCAATGGCTGGTGACGGGCGAGCACTATGCCGATTTCTACCGGAAGTCGGCGTTCGGCCGGCTGGTGCCGCGGCGCGATTTCGACCGCGGCGACGGCTGGGGCGCGCTGGAACTGGGCTTGCGTTACAGCAGCTTCGAGGCCGGCGATTTCGTGGCGAGCAACCCTCCCGGCACCGGCAGACTGGCGGCCGGCATGACCCGGGGTGCCGATGCCTGGACGCTGGGCGCCAAGTGGATCCTCAACCCGAACGCCCAGCTCCAGCTCAATTTCGTGCATACGGGCTTCGATACGCCGATCACCCTCAACGACAAGCGGGACGACCGCGAGGACGCGCTCAACATGCGGGTGCAGTTCGATTTTTAGGAAAAATCATGTCGAATTACGCAAGATTGCTGACGTGGATGCTTGTGGTGCTGCTTGCCGCCTGCGACCAGGGTAAAGAGACGGTCTATCAGCCTGAGTTCGCCGCCAAAGGGGAGGATGACAGGAAAGAATACGTGGTGGGCATCCATCCCCTGCACAACCCGCAGCGTCTGCTGGAGGTGTATGGCCCCATCGTGGAATATCTCGATGCGCAGATTCCCGAAGCGCGTTTCAGGCTGGAAGCCTCGCGCAACTATGAGGAGTTCGACCGGAAACTGGACGCCGGGCATTTCGACTTCGCGATGCCCAATCCCTACCAGACGGTGCGCGCGCTGCGGCACGGCTACCGCATTTTCGGCAAGATGGCCGATGACGAGAATTTCCGCGGCATCATCCTGGTGCGCCGGGACAGTGGCATCCATGAAGTCGCCGACCTCAAGGGCCGCAAGGTGAGCTATCCGGCCAAGACCGCGCTGGCGGCGACCATGCTGCCGCAGTATTTCCTGCACACCCACGGGCTCGACGTCAACCGTGATATCGAGAACGTCTACGTCGGTTCGCAGGAATCCTCCATCATGAACGTCTATCTCGGCCACGTCGCAGCGGCAGCGACCTGGCCGGTGCCGTGGACCACGTTTCAGCAAGAGCACCCCGACATGGCGGGCCAGCTGGAAGTGAAATGGCAGACCGAGCCGCTGCAGAACAACGGCTGGGTGGTGCGTGCCGACGTGCCGGACGGGGTGGCGCAGCGGGTGGCAGTACTCTTGTTCAGCATGCACCAGAGCGCACAGGGCCGGCAGATGCTGCAACGCATTCCGGTCTCCCGCTTCGAGCCGGCGACTGAGGAAACCTACCAGCCGGTGCGCCAGTTCCTGGACGTTTTCTCCAAAACGGTGCGCCCCATCGAACCATGAATCCCCGCGCACTGCTCCACCGCCTTTTCCAGACCGTGCGTGCCTTTCTGGGGCGCTCCATCCAGCGCCAGCTGGCATTCGCATTCGGCTCGGTTTCGCTGATCCTGATGCTGACACTGGCCTGGCTGGTCACGACCCATGAGCGTTCCTTTCTCCATCACCAAAGTACCGAGCGCGCCACCGCATTGGCACATGCCTTGGCCGTCAGCAGTGCGTCCTGGGTCGTGGCGCGGGACATCGCCGGGCTGCAGGAGGTGGTACGGGGTTTCGCCGGTACACCAGATTTGCGGCGTGCCTATGTGCTGTCGCTGCGCGGGGAGGTACTGGGATCGCTGAATGATGCCGAAATCGGCAAATACGTGCGCGATGCGCGCAACCGGAGTTTGTTGGTTTCCCCGTCGCACCCGCACATTCTGGCGAACGATGCACGCCAGATCGACGTGGCGGTTCCGGTGAAGGTGGGCAACCACATGGTGGGCTGGGCGCGGGTGGAATTTGGCCAGGATTCGGTCAATGCCAATCTGCGTGAAGTGAGCTGGGCGGGACTCGGCTTTGCCGTGCTCGGGGTGCTGGCGGCCACGCTCATCGCCATGCTGCTGGCGGCCTGGCTGACCCGCCGCCTGCGCCATCTGATGGAGGTGGCGAACGCGGTGGAAAGCGGCCGGCATGACGTGCGTGCCGATCCCGGGCGCGAGGACGAGTTGGGCGCTTTGGCCGTCAATCTCAACCGCATGCTGGATGCGCAGGAAGAAGCGGAGCGCAAGCTGGCCCGCCTGAACCGGGTGTATGCCGCCTGGACCGAAAGCATGGACGCCATCGTCCGGGCTGGCGACGAGCAGTCGCTCCTGGAGGGCATCTGCCGCATCCTGGCCGAGCGGGTGCCGTTCAAGCTGGTATGGGTGGGGCGGGTGGACGAGGACCAGTGGGTGCGCGTGGTGGCGGCCAGCGACCCGCAGTCGGATTACCTCAAACGCATCCACATTTCGGTGGACGAGACGCGGCCGGAAGGCCGGGTGACGATGAGTCAGGCCTTGCGCAGCGGCCAGCCTCGAATCCACAACGATTTCAGCCATGACACGCGCGTGCCCTGGCGCGCGGCAGCGGAGGCGGAGGGCTTTCTCTCGGTGGGGGCATTTCCACTGATGCGCGGCGGCCGCTGTTATGGGGCCATCGGCGTATATGCTCAAGAACGCGATTTCTTCGACGCGGAACTGATCACCCTGATGCATGGATTGGCGGACGATGTGTCGTTCGCGCTGGATGCGCTGGATCGCGAACGGCAGCGGCGCGAGGCCGAGGCCAAGCTGATCCTGGCGGCGCGTGTGTTCGAAAACAGCAAGGAAGGCATCCTGATCACCGACGCGGGGTGCAACATCATTTCCGTCAACCGCGCCTTTACCGAAATTTCCGGCTATACGGAAGCCGAGGTGCTGGGCCGCAACCCGCGCATCCTGGCCTCGGGCCGGCATGACAAGGCGTTCTACCGCGAGATGTGGGAAAGCATCGAGAGCGTCGGCAGCTGGCAGGGAGAAATCTGGAACCGCCGCAAGAACGGGCAGGAATACATCGAATGGCTGGTGATCAGCTGCGTGCGGGACGATGCCGGCCGTGTCATCAACTACCTGGGCATTTTCAATGACATCACCGAGCGCAAGCTGTCGGAGGACTACATCCGCCAGCTTGCGCACTATGACGCGCTGACCGGCTTGCCCAACCGCATGCTGATGCGGGACCGCCTGGAACACGCCATCGTCATGGCCCAGCGCAGCGGCGACAAGGTGGCGCTGCTGTTCCTCGACCTGGACCGCTTCAAGCAGATCAACGACACCCTGGGACATGGCGTGGGGGATGCCCTGCTCAAGGCTGCTGCCGATCGGTTGCTAAATTGTGTGCGTGAACAGGATACGGTGTCCCGTCAGGGCGGCGACGAGTTCATCGCCATGCTGCCAGGGACCGACGTGGCCGGGGCGGAAAAGGTGGCCGGCAAGATCCTGAAAGAAATCGTGCGGCCTTTCGAGATCGGCGGGCATGTGCTGCGCATTTCCTCCAGCATCGGCATCTGCGTGTATCCCGAACACGCCCAGGACATCGAGGCGCTGGTCAAGAACGCAGACCTGGCGATGTATGATGCCAAGGCCAAAGGGCGCAACAACTACCGGGTCTATGACGTCAGCATGAATGCCAGCGCCTTCGAGCGTTTGCAAATGGAAAACGACCTGCGGGCGGCGCTCGAACAGGGGCAGTTCGAGCTGCACTACCAGCCGCAGTTCGACCTTAAGAGTGGCGCCCTGACTGGCTGCGAGGCCCTGGTGCGCTGGCGTCATCCCGACAGGGGCATGGTCTCGCCGGCCAGTTTCATCCCGGTGGCGGAGGAATGTGGGCTGATCGGCCAGATCGGCGACTGGGTGCTGGAGGAGGCCATCCGCCAGAGCAGTGCATGGCAGGCTGCCGGGCTGTCGCCGGTGACGGTGGCGGTCAACCTGTCCGCGCTGCAGTTCCAGGACCGCGATCTGGCAGGACAGGTGCGGGGTTTGCTGGCCGAGCACGGGCTGAGCGTCGAATGGCTGGATCTGGAGCTGACCGAGAGCGTGCTGATGCAGGGCATCGAGCGTACCCTGGAAACTCTGCACCAACTGTCTAACATGGGGCTGCGCCTGGCGGTGGACGATTTCGGCACGGGCTATTCCTCGCTGGCCTACCTCAAGCTGTTCCCCATCCAGAAACTGAAGATCGACCAGACCTTCGTGCGCGACATCATGCTCGATCCCAACGATGCCATCATGGTGCGCGCCATCGTGGTCATGGCGCACAGCCTGGGCCTGGCGGTGGTGGCCGAGGGCGTGGAAACCGAGGAGCAGGCCTCGTTCCTGCGCACCATCGGCTGCAACCAGGCGCAGGGCTATTTGTATGGCCGGCCGGTACCCGCCGCGGAATTCGTCGAGAAATTCCTCAGGCGGCGCTGATCATTTGCCCAGCAGGGCGCGGATGTTCGCCATGCGCGCAGCTGCCTGCGCCTTGCGTTCCTCGGGGGCGGCGGCCTTGCCGGCATGGCGCACGTCGTCGGCGGGCAGTTCCGCCAGAAACCGGCTGGGTTCGCACTGCTCCCACTCGCCGGCGCGCTGGCGCTTTTTGCAGTAGGTGATGGTCAGCGATTTCTGGGCGCGGGTGATGCCGACATACATCAGGCGGCGCTCTTCTTCCACCTGGCCGGCCTCCACGGATTCGCGGTGGGGCAGGATGCCTTCCTCGCAGCCGACCAGAAACACATGCCCGAATTCCAGTCCTTTGGCGGCATGCAGCGTGGACAGCTTCACCGCATCCGGCTCACCCGCTTCGCGCCCTTCCAGCATGCTCATCAGCGCCACGGTCTGGGTGAGCTCGAGCAGGCTCTTTGCTTCGGACTCGCCTTTTTTCGCCAGCCAGCCGGTGAAGTCCAGCACGTTGCCCCATTTGGTTTCGGCCGCCCGCGCTTCCTCGGTGTCGTAGAGGTAGGTCTCGTAACCGATGGCGGCGAGCAGGTCCTTAAGCAGCGCGCCGGCCGGTTCGCGCCCCGCGCGCTGCTGCATGCGGCTGATGAAATCGCAGAAAGTGAGTAGATCGTCCAGTTGTTTCTTGCCCATGTCATGCTGGAAACCGGGCTCGAAGGCCGCCTCGAACAACGAGACGTGCTGCCGGGCCGCATAGGCGCCGAGCCGCTCCAGGGTGGTGCTGCCGATGCCTTTCTTGGGGGTGGTGGCAGCGCGGATGAAGGCCGGGTCGTCATCCTCGTTGGCGATCAGGCGCAGGTAGGCGACCAGGTCCTTGATCTCGGTCTTGTCAAAGAACGACTGTCCGCCGGAGACGGTGTAGGGAATCTTCTGGTTGCGCAACTGCTGCTCGAACACGCGTGCCTGGTGGTTGCCGCGGTAGAGGATGGCGTAGTCGGAAAAGCGCGTCCTGTGCTCGAACTTGTGTCCGAGCAGCTTCATCACCACCAGCTGCGCTTCATGCTCCTCGTCCCTGGCGGGCAGAATCTGGATCGGATCACCCAGCCCGAGGTCGCTCCACAGTTTTTTCTCGAACAGCTTGGGATTGTGGGCGATGACCTGGTTGGCCGCTCTCAGGATGCGGACGGTGGAGCGGTAGTTCTGTTCCAGCTTGATGATCTTGAGCCGGGGATAATCCTGG
Organism: Methylophilaceae bacterium; assembly: GCA_026419515.1. Classification (GTDB taxonomy): domain Bacteria; phylum Pseudomonadota; class Gammaproteobacteria; order Burkholderiales; family Methylophilaceae; genus JANZZG01. Next base: position 28,657 of record JANZZG010000070.1, read on the forward strand.
GTCAGCTGGCGCAGATTTTCCACATCGGCGCCGCGCCAGGCATAGATGGCCTGATCGTCGTCGCCAACCGCGGTGAACATCCCTTCCGGTCCGGCCAGCTGTCGCACCAGCCGGTATTGGCAGGCATTGGTGTCCTGGTATTCGTCGATCAGCAGGTATCTGAGCTTCATCTGCCACTTGTGCAGCGTGTCGCGCTGCTGTTCGAACAGTTCCACCGGCAGGCGGATCAGGTCGTCGAAATCCACCGCCTGATAGGCTTTCAGCGTCTGCTGGTAAAGCCGGTAGAGCTTGGCTGCGGTGACCTCCAGTTGCTCCGTGGCGGTGGCCGCCGCCCGGTCGGGCGAGACCAGGGCATTCTTCCACTGCGAAATGCGCCACTGGGTCCGCTTCAACAGCGCCTTGTCGGTGGTGGCGAGAAGATCGGACAGTATCTTGAAACTATCGGCGGCATCGAGCACGGAAAAGCGCGGCTTGTAGCCGAGCTGCTGCGCTTCGGCGCGCAAAATCTGCAACCCGAGCGCGTGGAAGGTGGTGACCGTCAGTCCCTGGGTGCTCTTGCCTGGCAGCATGCGCCCGACACGCTCCTGCATTTCCCGTGCCGCCTTGTTGGTGAAGGTGATGGCAGCGATGTGGCGTGGCTCAAAGCCATTTTCGATCAGATACGCGATCTTGTGGGTGATAACGCGGGTTTTGCCGCTGCCCGCGCCGGCCAGCACCAGCAGCGGGCCATCCAGGTAGCGGACCGCTTCGCGTTGAGGATCGTTGAGTTGGGACAGCATGAGGGGCGCAAGTTTAGCGGGTTGGAAGCGGGGTGTCACCACCGGCGGGAAGGAGCGCTTGCCAGCGCGAAGATGCTGATTTATAGTGGACCCCAGTTTGCGGGAGAGAACGGCGCAACCGCCGTCGCCGAAGGCGCAACCACCCATAACCGCTCAGGCAAAAGGGCCGCAAACACCGATACTCTGGAGAGCGATGGCCAGGCCATCCACCGAAGGGGCAAGCGCGCTGCGCAATCTCTCAGGTACCAAGGACAGAGGGGTGGACGACATGGGTCGTTCCCCCTTTTTTGTTGCCCGGGAGTCGCATGACCAGACAGACTGTCCTGAACGAGCTGCACCGCCGGCTGGGCGCCCGCATGGTCGAATTCGGCGGGTGGGAGATGCCGCTGTACTATGGTTCGCAGATCGAGGAGCACCATGCCGTGCGTCGTGACTGCGGCATGTTCGACGTTTCCCACATGGGCGTGATCGATGTTTCCGGCACGGAAGCCACGCCATTTCTACGCCGCCTGCTGGCCAACGATGTTGCCCGGCTGGCCCAGCCTGGACGGGCGCTCTACAGCGTGATGCTGAATGAAGCCGGCGGCGTGGTCGATGATCTCATCGTTTATGCCCTGCAGCCGGGACGCTATCGCCTGGTCGTCAATGCCAGCACCACGGAAAAAGACCTGGCGTGGATTAAGAGGCACTGCACTGAATGGGGCTACTGCCTCGACATCCATCCCCGGGTGGATCTGGCGATGATCGCAGTGCAGGGGCCGCAGGCGCGTCAGCGGGTGTGGCAGGCGTTTCCGCTGAGCCGTTGCAGTGAGGATATGCCGCGTTTCTCGGCGGTCGAGTGCGGGCCGATGTTCATCGCGCGCACCGGTTATACCGGCGAGGACGGCTTCGAACTGGCGCTTCCCAAGGAACAAGCCGAAAGCTGCTGGCAAAGGCTGCAGGAGGCGGGCGTGCGGCCGTGCGGCCTGGGGGCGCGGGACACGCTGCGGCTGGAGGCGGGCATGCCGCTCTACGGCCAGGAGATGGATGAGACTGTCTCCCCACTGGATGCCGGGCTGGGCTGGACCGTCGCGCTCCATGACGCGCGTGATTTCGTCGGCAAGCACGCCGTGCTCGCCCAGGGGCAGCGCTGGCAGCTGGCCGGGCTGCTGCTGCTCGACCGGGGTGTGTTGCGGTCCCAGCAGCGCGTGCTGACCGCGCATGGTGCCGGGCGGGTCACCAGCGGCGGCTTTGCACCGACCCTGCAGCAATCCATCGGTTTGGCCCGCCTGCCGCGCGCGGTATCATGCGGGGAGGCGGTCGAAGTCGAGATCCGCGACCGGCGCCATGCCGCCCGGGTGGTCAAGCCGCCTTTCGTGCGTAACGGCAAGATTCTGATTTGATTGAATACACATGGAGAACGTATGAACATCCCCGCTGCTCTCAAGTATGCCAAGACCCACGAATGGGCGCGCCAGGAAGCCGATGGCAGCATCACCGTCGGCATCACCGACCATGCCCAGGGCTTGCTGGGCGATCTGGTGTTCATCGAACTGCCGGAAGTGGGCAAGGCTCTGGCTGCGGGCGAGCCGGCCGCAGTGGTGGAGTCGGTGAAGGCGGCTTCCGACATTTACGCCCCGGTCGGCGGAACGGTGATCGCGGTCAACCAGGCCGTGGCGGAGGCGCCGGAGCGCGTCAACGAGGATGCCTACGGCGCCTGGCTGTTCCGCTTGCAGCCGGCCAACCCGGCGGAAATCGACACTCTGCTGGATGCATCGGGCTACCAGGCGAGCATCGAAGGCTGATCATGGCGGCACGCTGGCAGCGGCTGGAGGAACTGGAACAGCGGGAAGATTTCCTGTCCCGCCACATCGGGCCGGACGAGGCCGAAATCGGCGCCATGCTGCGGTGCATCGGCGTGGCTGACCTGCCGCAGCTGATCGCACAAACGGTGCCTGCCGCCATCCGTCTGGAGCGGGAACCCGGGCTGCCGCCACCGCGGCCGGAGCACGAAGCGCTGGAGGAGTTGCGACGGATCGCCCGGAAGAACCGTGTCGTCAAATCACTGATCGGCATGGGCTATGCCGATACCATCACGCCCAGCGTCATTTTGCGCAACCTGCTGGAGAATCCCGGCTGGTACACCGCCTATACCCCCTACCAGGCCGAGATCGCACAGGGCCGACTGGAAGCGCTGCTCAATTTCCAGCAGATGGTGATCGACCTCACCGGCTTGCCGCTGGCCAACGCCTCGTTGCTGGACGAGGCCACAGCGGCGGCCGAGGCGATGGCGATGGCGCGGCGCATCAACCCCTGCGCGAGCAACCGGTTTTTCGTCGATGCCGCCTGCTACCCGCAGACCATCGCCGTGCTGCAGACGCGCGCGCGCTGGTTCGGCTTCGAGCTGGTGTTCGGCGATGCGGAACAGGCGGGCGCGCAGGCGGTGTTCGGCGCCCTTTTGCAATATCCAGACGATCGCGGCGAAGTGCGCGACCTGACGGCCGCCATCGGGCGCATCCATGCCTGCGGCGGCGTCGCCGTGGTGGCGGCCGACCTGATGGCGTTGGTGCTGCTCAAGCCCCCCGGCACCATGGGCGCCGACATCGTGCTGGGCTCGGCGCAGCGCTTCGGCGTACCGCTCGGTTATGGCGGGCCGCACGCCGCCTTTTTCGCCACGCGCGACGAATATCGGCGTAGCGTGCCGGGCCGCATCATCGGCGTCTCGGTGGACAGCCGGGGCAAGCCGGCCCTGCGCATGGCGCTGCAGACGCGCGAGCAGCACATCCGCCGCGAGAAGGCCAATTCCAACATCTGCACGTCGCAAGTCTTGCTGGCCAACATGGCGGGCATGTATGCGGTGTATCATGGCCCGCAGGGCTTGCGCACCATCGCCGGGCGCATCCACCGCCTGACCTGCATACTGGCCGAAGCGCTGCGGCAGTCTGGCATCGCAGTGCTGACTCGGCGCTACTTTGACACCCTGCGGATCGACCTGGGCGAGAAGGCGGTGGCAGTCCATCGGGCAGCACTCGAAGCCGGCTACAACCTGCGCCGGGTGTCGGACACCGAACTGGGCATCGCCCTCAATGAAAAAACCACGCGCGCAGACGTTGCGTGCCTGGTCGAGCTGATCTGCGGTCAGGCTGCCGACATCGCGGCGCTGGATGCCCGGGCCGCCATGCACAGTCCGCTCGCCGACCTGCTGCGCGAGGATGCCATCCTGACTCATCCGGTGTTCCACCGCTATCGTTCCGAACACGCCATGTTGCGCTACCTCAAGAAGTTGCAGCAACGCGACCTCGCGCTGGATCGGGCGATGATGCCGCTCGGTTCCTGCACCATGAAGCTCAATGCCGCCAGCGAAATGATCCCGCTCAGCTGGCCGGAGTTTGCCGACATCCACCCGTTCGTCCCGCCGGAACAGGCAGAGGGCTACCGCGCCCTGATCGCCCAGCTGGAAAGCTGGCTGAAAGCCATCACCGGCTTCGATGCGATCAGCATGCAGCCCAATTCCGGCGCGCAGGGGGAATACGCCGGCCTGGCGGCAATCCGCCGCTACCAGGCGGCGATGGGGCAGGGCCAGCGTGATGTTTGCCTGATCCCGGCCTCGGCCCATGGCACCAATCCTGCGAGCGCACAGATGTGCGGACTGAAAGTGGTGACAGTCGCTTGTGATGCGCAGGGTAACGTGGATGCGGCCGATCTGCAATCGAAAGCCGAAGCCTATGCCGACCGGCTGTCATGCCTGATGGTGACCTACCCTTCCACGCATGGTGTATTCGAGGAAGGGATAAGTGCCATGTGCGATATCGTGCACCGCTATGGGGGGCAGGTCTACATGGACGGCGCCAATTTCAATGCGCTGGTGGGGTTGACCAGCCCGGCCGCGATCGGCGCCGACGTCTGCCACGTCAACCTGCACAAGACGTTCTGTATCCCCCATGGCGGCGGCGGTCCCGGCATGGGGCCGATTGGGGTGAAGGCGCACTTGGTGCCGTTTTTGCCCGGGCATGTCATGCAGGGCGGCGAGGGGGCGGTGTCTGCAGCACCATGGGGATCGGCCGGCATCCTTCCCATCTCGTGGATGTACATCGCCATGATGGGGGGCAAGGGCTTGTGGCGCGCCAGCGAGGTCGCCATACTCAATGCCAATTACCTCGCGGCGCGGCTCAAGCCATATTATCCGATACTCTACGTGGGCAGAAACGGCCGCGTGGCCCATGAATGCATCCTCGATATCCGCCCGATCCGCGCGCAAACCGGCATCACCGAGACGGACATCGCCAAGCGGCTGATGGATTACGGTTTCCATGCACCTACGGTGAGCTTTCCGGTAGCCGGGACGCTGATGATCGAACCCACGGAATCGGAATCCAAGGCCGAGATCGACCGCTTCGTCGAAGCGATGGTGGCGATTCGCGAAGAGATCCGGCAGGTCGAGGTTGGTGTCTGGCCGCCGGACGACAACCCGCTCAAGCATGCCCCGCATACCCAGGCCGATTTGGCCGATGATGCGTGGAACCGCCCCTACACCCGCCGGCAGGCGGTGTTTCCGCTGCCTTGGGTGGCGGAGAGCAAGTTCTGGCCCACTGTCAACCGCATCGACGAGGTATATGGCGACCGCAATTTATTCTGCGCCTGCGTGCCGATGCAGCAGGCAGGCTAAAATGGCGCCTTCTCGATTGGCACGGCATCATTTTCCAGGATCATGACTGAATCTTCCGTCGACGTGCTGCTGGTCGGGGGCGGCATCATGAGCGCCACCCTCGGCATGCTGCTCAATCAACTCGATCCCACACTCACCATTGTCATGGCGGAGCGGCTGGAAGAAGCGGGCCGGGAATGCAGTGACGGCTGGAACAATGCAGGCACCGGGCACGCCGGCTACTGTGAGCTCAATTACACGCCGGTGGATGCTTTCGGCAGGGTAGAGATTTTCCGTGCGTTGAGCATCAACGCCGCATTCGAGGTCTCATTGCAGTTTTGGTCCAGCCTGGTCGAGCGGGATTTACTGCCGGCACCGACCAGTTTCATCCATCGTACGCCGCATTTGAGTTTCGTCTGGGGTGAGCGGGATGTGGCCTTCCTGCGTGAGCGCCACGCCCGGCTCAGCGCGCACCCCTTGTTCCGCGACATGGAATACAGCGAAAATGCGACCACGCTGGCGGACTGGATGCCACTGGTGATGGCGGGCAGGACAGGGCCCGGACCGGTGGCGGCGACTCGTGTAGTCTATGGAACGGATGTCGATTTCGGCAGCCTCACCCGCAGCCTGGTCAAGAGCTTGCAGCGGCAACCCAATTTCGAATTGAAACTGGGCCACACGGTGCAATCGCTCACGCAGAAGCCCAACGGTCGCTGGCAGGTGGAATTGCGGGAAACGCGCCGCATGACGCGGCACACGATAGAGGCCAGTTTCGTGTTTCTCGGTGCGGGGGGGGCGACACTGCCGTTATTGCAGGCGTCGGCCATTCCAGAAGGCCGGGGCTATGGTGGTTTTCCAGTGAGCGGGCAGTGGCTGATCTGCCGCCATCCGCATATCGTGTCCCGGCATCACGCCAAAGTGTATGGCAAGGCGCCACTGGGCGCGCCGCCGATGTCGGTGCCTCATCTGGATACGCGCATCATCGACGGTCAGCCGGCCTTGCTGTTCGGGCCGTTCGCCGGGTTCACCACGCGATTCGCCAAGCGGGGTTCACCACTCGACCTGCTGGCCTCGGTGCGGTCAGACAACCTCATTTCGATGTTGAGCGCTGGTGTGCATCATCTCGATTTGACCTGTTATCTCGTTGGTGAAGCGTTCAAGTCGCACGCCGAACGTATGGCCTCACTCAAGGCGTTCTACCCAGAGGCGCGGGAAGAGGACTGGAGCCTGGGTATTGCAGGGCAGCGCGTGCAGATCATCAAGCAAGGCAAGTTGGAATTCGGCACCGAAATCGTCGCTGCACGGGATGGTTCGCTGGCAGCGCTATTGGGGGCATCACCCGGCGCCTCGGTGTCGGCGCAGGCGATGATCGAGGTGATCGAGCGCTGCTTCCGGCGGCGGCTGCAACAGGACGGGTGGCAGACGCGCCTGAAGGCATTGGTGCCTTCCTATGGCGAGTCGCTGATCGAGCGTGCGTATTTGCTGGAAAGAATCCGCCCGCGTACGCTAGAGGCGTTGGGTCTCGTCTGAATGTGACTCGACGTTGCCAGAATCCGGCTTCAGCCCGCCCAGGAGCGCGGCAACCTGTTTTTTGGGCTTGCCGGGGCGCAACGGCAGACGCTCCTTGGGTGGCTCGGCTACGTCGGAAGGTTGGTAGGGCTTGTAAAACCATTCTTCCTCAGTAGTGACATTTTTGGAGCGGTCGGCGGTGGCTGGCTTGCGGCTTTCGGGCGAACGCGCCACGCCGCCGGCCCTCTCCCTCGGAAATTCGCGCTTGAGCAGCTTCTCGATATCTTTCAGCAGCCGCTCTTCATCGGGATCCACGAGCGAGATGGCTGCCCCGCGGGCACCCGCCCGCCCGGTACGGCCGATACGGTGGACATAGTCCTCGGCATTGGGCGGCAGTTCGTAATTCACCACCAACGGCAACTGGTCGATGTCCAGGCCGCGCGCTGCGACGTCGGTGGCGACCAGCGCGGTAATCCTGCCTTCCTTGAAGGCTTCCAGCGCTTTCAGCCGTTCCTGCTGGCTCTTGTCGCCGTGGATGGCGTCGGCGCTGATGCCGTCGCGCTCCAGGTAACGTGCCAGACGTGCCGCCATCAGTTTGGTGCGGGTAAATACCAGCACCTGCCTGGCGCCACGGCTGCGGATGATGTCGCCGAGCACGGCGCGCTTGTCATCGCTAGCCACCATCAGCACCGACTGCTGGACGGTTTCGGCAGCAGTGTTGCGGCGCGCCACTTCAACGGTGACCGGATTTTGCAGGAAGTCGTGGGCCAGGCGCTTGATCTCGTCGGAAAACGTGGCCGAGAACAGCAGGGTTTGCCGCTGTCTCGGCAGCAAGGACAGGATGCGCTTGAGGTCGGGCAGGAAACCCATGTCCAGCATGCGGTCGGCCTCGTCCAGGATCAGTACCTGAACCTGGTTGAGCCGCAGATTCCTGCTTTCGACGTGGTCCAGCAGGCGTCCCGGCGTGGCGACCAGGATTTCCACCCCTTTCGTCAAGTCGGGGAGCTGGGTTTTGATATCCACGCCCCCAAAGACGACCGCGGAGCGCAATGGCACATGCTTGCCGTACGTTTGCACGCTTTCCTGCACCTGGATCGCCAGCTCACGCGTCGGTGTCAGCACCAGAGCGCGGATCGGGTGGCGTGCCGGCGAGGCGCTGGTGTTGGCATGGGGCAGCAGCCGCTGCAGCACGGGCAGAGTGAAAGCGGCGGTTTTGCCGGTGCCGGTCTGTGCCATGGCCATCAGGTCGCGCCCTTCCAGTACCAACGGAATCGCCTGCTGCTGGATGGGTGTAGGGACGGTGTAACCTGCTTCGGCTACCGCCTGAAGAATCAGCGGATCAAGACCAAGGACATCAAATGAGATGGGCTCATTCATGCGCGCAGATTATACGAAAATCCCCTTTTCAAGAATGCCGGTTACGCTGTGGGCCGGAAGTGGCCCTAACGGCAGCCCAGTGATCGCCACCACGGCGCTTGTCGCTCCCGCGACGGGAAGTTGGGCGGGGGCGCGGTTTGTCGCCGAAAGCCGGCTTGGGCGCCGGCTGCCGGGGCTCCAGTCCAGGAATGACCTCCGCCCGCAGTTTCTGGCCAGTGAGTCGTTCGATGCCATGCAAATGCCTGCGGTCAGCGTGCGAAGCGAACGAAATGGCGGTGCCGCTGTTGCCGGCACGGCCGGTGCGTCCGATGCGGTGCACGTAGTCCTCGGCCACTTTGGGCAGATCGAAGTTGATGACATGGGTGATGCCGTTCACATCGATCCCGCGCGCCGCCACGTCAGTGGCGACCAGCACGCGAATGTCGCCGTGGCGCAGGCGGGGGAGCGTGCGGGTGCGCGCGCCCTGGGTCATGTCGCCGTGCAACGCAGCCACTTGGTGACCTAGCGCGTGCAGGTCTTCCGCCAGTGCATCAGCGTCCCGCTTGGTGGCGGTGAACACAATGGCCTGGCGCATTGTGGTGTCGGCCAGGATGTGTTGCAGCAGCTTACGCTTGTGAATCTGATCATCGGCGAAATGCAGTTTTTGCGTAATTTGGCCATGGCGTGTGCGGGCAGTGGCGATTTCGATGCGCTGCGGATTCTTGAGCAGTTTCTGCGCCAGGTTGCCGATTGTGCCGTCCAGCGTGGCGGAGAACAGTAGAGTCTGGCGGTGGGACGGGGTGGCGGCGGCGATGTGCTCGACGTCGTCGATGAAGCCCATGTCCAGCATGCGGTCGGCCTCGTCCAGCACCAGCACCTCCAGTCGCGAAAAGTCGATGCGGCCGCGCTCCATGTGGTCGATCAGGCGGCCGGGCGTGGCGACCAGAATGTCCACTGGCTGGGAGAGCTGCTTGTTCTGCACGGGGTAAGGCATGCCGCCGACGATGCTGACGGTGCGTGCGCGCAGGAACTTGCCGTACTTGCGCGCGGCATCATTGACCTGTGCCGCCAGTTCGCGCGTGGGCGTCAGCACCAGCACGCGGGGGCCGCGGCTCTTGCTCGCGGACGGTATGGCGATACGATGCAGGGACGGCAGCATGAACGCGGCGGTCTTGCCGGTGCCGGTCTGCGCGGAAGCCAGCAGATCACGGCCTTCGATCGCAGCCGGAATGGCCTGCTGCTGGATCGGGGTGGGCTGGGTATAGCCCGTTGAAGCCAAGGCTTTAAGGATGGCGGGGTTGAGATCGAAAACATCAAAAGACACAGTGATTCCTTTAAACAGAGGTCATGAAAACACGCAAGCGAGCGAATTCCGAAAAGTTCGGGAGGGTAGAGGCTACACCGGCGCAGGCACATCGTCGCCAACCGGTCAAACGAGACGCCAGTCAAATACTGGTGCGAAAGGGGGTCAGGGATCGATGAATCGTCAGCTTGGATAAGCTGCAATGTGGTGCGCATTGTACGCACAATCGCCAGCGTGTCAAACCTTTTGTGCTAGAATGCGCGGCTTTTTTCTTCCAGTCCCACTTCACTATGCGCGCACTCCGCAATATCGCCATCATCGCCCATGTCGACCACGGCAAGACCACCCTGGTGGATAAACTTTTGCAGCAGGCCGGCGCCTTCGCCTCACACCAGCAGGTCGCCGAGCGCGTGATGGATTCCAATGACCTGGAAAAAGAGCGTGGCATTACCATTCTGGCCAAGAATACCGCGGTCGATTATGAAGGCACCCACATCAACATCGTCGATACGCCGGGACACGCTGATTTCGGCGGCGAAGTGGAGCGCGTACTGGGCATGGTGGACGGCGTGCTGCTGCTGGTGGACGCGGTGGAAGGCCCGATGCCGCAGACCCGGTTCGTGACCAAAAAGGCGCTGGCGCTGGGCCTCAATCCCATCGTGGTGATCAACAAGGTGGACCGTCCCGGCGCGCGCTGTGACTGGGTGATCAACCAGACCTTCGACCTCTTTGCCAATCTCGGTGCCAGCGACGAACAGCTGGATTTCCCGGTGGTGTACGCATCCGCGCTCAATGGCTACGCCACGCTGGATCTGAAACAGCCGTCCAGCACCATGCGGCCGCTGTTCGAGACCATCCTCGCCCACGTCGAGCCGCCCAAGGGCGACCCTGATGCGCCTTTACAGCTGCAGATCGCCGCGCTCGATTACTCGAGCTATACCGGCCGCCTGGGCGTCGGGCGCATCCGCAACGGGCGCATCAAGCCCGGCCAGGGAGTGGCGGTGATGAAAGGCGATGAGCAGGTTGCCCAAGGCCGTATCAACCAGGTGCTCGGCTTCCGCGGGCTGGAACGTGTCCCGGTGGAGGAGGCCGAAGCCGGCGATATCGTGATCATTTCCGGTCTGGAGGACATCGGCATCGGCGTGACGGTCGCCGACCGGGATCATCCCGTCGGTTTGCCCTCGTTGCAGGTGGACGAGCCGACCCTGACCATGGACTTCATGGTCAATACTTCACCGCTCGCCGGAACCGAGGGCAAGTTTGTCACCAGCCGCCAGATCCGCGACCGCCTGCACAAAGAATTGCTTACCAACGTCGCGCTGCGCGTGGAGGACACCGCGGACACGGACGTGTTCCGCGTCTCCGGCCGCGGCGAGCTGCACCTGACGATTCTGCTGGAAAACATGCGGCGCGAGGGCTATGAACTGGCCGTAGGCAAGCCGCGCGTGGTGTTCAGGGAGATCGATGGCGAGAAATGCGAGCCGTATGAAATCCTCACCGTGGATGTCGAGGATGCGCACCAGGGCGCAGTGATGGAGGAACTCGGCCGCCGCCGCGGCGAGCTCACCAACATGGCGTCCGACGGCAATGGCCGTACCCGGCTGGAATACCGTATCCCGGCGCGCGGGCTGATCGGTTTCCAGAGCGAATTCCTGACGCTCACGCGCGGCACCGGCCTGATGGCGCACATTTTCGACGAGTATGCGCCGGTCAAGGCCGACATTCCCGGCCGCCGCAATGGCGTACTGATCTCGCAGGAACATGGCGAGGCAGTGGCCTATGCGTTGTGGAACCTGGAAGAGCGCGGCCGTATGTTCGTCAGCCCCGGCGACAAATTGTACGAAGGCATGATCATCGGTATCCACAGCCGCGAGAACGACCTCATCGTCAATCCCATCAAGGGCAAGAAACTGACCAACGTGCGGGCATCCGGCAGCGACGAGGCAGTGCGACTCACGCCGCCGATCAAGCTGACGCTGGAATACGCGGTGGAGTTCATCGACGACGACGAGCTGGTGGAAATCACTCCCCAGTCCATTCGCATCCGCAAGCGCCACCTGCAGGAGCACGAGCGCAAGAGGGCAGCGCGCGAGGAGGTTTGAAAAGCCGGATTCCGTTTTGCGATTGCGGGTGCATTTCCAACGGAATTTGTTATAGTATTCGCCAGAAGATCCGTTTCTCGCTTGGTCTAGCTGTGGAGGGCCCATGGATAACAAGTACGGATTGGGGAGTGCAAAAGTCGCGACGGCCTATCATGAGGCGCGCGTCAAAGCATCTTCCGGGATGACGATGCTGGTTTGCCGTTACTGCAGTAGCACCAACCTGCTTTTCTGTGCCACCATGAATGACCATTACTGCAAGGATTGCGGGGAATACCAGAGCGACCTTCCGGCAGGGTATGCGACCGGGCACCCAGCCGATTACTGAAGCCCTGCATGCGGGGGCCGACCGGACGTAAGTCTGAGCGGGCCATGCGGTGTGTTCTCCTGCGCCGCATGCTTCGTACCTGAGTCAGCAGCCGAGCGCCGTTCGGCTTTGCAGCCCTCCTTACCTCATCATCCTTCCGTCAAGCGCGCTACGCAGCTCGGCGCGGCTTGCTGGGTACGCTATCCCGGAACGTTGTCGTGGCCCCACGCCGTATGCTGGCTGGGCATGCTGCGTGTCAGACGCGCTCGTTTTCGCGCTGTTGGCGATGGACATGCCAGGGGATACACTTGTGCAGTTTCCCATAACGAAAAAAGTGAGGATGGAATGTCATTGGGCCCTGTCATGCTGGATATCGAGGGAACCGAGCTGAGTGCAGACGATATTCGTCGTCTGCAGCACCCCTTGGTGGGCGGTGTCATCCTGTTCCAGCGTAATTATATCTCGCCGGCGCAGTTGGGGGCGTTGACCATGGCCATTCATCGAGTGCGCCAGCCGCCTCTGCTGATCGCCGTGGATCACGAAGGCGGCCGGGTCCAGCGCTTTCGGGAGGGCTTCACGCGTATCCCGGCGATGCGTGAGCTGGGACATATCTGGGACCACAATCCCAAGCGTGCCAAGTCACTGGCGGAGCAGACTGGCTGGGTGCTGGCGGCGGAGTTGCGTGCACATGGGGTCGATTTGAGCTTTACGCCAGTATTGGACATCGATTTCGGAAACAGCACCGTAGTCGGTGACCGTGCCTTTCACCGTAGGCCGGAGGCCATCGTGGACCTGGCCCATGCCCTCATGATGGGACTCAAGCGTGGTGGCATGGCAGCGGTGGGCAAGCATTTTCCGGGGCACGGTTATGTCACGGCTGACTCTCACACCGAAATCCCGGTGGACAAGCGTACTTTTGACCAAATCGAGGAAGAAGACTTGCAACCGTTCCGGCGCATGATCGGCTTTGGCTTGCATGCCTTGATGCCGGCCCACGTGATCTACCCGAAGGTGGATACACGCCCGGCGGGTTTTTCTCCGGTTTGGCTGCAACAGGTATTGCGTGGGCAGCTGGGCTTCCAGGGTGTGATTTTCAGCGACGACCTGGCGATGGAAGGGGCGACCGTGGCGGGGGGAGTGACGGATCGCGCGCTGGCTGCGCTGCATGCGGGCTGTGACATGGTGCTGGTATGCAACCGGCCCGATCTGGCGGACGAATTGCTGGGAACCTTGCAATGGCGCATGTCTGCGCTCAGCATGGCGCGTCTTGCGCGCATGCATGGGCGGCCGCATGCCCCTACCCTGACCGCTTTGCACGAGGATGCAGAATTCATCAAGGCGATGCACCGAGTGGCTACCATCGGTATCGTGGAAGGGAATCTGCCGTTGGACTGAAAAATGTCGATGCCCTTGATTTTACGCGGCTCACGCAGTATATTGGGCAATGCGTGTATAGCCCAGTTAGGGAGAGAGTCATGGATATCAGCGGCGCACAGCTCAATTCGGCCGTCATTAGTGCCTATAACAACGCTCAATTGCAGGTGGCCATGCAACAAAACCGGCAAGCTGCACCTCCAGTGCCGCAGCCTCGGGCGACGGCGACGGAAGTCAGTCTGAGTCGAGATGGCCGGGAACAGGCGGCGCGTGGCGACCAAGCAACGGCTCGGGATGTGCAGGCTGCACCAGCACGTCCTGCGGAGGCATCCATGTCTGACACCACGCGTCAATCCGTGGTAAGCCGTTCGGCAGAAGGGCGTAGCGTACCGCCTCGTGAAGCCAGCCCCCCGCCGGTACAAGTTCAGCCTCAAGGCGCATCCTATACTGCGCGGGTGGCGTCGCAAAGCTACTTCAGCGTCTCCAACATGTAATTGCGCGGGTGGGTTGGGGCGTGAACTTGTGCATGCTTCGTCCGTCAAATTCTATGTGTTTTTAGCAGGGAAGGGTTCATCACCATGCAACCTCATGTTCAACTGAATACGTCTGCCAGTACGATTGCTTTCAACGCCAACAAGGTGTTGCGCAATACCTACATGATGCTGGGCTTGTCCTTGCTGCCGACGGTAATAGGGGCGGTGGCCGGCATGAATATGAATTTCACGTTCATGGCGGAGCATCCTTTCATTGCAGCACTTGGCATGTTGGCAGTGATGTTCGGCCTGTTCATGGGGATACAGGCCAACCGCAACTCTGCGGTAGGGGTGGCTTTGTTGTTGGTATTGACGGGCTTCATGGGCCTCATGTTGGGCCCGGTGCTGCAGGCGGTTCTGCATTTGAAGAACGGGGCCCAGATCGTCGGTCTTGCAGCTGGGGGGACTGCCGTCATCTTCATGGCCTTGGCGGGCATTGCCACCGCGAGCAAGAAAGATTTTGGCTTCATGGGGAATTTTCTGCTGGTCGGCCTGATTTTGTTGATCATCGCCTCGTTGGCCAACATTTTCTTCCAGTTGCCGCTTTTGACGGTGACCATTGCTGCCGTTGCGGTTTTGATTTTTTCGGGATTCATTTTGTTCGACGTCAGTCGCATTGTGCTCGGAGGCGAGACCAATTACGTGATGGCCACGTTGGCCCTCTATCTCGACATTTACAATTTGTTCGTCAATCTGTTGCAGCTTCTGATGGCGCTGTTGGGCGAGCGCGACTGATTGCACTACACGGGTTGCGTCACCAAGCGGGCTACGCGAAAGCGGGCCCGCTTTTTCATGTCCGAATTTCTCCTGCTGCCCCACATTGCATGTGTATTTCCATTACAATAAGAAAATTGCGCTAGAGCATACGAAGAGCCATGGCTGAAGCAACGGGACAATCTCTGACTGCACTGATTCATGGTTTCAACAACCTTCCTGCCGGGCGCAAAGTCAGCTTGATGGTGGCATTGGCGGCCATCGTTGCCGTCATCGTCGGTTCCTGGATTTGGATTCAGACGCCCGATTACCGAATTTTGTACAGCAATTTGTCCGATCGGGATGGCGGCGCAGTCATCGAATCTCTGCAAAAGCTGAATATTCCATACAAGATGGCCGAAGGCGGCGGAGCCATCCTGGTGCCGTCCAACTTGGTCTACGAAGCACGCCTCAAGCTGGCATCCCAGGGGTTGCCCAAGGGGGGCGCGGTGGGCTTCGATCTGATGGACAACATGAAGATCGGGGCCACCCAGTTCCAGGAAAACGTGGCCTATCAGCGTGCGCTGGAAGGGGAGATCACTCGGACCATCGAGGCGATTTCAGCCGTGCAGGGGGCCCGCGTGCATCTGGCTATCCCCAAGGAAACGGTGTTCGTGCGGGAACAGCAGAAGCCGTCGGCCTCTATTTTGATCAACCTCTACCCAGGGCGGGCTTTGGAAAAGGCACAGATCAGTGGAATCGTTCACTTGGTAGCGAGCAGTGTGCCAGACATGCCGGCTTCCAATGTCACCATCATCGATCAAAATGGCAATCTATTGACATCGCCCGCTCGACAGAATGTGACGGGCCTTGATTCCAGCCAGCTCGAATACCGGCAGGAGGTAGAGCAGGCGTACATTCGGCGCATCGAAGACATCTTGGGTGCGATTACGGGGCCTCGTAATGTGAAGGTCCAGGTATCTGCGGAGCTGGATTTCGCGGTGGTGGAGCAAACTGCCGAAACCTACAAGCCCAACCCTACCGCTGAAACGGCCGCGGTGCGCAGTTCTCAGATTACCGAAACGACGGGCGATGGGGGAATGGGTGCGGCGGGCGTTCCTGGTGCGCTTTCCAACCAACCGCCAGGCGCGGCTACCGCACCGCTCAATGCACCCACTGGTCGCGCGGGGACGACTGTGGCGACGACCGGGGTGACGGGTGGAAGTATGCACAAAGAAGTTACCACCAATTATGAACTCGACAGAACCATTAGCCATGTGCGTAACCCAGTGGGCTCCATCAAGCGGCTTTCTGTGGCGGTGGTGGTAAATCACAAGGCGGACAAGGACAAGAAAGGCAAAGTCACTTACCGTGCTCTGACCAAGGAAGAATTGACCCAACTCTACAATTTGGCCCGTGAGGCCATGGGGTTCAACCAAGCACGGGGTGACACCCTGAATGTAGTCAATGCCCCCTTCAGTGTCCATGAAGAAGAGCCCGCGGCGGCCCAGCCGATATGGAAAGATCCCTCCATGGTGGCGATGGCCAAGGATATTCTGAAATTTCTGGTGATCGCCGGGATTCTCTGGTATCTCGTGGCGGGCGTGGTCCGTCCAGCTTTGAGTGAACTGGCGGAAGCGGCTGGTGCGCACCAGGTCGTGCTGGGGACCCATGGCGAAGCCATGAAAGAGGGGTCGGTGGGGGAGGCAGACGTAGTGATGATCGGGGGATCGAAGCGACATAGTTATGAGGAAGACATGCAGATGGTGAGGGAGACTGCTCGACAGGATCCTAAGATCGTGGCCAATGTCGTCAAGGATTGGGTAAGCCGATAATGAGTGAGGAGGGTGTTCGCAAAAGTGCTATCTTGCTCATGAGTATCGGCGAGGAAGAGGCTGCCGAAGTGCTCAAGTATTTGGGCCCCAAGGAAGTGCAAAAAATCGGGGCGGCCATGGCATCGCTATCGAATGTCACGCATGAGGAAATCGAAAAAACCTTGCGTGAATTTCGTAGCGAAACCGAGCAGCGAACCACACTGGGAATGGCTGCCGATAGTTACATTCGCTCCGTGCTGACCAAGGCACTGGGGGACGACAAGGCGGCCAACTTGATCGAACGCATTTTGCATGGGGGGGATACCAGTGGCATCGAAAGCCTCAAATGGATGGATGCGGCTTCAGTGGCCGAACTGATCAAAAACGAGCATCCGCAGATCATTGCGACCATTTTGGTTCATCTAGAGTACGATCAAGCCAGCGAAATTCTCAGTAAGTTTCCTGAAAGATTGCGCAACGACGTAATGCTACGCATTGCGACTTTGGATGGCATTCAGCCCCATGCCTTACGCGAGCTGAATGACGTGTTGACCAAGCTGTTGTCGGGCGGCGACCACATCAAGAAAACTGCCATGGGGGGTACCAAGGTTGCGGCGGAGATCCTCAATTACATGGGGGGCGCCATAGAAAGTGGCGTCATCAATAGCATCAAGGAATTCGATGCCGAGCTCGCGCAAAAAATTCAAGACGAAATGTTTGTTTTCGAAGACATCATCAAGATCGACGATCGTGGGATTCAGCTATTGTTGCGTGAAATCCAGTCCGAATCCTTGATTGTCGCGCTCAAGGGGGCGACGCCGGAACTGCGTGAGAAAATTTTTAAAAACATGTCTCAACGTGCCGCTGAAATGCTGCGGGACGATCTCGAAGCCAAGGGACCGGTGCGGCTTTCCGAAGTGGAGGCAGAGCAGAAGGAAATTCTCAAGATCGTCCGCCGCCTTGCCGATGAGGGCCAGATCGTGCTGGGGGGCAAGGGCGAGGAGACTTTCGTATGAGCCGACCCTGGGGGTGAGAATAAATGGCTCGTAATTTCATTCCAGGGGAAGATTTGGTGGAGGTGCAGCCGTGGGTGCCGCAGGATATCGAGGTCACGCCTCCCGACAAAATACGACCCCCGACTGCCGAGGAGCTGGAGCAGTTGCGGCGGGATGCCCAGCTGGAAGGGTATGAGGCGGGCCGCGCTGAAGGTTGGGCGGTCGGCTACCAGGAAGGACTGGCGCAGGCCAGAGACGAGGCAGAACACCTGCGCCAGCTTGCGGATGCGCTGGCGGAAGCATCGCAGCGATTCGAGCAGGAACTGGCCCAGGATCTGCTCGCCCTCGCACTCGATATCGCCAAACAAATGTTGCGTCAGGCACTCAAAGTCAAGCCAGAATTGCTGCTGCCGGTCGTGCGCAGTGCCATGGAAAGCTTGCCGCAACATGCGCAGCACCCCCACTTGCATTTGCATCCAGAGGATGTGGAATTGGTCCGCCGGATGCTCGAGTCTGAATTGCCGCACGCGGGATGGAAGCTGATCGAAGACGGGCGCGTTGCGCGGGGGGGGTGCCGGATCGAAACGGCCACCTCGGAATTGGATGCGACTTTGCCGAGCCGTTGGCAGCGAATTGCCAGCGCCTTGGGGCAAGATAACGCTTGGTTGGAGGACGAGATATCAACCCCTTCTTAGAAAATTGCCGCAACTTGATCGGCGAATCCAGAGAGGCACTGCTGCGGGTCACTCCCTGGGGGGTGAGTGGACGCCTGACGCGAGTGACTGGATTGGTCATGGAAGCTGTGGGGGTCAAAGCGCCGGTAGGAAGTGTATGTGGGGTGATGCTTCCCGATGGCCAGATGCTGGATGCAGAAGTGGTGGGCTTTTCTGGAGACCGTCTGTTGTTGATGCCTGCCACCGACGTATATGGGATACATCCAGGCACACGTGTGGTGGTGCTGGAATCTACGCCACCGCCCCCTCAACCCGGTCATCCCGTCCATCTGTTGCGTCGGCGTAGCGAAGACCATGTCAAACAGGTGCCCGTCGGCCCCGAGCTGCTGGGCCGCGTAGTCGATGGGACGGGTCGTCCGCTTGACCAGCTGGGGCCGCTGCGTCTGGCCGAGCGCGTTCCACTGTATAGCCGGCCGATCAACCCCCTGAATCGCGCCCCCATCACCCAGATTTTGGATGTCGGCGTGCGTTCGATCAATGCACTGCTACCAGTCGGCCGTGGCCAGCGCATGGGGCTATTCGCCGGCTCTGGGGTGGGCAAGAGCGTGTTGCTGGGGATGATGGCACGTTACACCAGCGCCGACATCAATGTGGTCGGCCTGATCGGCGAGCGGGGACGTGAGGTCAAGGAGTTCATCGAACAAATCCTGGGCGAGGAGGGGATGGCACGTTCCGTGGTGGTGGCTGCTCCGGCAGACACCCCGCCTTTGTCCCGTTTGCATGGAGCGGCCTATGCCACGGCCATAGCGGAATATTTCCGCGACCAGGGCAAGAACGTGCTGCTGATCATGGATTCGTTGACCCGTTTTGCCCAGGCGCAGCGCGAGATCGCTCTGGCGGTGGGTGAGCCACCTGCCACGCGGGGTTACCCCCCTTCCGTGTTCGCCAAGCTGCCACAACTGGTGGAACGCGCCGGCAACGGCATGGAAGGCGGTGGCTCGATTACTGCCTTCTATACCGTGCTGGCGGAAGGGGATGATCAGATGGATCCCATTGCGGATGCTGCACGTGCCATCCTGGATGGCCATATTGTACTCTCGCGCCAGCTGGCGGATGCCGGCCACTACCCGGCAGTTGACATCGAGGCTTCCATCAGTCGTGCCATGCCTGCGTTGCTCTCGTCTGACGAATTCGATCGGGTGCGTCGTTTCAAGCGGCTGTATTCCCGTTATCAGCGGAGTCGGGACTTGATCAATGTGGGCGCCTACGTGCGTGGTAGTGACCCGGAAATCGACGAGGCGATAGCCATGTATCCTGCATTGGAACACTTTTTGCGCCAAGGTATGGATGAACGGGTCGATGTGCATGAAAGCCATGCCCAACTGGTGGCTCTGCTGGAATCACGACATGAATTGGCAGCGTAGTAGATATAGAACGTGCGATAACGGCGAACAATGGATGGATTTCGATTGCAGCCGCTGATTGAATTGGCCGAAGAGCGTAGCCGGCTGGTAGCGCAAGAGCTACAGCGTCTACGCCAGCAATGGGCGGAAGCGGAGCACAAGTTACAACAGCTCAAGTCATACCTGGCCGAGTACCGATCGCGCCTGAATGACAATGTGTGTGATGGGGTGTCGGTGAATGTGATGCGTGATTTTCAGCGTTTCATAGCCAAGCTCGAGCTTGCCATTCGTGCCCAGGTTGAAGAAGTGGAACGCTACCGTCAGCGCTGGGAGACGACTAAACGTCTCTGGATGGAACGTGAGCGCGAGATCAAGGCTTACCATATCCTACGAGAGCGCCACATCCGTCAATTGCAGCACGCCGAAAATAAACGCGAACAGCGTGTCCAGGACGAGTCCGCACAACGCATTGCGTGTTCGCGTGCAAGGGATCCTTTCGACCCCCCTCAATAGAGTGGCACGCCATTTGCTTTGGTCAGGATGACGTTTTTTTCGATGCATCACGAATGGCCCCAATCTTACTTTCACCTCCTCATGGGGGAACGGTCCTCGCTACGGATTCCGTAATCGAGGCAGAAGGGACCCATCCGCCAGCAACGGCAGGAAATCTGGATTTTGCTGACTTGCTGGCCCAGCAGGTGGCTATGTCGCTGTTTTCGGATGACGCCACTCATGCTGCAACGATGTCCCAGTCGGTCGCTATTGACGACCAAGCAATCGCAGTGGATACGGACCCTACCCAGCTCATGGGAGGCAATGCCGTGTTGTTGTTGCCCTTGCATACGGGGTTGTTCCCTGCACCGCAAAACCTCCACGATGGCTCGCTTGCCTCTTCTTATGCATTGCCATCGGCAGAGCTCCAGTCACCGGTGGGTGGCAAGGAATTGCCGCTGCGTTCGACTAGAGAGGCGAAATTTGCCGTAGTGGAGGAAGCGCAGCACCATCCGCGCTTCGAATCTTCCGGCATGACGCCGAACGCTTCATCGGGACAGGGTTCTCTTGTTTCGGAAGCAGGGACGCAAGGCATGGTCCAGGGATTTTCGGCAGCGTCCAGTATCTCTGCGCCCAGTGTGACGGGGTCGGTCGTCGTCTCTCATGAACTCAAGATAGTTCCACTCGTGGGTTCGGAGAGCTGGGGGACGGGGCTCGGTGACAAAGTCATTTGGGTACTCAACAATCAGGTGCGTGGTGCCGAAATCCATCTCAACCCACCTGCTTTAGGCCCACTGGAAGTGCGTATCCAAGTGACGGAGGGCCAGGCCAACCTGGCTTTCATGACGCCTCACCCAACGGTACGTGATGCGATCGAGGCGGCGGCACCGAGATTGCGCGAAATGTTGGGTGATGTGGGAATATCGATAGGCAATGTTTCCGTGGGCTTGGGTTCTTTCACTCAGCAACCTCCTTCACAGCATTCCGCTTCCGATGATGGGTCTGGTTGGTCGTTGGCGTCAACCACGAGCTTGGTGGAGTATGGTTCGGTAAACGACACGGTGACACCGCACCAGCGCCCACTTATGCGCGGCCTGGTTGACCTGTTTGCTTGAGCTTTTTCTCGTCTGACTTAAAATGAGCGCCTTGGTGGCGCTTTTCTTTTTAAAATCAAATTGTTAGACTTATCCTGTGCATCCCCGGGTGGATGGTTTGTTGTTTTTATGACGACACTACCTGATAAATCGCATAAAAAACATGAGCAAACCACTTGTTTTTTATATGAATTGGGTTTATAAACGATAACACTTGGCTAAAAGTGTCCGCTCAGCACGAGCGGATCGGATTTGAATGGAGTAATGCTATGGCTGAACAAAAATCTGGTGACCAGGAAGCTCCAGCCCCGAAGTCGAAAAAAATGCTGATCATCATCATCGTGGTGGTCGTCTTGCTAGCCGTCGCTGGGGGGGCGGCCGTGATGCTGTTGGGGGGGGGCAAGAAGCACAGTAAAGACGATGAGGTGTCCGCAGAATCCAAAAAGGTCAAAACCGTCGTGGTGCCCTTTGAGGAAAAATTTACGGTCAATTTGCGCTCCGATGATGGATCGAACCATTATCTGCAAGTCCCCAAGATCGAGCTGGAAGTCTATGACGCTGAAGTGGCCAAGGCCATAGACGAGAAAAAGTCCAAAATTCGTGATCGCATCAACAGCACGCTGCGAAGTAAATCCATGAGCGAAATGCAGCAACCTGGGAGCGATCTCAAGCTCAAGGAGGAGTTGCGATCCGTGATCAATGATGCGCTGGAAATCAAGTCCCCGAGCAAGGGTGTCAAGGAAGTACTGCTGCCGGATTCCTTCATCGTGCAGTGAACGGTAAGGCCTGGTATGGCTGACGATATTCTGTCACAGGAAGAAGTGGATGCCCTGCTGAGGGGCGTCAGCGGAGAACCTGAAGTCGAAGAGGATGCGGCCGAGGATGATGGGAGTCCCAAGCCGTACAACCTGGCGAGTCAGGATAAGATCGTACGTGGGCGCATGCCCACCATGGAGGTCATCAATGAGCGCTTTGCACGTAATTTCAGGATAGGACTATTCAATTTCACCCGTCGCACCGCAGAAATCTCCATAGGGCCGGTCAGGCTGATGAAATACGCGGAGTTCGTGCGCAACCTGGTCGTGCCGACCAATCTCAACATGGTGCACATTCATCCTTTGCGCGGGACGGCGTTATTGATTTTCGACCCCAATCTGGTTTTCCTGGTGGTGGATAATTTGTTTGGGGGGGATGGCCGATTCCACATGCGGGTCGAGGGACGAGACTTCACGCCGACCGAGCAGCGCATCATCCAGAATCTACTCCGAGTGGCCATGGAGGAGCTGAAAAAAGCCTGGGAGCCCGTCTATCCGGTCGAGTTCGAATATATCCGTTCGGAGATGAACACCCAGTTTGCCAACATCGCTACACCCAGCGAAGTGGTCGTCACCACCACCTTCAACATCGAGATCGGCTCGGCGGGCGGCGATTTTCACGTCTGTCTGCCCTATGCTATGATTGAGCCGATTCGCGACCTGCTCTATGAAGGAATGCAGGGCGATCGCATGGAGCTGGACGAACGTTGGGTTAGCTTTCTCACCAAACAGGTGCAGCAGACGGAGGTCAAGCTGGTGGCGAACTTAAGTCAGGTGGAGTTGACGGTTCGGGAGTTGCTCAACATGAAGGTGGGAGACGTGATTGCGCTCGATCTTCAGGATTCCATTACGGCCTTTGTAGAAGGCGTACCAGTCCTAGAATGCAATTATGGGGTGTATAACGGTCAGTATGCACTCAAAGTCAGGCGCTTTCTGACTGCGGAAGATTCTGGCTGCGGAAACTATGGTGTAATGGGTTAGTCAGATGGCCGAAGACGAAGCAAACGCGGTTCCGGAAGACCCCAGCACGGGAGAGAACGAACAGTTCACTGCGGATGACTGGGCGGCCGCCATGGCTGAGCAGGCCGCTGCCGAGGCGCAGGCCCGGCCTGCGGCGTCGGCTTCTGCCGCAGTATTCAACAACATTACGCCCGATCCCGGGATCATTCCTCCGGAAGCTGCCAAAAATCTTGAGCTGGTGATGGATATCCCGGTCCAGATGACGGTGGAACTGGGGCGTACCCGTATGCCGATCCGCCAGTTACTTCAATTGGCCCAAGGATCGGTGGTCGAGCTCAATGAAATGGCAGGGGAGCCCCTCGACGTGTTCGTCAACGGATGCCTGGTGGCACAAGGTGAAGTCGTCGTGGTCAACGAGAAGTTTGGCATTCGCCTCACCGACATCATTACCCCATCCGAACGACTGAAAAAACTCAGATGATCCCCATTTTGACCTGGGGGGCACGCGTAGCAGCCACGACCGCACCACTTCTGTTCCCGCTCACCGAGGCTTGGGCGACGGATCGGGCGCAGCCGGTGGTTTCACCTTGGGTGAGTTCCTTACAGATGTTGTTGGGGCTTGGCTTGGTACTGGCACTCATCGCCGCCACCGCCTGGCTGTTGCGCCGGCTCGCACCAGGGCAGGTGGCGGGCCGTGGTGACCTGCGGGTGGTGGCTGCAGTCGCGGTGGGGCCCAAGGAACGTGTGGTGCTGGTGGACGTGGGTGAAACGCGACTGGTGCTCGGTGTGGCGCCAGGCAGTGTGACCCGACTGCATGAGATGCCGCGGCCTGCCCAGCCGGATCACCCGGCTCAGTCCTCGATTACCCCTCCCATGGTGAGCAAGTTCAAGGAAATACTGGCCGCGCGCAAGGAGGGCAAGTGAAACGCCGTCTACAATCAGGATTGCTGGCCGCCCTGCTGCTGCCTGCGTTCGCCTTGGCCGAACAGGGCATTCCTGCTTTCACCAGTACGCCGGGTCCGGGAGGGGCTACCAGCTATTCGTTGTCGCTGCAGACGCTGATTCTGCTCACGGCGCTGACCTTCCTTCCGGCCGTGTTGCTGATGATGACGGCCTTTACCCGTATCGTGATCGTACTGGCCCTGTTGCGCCAGGCCATCGGTACCATGCAGTCGCCACCCAATCAGGTGTTGATCGGGCTCTCCCTGTTTTTGACCTTTTTCGTCATGTCCCCGGTGTTCGACAAGATTTACGTCGAAGCCTATCAGCCTTATGCCGCCGACAAGATCAATCTGGTCCAGGCGCTCGAAAAAGGTGCGGAACCCCTCAAGGAGTTCATGCTGCGCCAGACGCGCAAGGATGACCTGGCACTGTTCGTCAAGATTTCGAAAAGTCCGCCGCTGGATGGCCCCGAAGCCGTGCCGCTGAAAATCCTGGTGCCGGCCTATGTGATCTCGGAACTCAAGACCGCCTTCCAGATCGGGTTCGTGATTTTCATTCCTTTCCTCATCATCGACTTGGTGGTGGCCAGTGTGCTGATGTCGATGGGGATGATGATGCTATCACCGATCACCATCTCTTTTCCGTTCAAGCTGATGCTGTTCGTGCTGGTGGATGGCTGGAGTCTCATCATCGGTTCCCTGGTGCAGAGTTTCTACACATGATGACGCCAGAAACCGTGTTGACCCTCATCGAACATGCCCTCGAGATCGGGGTGCTGGTTTCCGCGCCCATGCTGGGTGCCGCACTCGTGACGGGGTTGCTGGTCAGCCTGTTTCAGGCGGCCACGCAGATCAATGAAATGACGCTCTCCTTCATCCCCAAACTGCTGGTGCTGGTCGTGGTGCTGGTAATAGCGGGGCCCTGGATGCTCGGTCTCATGGTGGATTACATGCGTCGCCTGTTCATTGGCATCCCTGGGTTGATTGGATAAACGCACACTTTCATGTTGACGGTGACCTCCACTCAATTGGATGCATGGCTGGCAGGGTTTTTCTGGCCATTTTTCCGCATTCTGGCGCTCGTGGCGGCAGCTCCTTTGCTGGGCGCGCGTGGGATACCGGCGAGCGTCAAGATATCTTTGGCATTTGCGATCACGCTGGTGGTGGCGCCGTTGCTGCCCCCCATGCCCCAGGTAGCACCGGCTTCCCCGGCTGGACTTCTGATACTAGTGCAGCAGCTATTGATCGGTTATGGCATGGGGTTGGCAGTTCGGATTGCTTTCATCGCCGTCGAAATGGCAGGACACATCGTCGGGTTACAGATGGGGCTCGGATTCGCCACTTTCTTCGATCCCCAGAATTCGGCCCAGATTCCCATACTGGGGCAATTCTTGAGCGTGATGGCAATGCTATTGTTTCTCGCCATCAATGGACATCTGGTGATGATCGCGGCATTGGTGGAAAGCTTCCATACCCTGCCGGTCGGTTTGCCGGTAGCAATTGACGGCTGGAAAGCCTTGGCGCTTGCCGGAAGTCAGATTTTTGCCTGGGGTGTGTTGCTGGCCTTGCCGGTTCTGGCCGCCCTTATGATGACCAATGTCGCGCTTGCCGTCCTCACTCGGGCAGCTCCGCAGCTCAACATCTTCGTGGTGGGATTTCCGATAACGCTTGCCGTCGGCCTGATCGTGCTCGCCTTGTCGTTGCCCTATTTCCTTCCCGTGTTCAACGACATGGTGCAGCACTCCATGCGCATCATGCTGAATCTGGCACAACCCGCGGCACAGCCATGACGGATGGATGGCGTGAGACGAACGCCTTGGAGGCGTACCTCAGACTGTTACGGAGCAAGGGGGCAGATGAGGCCAATCTTTCACGTCGACGGGAATCTTTGAGCATGTTGCTGCCCATGCTCGCTGGGCGCCCCAGCAGCGGGATGCATTATCGTGAGGCGGTCGATGTCGTCCTGGAAAAACTGGATCGCGCTGAATGGCCTTTTTTTCTGATGGTGTCGCGAGAATATTTTTACTTCTGGATGGGCGATTTGAAGGCCATCGCCGCTTTGCATAGTGAAGGAGAGTTCGAAGTCGAGCCACCTCCGCTTCCACAAGTCGAGGACAAACTCAAGGAAGTCTGGAAGCGGTTGGATACCGAAAAATTCAGTGTGGTGGAAACTTGGCCGCTTAAGGCCTATGTCGCCGCATTGCGTGAGGAAGGGGCTGACAAATCGGTGCTCGAAACTCGTGCGAAACTGGTCAAATTGCTTTTGATCCATTTGCGTGGCGTCGAAACCAAAAGCGGCAAGGCTTACCGTGCTGTGGTTGAATCGCTGTTGCCGCTTTTTGCGATGAAAGAGACGCGTTACCTTTTTCTTGCCGTGGTGCGCGAGTTTTTCTATTTCTGGATGGGAGACCCCGATGCGGCTACCCATATTCGGCTGGAACGATCGGACTGATCAACGTTCGAGCTCAATTTGCTTGAGCGCCGCCTCGATGCGCTCGCACAGCGTCTTCAGAACCTTGATGCGCGCATAATATTTGTCATTGGCTTCCACGATGGTCCAGGGCGCATAGTCCGTGCTGGTGCGATCGATCATGTCGCATACGGCGATTTCATAAGCCTCCCATTTTTCACGATTACGCCAGTCTTCCTCCGTGATCTTGAAGCGTTTGAAAGGGGTGTTCTTGCGTTCTTCGAAACGTCGTAGTTGTTCGTCTTTGCTGATGTGTAGCCAGAACTTGACCACGATGTCGTTCTTGCGTGTGAGTTGCTCTTCGAAATCGTTGATCTCGCCATAGGCGCGCATCCAGTCGTATTCGGAGCAGAATCCCTCGACGCGCTCCACCAGCACGCGGCCGTACCAGGAACGGTCGAAAATGGTGAATCTGCCATGGCGTGGTACATGACGCCAAAAACGCCACAAATAAGGCTGAGCGCGTTCTTCCTCGGTGGGGGCGGCAATTGGATGCACCCTGAATAGACGGGCGTCTATGGCTTGGGTGATACGGCGGATGCTCCCCCCCTTGCCGGCGGCATCGAAACCTTCGAATACACAGATGACCGACATTTGTTTGAAGCGGGGGTCGCGCGTCAGTAAGTTCAGCCTGCCCTGTAAAGTTTCTAGCTTTTTTTCATAATCCTTCTTGTCGATTTTTTTGGACAAATCCAGCGTGCTCAGGATATGGAGGTTGTCGACCGGTGCGATAGGCGGAGGGGCTGTCGGTGCCTGGAGCTTGACTTTGGGTTCGTCCAGCCGTTTGCGAATGGCATCGAGTATCTGACGGCCAACGGTGAGGTTGCGGTAGTTTGCATCATAGCCTTCGATGATCACCCAGGGCGCTGCGGCAGTACTGGTCTGGCGCAATACATGTTCCGAAATGGTGCGAAATTCGTCATACATTTTGAGGTGTTTGCGATCCAGCTCGGTGACACGCCAGCGGGTCCGAGGGTCCTTTTCCAGCTTGTCGAGCCGTTCTTTTTGCTTTTCCTTGGAGAGATGGAACCAGAATTTGAGGATCAAGGCTCCTTCATCCGTCAGCATCTTCTCGAAACGCACGATCTCGTCCAGCATCTTGGTCAGCCCTTCGTTCTTGATCTGACCGTAGACACGCCGGATGATGGGCTCGGTATACCAAGAACCGAAATAGATACCGATTCGGCCCTTGGGTGGGAGCGCGCGCCAGTAGCGCCACATGTGTGGACGCTCCGCTTCTTCGTCGGATGGGGGGCCGAAAGCATAGGTGTGCATGTGGCGCGGGTCCATCCACTCGTTTAGCAGGTTGACGGTTTCACCTTTTCCGGCCCCATCCACGCCACCAATCAAGAGGATGACGGGAAAACTTTTGGTCTCGGCAAGATCGTACTGGGCATCCAGCAAGGCTTCACGCAGGGCTGGTACTTCCTTTTTGTAGGTTTCCTTGTCGATTTTATGACCGAGTTCTGCGGATTCGAACATGAAGCGGACTCCGAATGCATCGGTCCAATGGTGCAACTTTTCCCACGGGATGTAAAGCAGGAGAGTCCCTCTGGGGATCGTACCTCATAGATAGGGTTGGTGGCAGTCGGTGCCAGAGACCGTTATGGAGCAGATGTCTTACCGTTCTGAGTTTCCATCTCGGGGTAGCTAGCCAGTCTGATGCCGTTTTTGCCGGATTGTTTGGCTTCGTGTACCACACTGTCTACCAGATCCAGTGCATGCCCGACGGAAGTCGGGGATTTATCGAAGGCGACCGCACCGATGCTGAAAGTGACATCCCAACGGTGTTCTCGCATGGTCTCCTCCAGTTTCCTTTTCAGTTTTTCGAGAATGATGGTGGCCTCATTACGCAAAATCAGAGGAAACAGCAGTGCGAACTCATCGCTGCCCAGACGGGCATAGAAATCGGTCGAACGGGTGTTGCGCTCCAGCGTTTTCGCCACCGCGATGAGTAAGCTATCGCCTTCGTTGTGTCCGAGCGTATCGTTGATTTGCTTGAAATTGTCACAACTGATGATAGCCAGGGTATAGGGGTGCCCGAAACGGTTCTGGCGGCGGATTTCCATGTTGAGGACTTCGTAGAAGCCAAGGCGGTTCATCGCGCCGGTCAGGAAATCTTCCCGGCTGATGCGTTGCAGCAAGCGTCGTGCTTCGCTGAGACGTGAGGACAGAAATGCAACGGTGAGAAACATGACGAGATAGCCCAACGTATCCAGGTACAGGCTGATATAAGCGGAAATCGGCACGCCATGGTGGAAATCCACGGCGATCAACATCACGGTGGCCAGTAGTGAGAATGCGATGCCCCACAACAGACCACCCGTCCAGCTGATCAAGGCGACTGGAATGAAAAAATAGATTCCCGTCTGCAATGTGCCGCTGGCCAGATGGTGGAGGAGGAAAAATATTCCCATCAAAACCGCCGCAGCGATCTGAATCCAAATTCTCTCGTTGTCCATGGCAATGGCTCCCTTTTCTCCGCTTGCGGCCGCATAGAAAATCCTGAAAAACCGTCGCGAGCTGTGGCTACGCGCACGGAGTGCAGCGGCCGAGACATCACAAGGCATTAGGCGAAGGAGCGAGCCCCCTGGTTGCAGCGTGGGCTAGCGTGAATGTAGCGAATTAATCTGCAACACAGCGGCCGGAGCCCAAAAATCACCCAACGCCGCTATCCGACCGCGCAGCAGGTCAAGTCGGTGGTTTTTTTCATCTTTTACAGCTGCTCCTCCAGCATTTTGCCATCCTCGATAACATCCAGTCTATCGCCGACGGCTTTGCCCGGTTTGGCAGTGCGGTGCCGGAGAGCTTGCTGGAAGCCTTAAGGACACGCTGAAATTCGTCATGCTTCCGTCACAATT
>JANZZG010000001.1 GCA_026419515.1 Methylophilaceae bacterium
CCAATGCGAGGAATACGAGCAGCCCGCGCCAGACGAAGCGCTTCATCCGCGCAGCATGGATATGACGGGGGCGGTTTGTGGGCGGATGCCGCGCCAGACCCAGAAAGCTTCTGCTGCCTGTTCCACCAGCATACCGAGGCCGTCCGCGACCATGACGCCGTGTTCTCGAGCGAAGTTCATGAAAGGGGTGATGCGGCCGTACATCATGTCGTACGCCAATGCACCTTCAGCAAACAGGTGGTCAGGCAGTGGAGGTAGGGTGTCGGATAATCCGCTGGATGTGGCATTGATGACGAGGTCATAGGCATGCCCGGCCAGCGCCTCGTAGCTGCAAGCCGTGATTTCTCCGAAATGCGCGCGCAAGGCTTCGGCTTTCTGGAGGGTCCGATTCACGACCGTCAAGCTGGCAGGAGATTCACTCAGCAAAGGAGAGATCGTGCCGCGTGCCGCGCCGCCAGCACCCATCAGCAGGATGTGTTTGCCCTGTAGGGCAAAGCCCAGATTGTCACGAATGTCGCGCACCAAACCGATGCCATCGGTATTGTCACCCACAATCTCTTGTCCTTCGAATGTCAGCGTATTGACGGCACCCGCCCGTTGGGCGCGCTCAGTCAGGCGGGTCGCGAGGCGGAAGGCTTCTTCTTTGAATGGGACGGTGACATTGGCGCCTCGGCCGCCTTCAGCGATGAAATGACGTATGCTGGTAGCAAAACCGTCCAGCGGGGCCAGTATCGCCTCGTAAACCAAATCCTCTCCCGTCTGGCGGGCAAACGCCGCATGGATGGCGGGGGATTTACTGTGCGCGATGGGATTGCCGAAGACGGCGTAGCGGTCCGTCATGCCGGATCAGGCATTGGTCCAGGGCAAGCCGGCAACCCGCCAGCCGTTGATGTCCCCGCGTTGTTTGGTGGTGTGGTTGGTTTCGCCTTCGAATCCCTCCAGCACATTGTAGGCTTCCGTATAGCCGGCCTGGTGGGCCAGGCTTGCGGCTTTGTCGGACCTCCCGCCACTGCGGCAAATGAACATGACCAGGCATTCTGGATCGACCTGCATTTTGAGTTGCGCAAGAAAATCGGGATTGGGTGTCCACCCCGGATAAAATGCCCATTCGATATGAATGGCGTGTGGAATACGGCCGACCAAGTCGAGTTCCGCATGGCTGCGTACATCCACCAGTTTGGCCGCGGGCGCGCGTTGCAGCACTTGCCAAGCCTCGGTTGGCGTCAACGCGCCGGTGTAGTTCAGGTTTTGCTGTTGCGCACGTTCTCGCGCTCGCGCCAAGATTTGGTTGAGTGATTCCATGCCAGTTCCTTCTCGCAAGAATGATCACTCACAGTATAAAGTGTTTTCCCAAACTTCGGGCATTATGCACCATAAAAGTGCAATATGAAGATGCGGTGCACTATTCTGGTGCACAGAGGATATTTCGCATCTTCAAACCATTTGTGGGACAATGAATTTTTGTCGTTCATGGTATGGCATGCTTTGTGCATTGCAAGCGCGTCAGTCGAATTTTCAACCTGCATTTTCATTTTTAGGAGAAACAAATGGCAGTCGCCGATGTGATGAAGATGATACGCGACAACGAAATCCGTTTCGTTGATTTGCGTTTTACGGATACCCGTGGCAAAGAACAGCACGTTTCCGTGCCGATTGCGGCATTCGATGAGTCCAAATTTACCGAGGGCCATGCATTCGATGGCTCCTCCATCGCTGGCTGGAAAGGGATCCAGGCTTCTGACATGCTGCTGATGCCAGACCCTGATACTGCCCGGATCGATCCGTTTTTTGACGAGCCCACCTTGGTGCTAACGTGTGATGTCGTAGAGCCCTCGACGGGGACGGGCTACGACCGTTGCCCACGCTCCATTGCCAAGCGCGCGGAAGCCTATTTGAAGTCCACTGGGCTGGGAGACACCGCTTATTTCGGCCCTGAGCCAGAATTCTTCATTTTCGACTCCGTGCAGTGGAACGTCGACATGTCCGGCAGCATGTGCAAGGTGCACTCCGAGGAAGCGGTATGGGTGTCCGGCGAAAAATTCGAGGGGGGCAACATCGGTCACCGCCCCGCCGTCAAAGGCGGTTATTTCCCGGTGCCTCCGGTCGATTCTTATCAAGACGTGCGTTCCGCCATTTGTTTGGCGCTGGAAGAAATGGGGGTGCCGGTCGAAGTCCATCACCACGAAGTGGCGACTGCCGGTCAGTGCGAAATCGGTACCAAGTTTGCTGCTCTGACCAAACGGGCCGACTGGACCCAAATCCTCAAATATGCAGTGCATAACGTGGCCCATCAGTATGGCAAGACCGCGACTTTCATGCCCAAGCCCATCGTGGGCGACAATGGTTCGGGCATGCACGTGCACCAATCCATCTGGAAGGATGGCAAGAACTTGTTTGCGGGCAATGGGTACGCTGGACTTTCCGAGTTTGCCCTCTATTACATCGGTGGCATCATCAAGCATGCCCGAGCGCTGAACGCCATTACCAACCCACTCACCAATTCTTACAAGCGCTTGGTGCCTGGCTTCGAAGCCCCGGTGAAACTGGCTTATTCCGCCCGCAACCGTTCCGCTTCCATTCGCGTACCCTATGTGCAGTCCGACAAGGCGCGACGTATCGAAGTGCGCTTCCCGGATCCGGGGGCGAATCCTTATCTCGCATTCGCGGCCATGATGATGGCCGGCCTGGATGGTGTGCAGAACAAGATCCATCCGGGGGATCCGGCCGATAAGAACCTCTATGACCTACCGCCGGAAGAAGATGCCAAAATCCCGACGGTGTGCTCCAGCCTGGATCAAGCCCTCGAACATTTGGACAAAGACCGCGAATTTTTGACGCGTGGCGGGGTATTCTCCAACGACATGATAGATGCTTATATCGAACTCAAGATGGAGGAAGTCACCCGTTTCCGCATGACTACGCATCCGGTCGAATTCGAAATGTACTATTCGGTTTGACCTTTTGGGCAAGAAAAAAGGCGGGGCGACCCGCCTTTTTTTGTCATCCTGGCCATGGGCAAAAGCGTTGTGGGCTAAGATGTTCTCGACTACACTGAACGTCATGAAAAAATTGCTTTTCATCGGGGCGCTGCTCGCCATCTCGTCAGCCGTCTTTGCGGAAACCTGCAAGTATCAGGACGCAGAAGGTCGCATTATTTATACCAATATTCCGCTCAAAGACGCCAAAAAGCTGACTTGTTTTGGGTTTGATGCAGGCAGCAAACCAGGCAGTAACGCTCGAAGCAGTTCCACCGCACGTTCGGCACAGCCTACACCCAGCAACTTCCCCCGGGTCGATGCCGTGACCCAAAAACAGCGCGACGATCTCCGCAGAAGCGTGCTGTTGGAGGAACTTGCCGCCGAACAAAAGGCGCTGGAGCAGGCCAAAAAGGAATACGCGGAAGAGGAAGCCAACCCGGAGGTCTATCGAAGGGCGGATGGAAAAATCATGCGTAACATGGCCAAATATGAAGAAAAGATGAAGCGGCTACAAGACAACATCGAGCTGCACGAAAAGAATATCCAGATGTTGCAAAAGGAGCTCGCCTCCATCAAGTAAGCCGTATCCTGGCGCGTCTTTTGCTAGGATGATGGCCATGGTCAGTCAGGTTCCAGCCGCATTTTGTGGTCTCGAGCATCTCGCGACGGCTGTGTTGCTGCTCGATGATGCGCAGCAAGTGGTGTATGCCAATCCTGCAGCCGAAGTGATGTTCGCACTCAGTGACCACAACATTCGTGGCCTTGCGCTGCACCAAATTTTCGTGGGCGCGCATGCGCTGTGTCACGCCGTCATGGAGGCGGTGAAAAGCAATAGCCCGTATCGCGAGCACGAATTCACGCTGACGACCATGCGCCAACATTCTCTGGCCGTCACTTGCACGGTTACACCCGTCGATTGTTTGCCGGTGCGCCTTTTGTTGGAGTTTCAACAGATGGATCAGCAGCTGCGGATTGCGCGCGAGGAACGCATGCTGATTCAGCAGCAGGCGAATGCAGAGTTGCTTCGCAATCTGGCGCATGAAATCCGTAACCCGCTGGGAGGGCTGCGGGGCGCTGCACAGTTGCTGGAGCACGAACTGGCACAACCCGCCCTGCGCGAATATACCCAGGTCATCATCAAGGAGGCTGACCGGTTACAATCCCTGATGGATCGGCTGATGACGCCGCACCGCGTGCCCAAGTATGAGCTCACCAACATCCATGAAGTGCTGGAACGCGTGCGCAGTCTGATATTGGCGGAATCCTCGCAAGGTATCCTCATCCGTCGGGATTATGATACCAGTCTGCCAGAACTGGTCGGCGATCGGGAAAAACTGATCCAGGCCGTGTTGAACATCGCCCGTAATGCAGTGCAGGCCATGAATGGCCAGGGCGAGCTCGTTTTCAGAACCCGCGCCGAACGGCAAGTGATACTGGCAAAAAAACGTTATCGGGTCGCCATCAAGCTCCAGATCATCGACAACGGTCCTGGTATTCCAGAGGAGATCCGGGATCGTATTTTCTATCCACTGGTGTCGGGGCGCGAAGGTGGTACTGGTCTGGGCCTGACATTGGCACAAAACTTCATTACTCAGCATCATGGCATGATCGAATGCGAAAGCATACCCGGAAGAACGTGCTTTACCATTCTGTTGCCAATCGAAACCAGTGCGTTGAAGTCCAATTCTTCACCGAAAGCACAATGACGGGAAACCATCATGAAACCAGTCTGGATCATCGACGATGACCGTTCCATCCGCTGGGTCTTCGAAAAAGCCCTGGCGCGAACCGAGATGCCATTCAAGACGTTTTCCTCGGCACCGGAAGCGCTGGCTGCACTCGAGACTTCCGAGCCTCAGGTGATAGTGAGCGATATCCGCATGCCCGGTGGGTCCGGGCTGGACCTGCTACGCCAAATCAAACAGCGGTTGCCGGATGTGCCAGTGATCATCATGACCGCTTATTCCGATCTGGAGAGCGCAGTCGCAGCCTTCCAGGGAGGGGCGTTCGAATATCTGGCCAAGCCATTCGACGTCGATCAGGCAGTGGAGATCATCCGACGGGCAGTCGAAGAAAGCGAACGTGAAAGTGACGGTCCACCGCCAGCGGAAGATGTGCCGGAAATCATCGGCCAGGCGCCAGCCATGCAGGAAGTGTTTCGTGCCATCGGGCGACTGTCTCGCTCGCATGCCACGGTGTTGATCAATGGTGAGTCGGGTACTGGCAAGGAGTTGGTGGCGCGCGCGCTGCACCGTCATAGCCCTCGCGCCGACAAACCTTTCATCGCGATCAACACCGCTGCCATCCCGAAGGATTTGCTTGAATCCGAACTGTTCGGGCACGAGCGCGGCGCCTTCACAGGGGCACAGGCGACTCGGCGCGGTCGTTTCGAGCAGGCCGATGGCGGTAGTTTGTTTCTCGACGAGATCGGTGACATGCCGTTCGATTTGCAGACACGGCTGTTGCGCGTGCTGTGTGATGGGCAGTTTTACCGTGTTGGGGGGCATCAGCCCATCAAGGTCAATGTGCGTATCATTGCCGCCACGCATCAGGATTTGGAAGAGCGGGTACGCCAAGGACTGTTTCGCGAGGATTTGTTCCATCGACTCAACGTGATTCGCCTGCGTTTGCCGCCCCTGCGTGATCGGCGTGAAGACATCCCGCTGCTGGCACGCCATTTTCTACAAAAGAGCGCGCAGGAACTCGGGGTCGAGCCCAAGCAGCTTTCGCCCCAGGCGCTGCGTTATCTTTCCACGCTACATTGGGGTGGGAACGTGCGCCAGTTGGAAAACGTCTGTCATTGGCTCACGGTCATGGCTCCCGGCCAGAACGTGGACATTGCCGATTTGCCACCCGAATTACGTCAGGATACAGAGCTTCATGCGCCCGCCACCACTGACTGGCTGAGTGCTTTGGAAAAGCAGGTGATGGTCATGCTGGAGCGGGGTGAACCCGAGATTCTGGATACACTGACTCGCAAATTCGAACGGACGCTCATCATCCAGGCATTGAAGCATACGGGGGGACGGCGCATCGAAGCCGCCGCCGTGTTGGGGATGGGACGGAATACCTTGACCCGTAAAATCCAAGAGCTAAACATCTCGGAATAACTCGGCTGGCCAGAGGTCGTGTCAACTCCCCCCATGGCCAAGGGAGTCGGTGCACCGGCGCCTACTTCTGGTAAAGTGCGAAAGTGATGTCCTACAAAACCCCAGTTTCGGTTCTCGTGCTGATTCATACTTCCGACTTGCATATCCTATTGCTGGAACGCGCGGACATGCCCGGGTTCTGGCAATCGGTGACGGGCAGTCTGGAAGTGGGTGAATCTCCCCACGATGCGGCGATTCGTGAAGTATGCGAGGAAACGGGCTTGGATGCGCGTCTCTATGATCTGTCGGACTGGCAGATGCGAAACACGTACGAAATCTACCCGCACTGGCGGTACCGCTATGCAACTGGGGTGACCCACAATGTCGAGCACTTGTTCGGGCTGGAGCTTCCGGCGCCACAACCGGTTAAACTCGCGGTAAATGAGCATCTACGCTATGAATGGGTGCCCTGGCAGGCTGCGGTCGCGCGCGTTTTTTCGTGGACCAATGCAATTGCCATTCATGCCTTGGCATTGCGTAAAAGCCAGGGTGTTCCAGTGGTTCGGACTTAGCATGCCACTTCGAAAGCCGTGTCCGATTCCCTCAATATGATGCATGTCATTTTCCCGAACTCCATGAAATCCTTGTACGCGCTTGCATTGATTTTCATGTTTGGCTTCGGGCAAGCCGCCCATGCAGAGAAAATTACCATCGCAGCCGCAGCGGACCTCAAATTCGCTATGGACGAAATCGTGCGGACCTTCCGGCAAATTCATGGGAGTGATGAAGTCGAGGTCATCTATGGCTCTTCTGGGAAATTCAACATGCAGATCCGGCATGGGGCGCCTTATGATCTGTTTTTCTCGGCGGACATTGCCTACCCGCGCGAACTGGTCAAAGCCGGCCATGCCGTCGGTGAAGTGAGACCCTACGCGTTAGGCCGTATAGTATTGTGGAGTGCGAGCTTGGATGCAAGCAAGATGACCTTGGAGAGTCTGGCCAGTCCTCACATCGGCCGTATCGCGATCGCCAATCCCAAACATGCTCCTTATGGGAAGCGGGCCGAAGAAGCCCTCAAGGCTGTCAACCTTTGGGAGCGGATTCAATCCAAACTCGTGATGGGGGACAATGTGTCCCAGGCAGCCCAATTCGTTCAAACGGGTAATGCGCAAGTCGGCATTATCGCGCTCTCCTTGGCGATCAACCCGGAACTTGCCCGCCAAGGCGGTTATTATTTGATTCCTGATGTGCTGCATCGACCCCTGGAGCAGGGTTTCGTGATCACTCGTCGCGCTGCAAGCAATCCTCTGGCAAGACGTTTCGCAGACTTCATGGATACACCTGCCGCCCGTGCTGTAATGATCAAGAATGGTTTTCGGTGACCAAGAGAAAATGTCGTACGTTGAAAAACGAAGCATGGCGACAAGTACCGCTTGGCGACGAGCAGTGGGTTAACATGTTCGAAATCAAGACCGTCGCCCTTTTCATCCTGACCGCTATCGCCGAAATCCTTGGCTGTTATCTCCCTTATGTCTGGTTGAAACAAGGAGGAAGTGCCTGGCTCTTGCTACCAGCGGCTTTGAGTCTTGGTCTGTTTGCCTGGCTACTCACTTTGCATCCGGCTGCCGCGGGCCGAGTCTATGCTGCCTATGGAGGCGCTTACATCTTTGTCGCCATTTTGTGGCTTTGGGCGATAGAGGGGATACGGCCCTCGGTTTGGGATATCGTGGGCGGATTGGTGGCGATGCTGGGGATGGCCATCATCATTTTTGCACCTACTTCTGACGTCAAAGTTTGAATGGACGTGGCACTGACCGAAACCGAGCTTGAAACGATTTGGCTTACGTTACGTCTGGCAACAACGGTCACCCTGATTCTCCTGGGCGTCGGAACGCCGTTGGCGTGGTGGCTTGCCCGGACGCGGTCGCGTTGGAAAGGTCTGATTGGTGCGCTCGTGGCCCTGCCTTTGGTATTGCCGCCCTCGGTATTGGGATTCTATTTGCTGCTTGCCATGGGGCCACAAGGACCGCTAGGCATTCTGACCCAAGCCCTGGGCATGGGGACGCTACCCTTTACTTTCTGGGGGCTCGTAGTGGCCTCGGTATTCTATTCCTTGCCTTTCATGGTGCAGCCACTCCAAACCGCCTTTGAATCCATAGGCGAACGCCCCCTAGAAGTCGCAGCCACCTTGCGAGCATCTCATCTCGATGCATTTTTCACGGTCGCCGTGCCGCTTGCCATGCCAGGTTTTTTATCGGCAACCATGCTTACATTCGCGCATACCGTAGGCGAATTCGGGGTGATCTTGATGATCGGTGGCAACATTCCTGGAGAAACTCGAGTCGTTTCCGTACAAATCTATGACCACGTCGAGGCGCTGGAATACCTCCAGGCCCACCGTCTTGCGGGCGTGATGCTCGTGTTTTCGTTTCTGGTGCTGCTGGCACTGTATGCCTGGCGGCCCCCCCCACCCAAAGGGGGATGATTTGCAAAACATCGTAGCCCGATTCAAGACCGTCTGGCCTGGCTTTTCATTGGATGTGGATGTCGAATTGCCGGGCAGTGGAGTTACTGCGCTGTTCGGCCCGTCGGGGTCGGGCAAGACGACCTTGCTGCGCTGCTTGGCGGGACTGGAACGTGTAGCCTCTGGTTTTTTGAATTTCAAAGGTCAAATCTGGCAAAGCGAAAACACTTGGCTCCCTACGTATCGTCGCCCGTTGGGCTATGTCTTCCAGGAAGCCAGCCTATTTCCTCATTTGACCGTGCTCGGCAATCTGCAGTATGGCTTACGGCGCACGAAGCAGGCAAATGGCTTCATACTGCAACAATCCATCGAGCTGCTTGGCATTGGTCATCTGTTGGAACGCAAACCCGATAGTCTATCGGGCGGTGAGCGCCAACGGGTTGGCATTGCCCGCGCGCTTGCGGTCAATCCCCAAATTCTGCTGATGGATGAGCCACTTGCGGCCCTCGATCTAAAACGAAAACAAGAAATTTTGCCTTATCTCGAACGCCTGCGTGATGAGCTGGATATTCCCATCCTCTATGTCAGCCATGCCCCGGATGAAGTCGCAAGGCTCGCTGATCACATCGTCTTGATGGAAAATGGACGTCTCGTTGCGCAAGGGCCGTTGGTCGATGTCATGGCACGCCTGGATTTGCCGATCAGGTTGGGGGAAGACGCAGGGGTGGTGCTCGATGCCACGGTTGCGGAGCACGACCCAGCCTGGCAGTTGATGCGACTGCAGTTTTCCGGTGGAAGTTTATGGGCACGCCGTCTCGACCTCCCCATTGGTCGTCGGGTGCGTGTGCGCGTGCTTGCACGAGATGTCAGCCTGGCCACCCGCCCCTATCCTGACATCAGCATACAAAACCAGCTGGCAGGCGTGGTTGATGCCATCACCGATGATGAGCACCCCGGGCTTGCACTAGTCCGGGTGAAAGTAGGCGACTCCAGCCTGATCGCCAGACTGACCAAACGTGCCGCCGCATCTTTGCACATCGAACCAGGAATCACGGTGTGGGCTCAGGTCAAGTCGGTCGCACTCATCTGAGCCTGCAGCCAAGATAGAATCAGGGCATCGCTGAGGGCACCCTTGACATGGCCAGATACAGATGCATCAGTCCAGTGGAGGAGGCGCCACCTTCATCACTTCTTCCACGGTGGTCATCCCCGCTGCTACCTTTTCCGCACCGTTGAGACGCAACGGGATCAACCCTTCCTTGAAAGCCTGCGCCTTGATCGCACCGAGGTCGGCGTCCTTGGTGATGAATTTCTTCAGGGTAGGGGATACCGGCAGCATCTCATATAAGCCGGTGCGTCCCTGGTAGCCGGTCATGCGGCATTCCAGGCAGCCGACGGCGGCACTCACCGATGCCGGCTTGGGCATCTTCCAGGGGGTGACCAGTTCCTGCCAAACTTGGTCGCTGATTTCTCCCTGCGTCTTGCAATGAGGACACAGGGTGCGTACCAGGCGTTGCGCCAGCACTCCCAGTAAGGTTGCATTGATCAAGTAATAGGGAACTCCCAGATCGAGCAGACGGGTGATGGCGGAGGGCGCGTCGTTGGTGTGCAGGGTGGAAATGACGAGATGGCCGGTCAAGGAGGCCTGGATGGCCATCTCGGCAGTCTCCAGGTCACGGATTTCGCCCACCATGATGATGTCGGGATCCTGCCGCAACAAGGTACGGATGCCGTCAGCGAAGGTTAGCCCGATGTTGTGCTGCACCTGCATTTGGTTGAAGGCTGGCTCTATCATTTCGATGGGGTCTTCCACCGTGCAGACATTGACCTCTGGCGTGGCGAGCTGCTTTAGCGTGGAATACAGCGTAGTGGTCTTGCCTGAGCCCGTGGGGCCAGTCACCAGGATGATGCCATTGGGCTGGCGCACCCACTGGTCCCACATGGCACGGTGTTCCCTGGAGAAACCCAGGTCGGTGAAGTCCTTGACCAGGATATCCGGGTTGAAAATCCGCATCACCAACTTTTCACCGAAGGCCGTGGGCATGGTGGAAAGTCGCAATTCGACTTCTTCACCGTCTAAGGACAGCGTCTTTAAGCGACCATCCTGCGGGCGACGCTTTTCCACCATGTCCATGCGTCCCAGCAGCTTGATGCGACTGGTGATGGCATTCATGATGGAGGCCGGAAGCTGGTAGACCTGATGCAATACACCATCGATGCGGAAACGCACCAGACCGATTTCGCGCCGCGGTTCCAGATGGATGTCGCTGGCCCGCTGCTCGAAGGCGTATTGGAACAGCCAGTCCACGATGTTGACGATGTGCTGTTCGTTGGCATCCAGATTCTTGCTCTTGCCCAGCTCGACCAGCTGTTCGAAATTCTGTACACCCACCACCTGCCCTGCCTTGGCCTCGCTCGCCAGCTGCACCGAATGCGCCAGGCTGTAGACTTCCGGCAGATAGCGGTTGATTTCCACCGGGTTAGCCAGCACCCGCACGATGCGGATGTTGATCATGCGTTCCAGTTCGGGCACCCATTCGGACAGATAAGGCTCGGACGTGGCGATGGTGACTTCGTTGCCTGTCACCTTCACCGGCATGATCTTGAGTCGGTCGGCATAGGCTTTGGATACCACGTTGGCGATGGCGCCGAAATTGAGCTTGAGCGGATCGATATGGAAATAGGGCAGGCCTACCTTGCCAGCCAGCCATTCGGTGAGGAATTCGGTGGTCAGCGCCTTGTGCGGTGGTTTCAGGCTTTTCCACTTGCGCTCGCCCACAATGACCAACGGGTGCAGGGTGGAACGACCATGTTTGTAGTCCTGGTACAGCTTCTCGGCTTCTTCCTTGGGGACCATGCCGTCTTGCACCAACAGGCGCAGCACTTCGCCTATGGTCAGCTTGTGCTCACTGGCCTTGGTGCTCGCGATCGCTTCCTTGTTCATGATTCGAACCTCATCGAAAGGTCTATGGCTTTGACATCCTTGGTCAGGCTGCCGACGGAGATGCGTTGCACCCCCGTTTCTGCCACCGCACGGATGTTCTCCAGCGTGATGCCACCCGAAGCCTCCAGCACCGCCCGACCGCGCGTTATGGTGACGGCCTGGCGTAGCGCTTCCAGGCTAAAATTGTCCAGCAGGATCAGCGTCGCCCCGGCTTGCAACGCCAGTTCCAGATCCTCCAGGTTTTCCACCTCGATCTGTATGGGTACACCAGCATGCAAGGCTGTTGCCGCGGCCAATGCCTGCGCGATGCCACCCGCCGCGGCGATGTGGTTTTCCTTGATCAGGATGCCGTCGTACAAGCCGATACGCTGATTGGCACCTCCGCCGACGGTGACGGCGTATTTCTGCGCCAACCGCAGCCCCGGCAGTGTCTTGCGCGTGTCCATCACCACCGCCCCGGTGCCGGCGATGGCATCCACGTAACGTCGGACCAGTGTCGCCGTTCCAGACAAGGTCTGCAGAAAATTGAGTGCGGTGCGTTCGGCCGTGAGTAGCGCACGCGCATTGCCGCGCAGGGCACACAACGACTGCCAGGCTACGATGGGATCGCCTTCCCGCGCCTGCCAGTCGATCTGGACTTGCGGGTCGAGCTTGCGGAAGCATGCTTCGAACCATGGGATACCGCATAGCACGGCTGCTTCGCGGCTGATCACGCGGGCACGGGCTTGTGCGGTGGGTGAGACCAGTTGCGCAGTGAGATCGCCACTGCCGATGTCTTCGGCCAGTGCGTTGGTGACATTTTGGTCGATGATGGCGGCGGCAGGTAGCATGACTGCATTATAATGTGCATCGTCTCATTATCCATTGATGGTGCTTATGAAGCTTTTGGCCACAGCAGGCAGCCCCTACGCGCGCAAGGTGCGCGTGGTGCTCGCCGAAAAACGCATCGACTGTGAAATCGTCATCCTGCCCAGCTTGTCCGACCCGGATTGCCCCGTGCCGACCTACAACCCACTGGGCAAAGTCCCCACGCTGGTGCTGGACGATGGCAGCGGGTTGTATGATTCTCCGGTGATCTGCGAATACCTGGACAGCAAAACCCCCGTCGCCCACCTGATCCCCCAGGACAGACGGATCGAGGTCAAACGCTGGGAAGCGTTGGCCGACGGCATTTGCGATGCCACCGTGGCCATCGTCATGGAAGGCCGGCGCGCGCCGGAAAAGCAAGATGAATCCGTGATCCAGCGCCAGCGCCTCAAGGTCGAGCGAGGTTTGCAGACCCTGTCGCAGGACCTGGGCGAAAACAAATGGTGTCTGGGCGAGGCATTCACGCTGGCCGACGTCGCCGTGGGCTGCGCCCTGGGGTACCTCGCCCTGCGCATGCCAGAGCTGGATTGGCGCGCTCGCCATCCCAATCTGGGTCGTCTGTACGATCAACTGATGAAGCGGCCGTCATTCAGAAATACCGCCCCACCTACTTAAACGCGTGACTGTTGGCAACAAATAGATTTGTCCGAAGCTGTAGCACATAAACTGTCCGTTTTCTTTGCCGTGGGAGGGGGAGGTGCGAAGGGCGTAGCCCGGAGCAGCTTCCCCTTCCACGGCGGGCGCTGCGGCGGACCTACGCGGCGACCTTAACCCCTGCGTCCAGCAACTGCCCATCCGCATCGCAGCGCGCCAGACAACGCGGGCCATGGAAGATGGCCAGCCGTCCGTCGACATAACGATGCACCCGCACCTTGACCTTCACGTCGTGCAACCGATGTCGGTCTTGGGGGATTTGCAGGCGCAGCCCCTCGGGGGCCACACAGTTGCAGT
>JANZZG010000034.1 GCA_026419515.1 Methylophilaceae bacterium
AGATGTGTATAAGAGACAGCGCATGAACAGCTTGTCCAGTTCCGCCAGGTCGAGCTGGATCCAGGTCGGACGGCCGTGATTGCATTGACCGGAGCGCTCGGTGGCCTCCATGTCGCGTAACAGGGCGTTCATTTCGGTAAGCGTCAGGCTGCGGTTGGCGCGCACGGCAGCATGGCAGGCCAGGGTGGCGAGCAGCGCGTTGCGCCGCTCGATGAGAACACGGCTGCCGCCAAATTCGTGGAGGTCGCGCAGCACGTCACGCGCCAGCGTCACCGCATCCGCCTCCTGGAGCAGGGTGGGCACGGCACGTACCGCCAGCGTCGTCGGGGACAATACGGCCAGCTCGAACCCGAGCTCGCGCAGCAGCGGGCCGTGTTCTTCGACCACCGCGATTTCCCAGCGCTCGGCATTGAAGCTCATGGGGATCAGCAATGGCTGCATGGTGATCGTTTGGTCATCCAACGCCGTCTTGAGCCGTTCGTACATGATGCGCTCGTGCGCGGCATGCATGTCCACCACCACCAGCCCCTGCCGGTTTTGCGCCAGGATGTAGATGCCATGCAGCTGGGCGATGGCGAAGCCCAAGGGATACTCCTGCGACGGATGTTCCGCAATGGCGGTAGATGTGCTTGCCGACTTGGCGCCGGCAAACAGGGTCTCATAG
The DNA here is from genome assembly GCA_026419515.1 of Methylophilaceae bacterium. Classification (GTDB taxonomy): domain Bacteria; phylum Pseudomonadota; class Gammaproteobacteria; order Burkholderiales; family Methylophilaceae; genus JANZZG01. The sequence continues at coordinate 665 of JANZZG010000034.1, forward strand.
AACCTTGTGCCCTCCTCCGCCCGAAGCGGGATCTGCGACTGATAGGGAACGTAACCAGTGGACTGCACGCTCGGCGGCATGCTTGGGGGCCTTGGAGGAGTGCCAGCTGGAACGGCTAGCACCTTGTGCAACGCATGGAAGACGAAGCGATGTACCCGCTGGCCATCCCGAAACCGCACTTCGGTTTTGGTGGGGTGGACATTGGCATCCACCAGTTCGGGATTGATTTCCAGAAAGAGGACAAAGGCAGGATGGCGCTCATGATGCAGCACGTCCTGATAGGCCTGGCGTATGGCATGCGCCAGCACCTTGTCGCGCACGAAGCGGCCATTGACGTAAACATACTGGGCGTCACGCGACAGCCTGGAGTGGGTGGGCCTCGCCACCTGCCCCCACAGGCGCAACGGCCCGGCCTGCTCGTCGATGGCCAGCGCCGATGCGGCAAATTCTTCACCGAGTATTTCGCCGATGCGCTGCGCCGCATCCCCTGCTTGCAGGCGCCAGCGAAGGTTGCCATCGTATCGCAGCTGGAACGCGACGTCCGGCCGCGACAGCGCGATTCGTTTGAACGTCTCTTCGCAATGGCCGTATTCGGTCGCTTCGGATTTGAGAAATTTGCGGCGCGCCGGCGTGTTGTAGTAGAGATCCCGCATGTCAACTACCGTACCGCATTCCAGCGCGGCTGGTAGCGGAGGAAAGACATGTCCCCCCTCTGCTTCGATACGCCAAGCATGCGGCTCACCAGCACTGCGGCTGGTCAGTGTCAGACGAGACACCGCAGCGATACTGGCCAATGCTTCGCCCCGGAAGCCCAAGCTGACGACTTTTTCCAGATCCTCCAAGCTGGCGATTTTGCTGGTGGCATGGCGGGCCAGAGCCAATGGCATGTCCTCGCCAGGAATCCCGAGCCCGTCATCCGCCACGCGTAGCTGCTTGATCCCCCCCTGCTGCAAGCTCACTACGATATCCCGGGCTTGCGCATCCAAACTGTTTTCCAGTAACTCCTTCAAGGCGGAGGCCGGTCGCTCCACCACCTCGCCAGCGGCGATCTGGCTGATCAGAATGTCGGGTAAAAAACGGATCGAGGGCATCGGGCGATTATACCGCCGCCGACACCACCACAGTGCTCAATCCCGTAACGCCATCTTGGTCTTGGCCAGCGGCGGATTGGCGGAGAAATAGCGCTTGATGCCGGAAAGAATGGCATTGGCCATCTTGGCTTGGTACTCTTCGTCACGAAGCTTGCGTTCCTCCTCGGGATTGCTGATGAAAGCCGTCTCGATCAGAATGGAAGGGATGTCGGGCGATTTCAGCACGGCAAAACCAGCCTGTTCCACGTTGCTTTTGTGCAGGTCGTTGATTTCCCCCAGGTGACCCAGTACCGCCTTGCCCAGTTTGAGACTATCGCTGATGGTGGCAGTTTGCGAAAGATCGAGCAGTGTCCTTGCCAAATATGGATCCTTGTCGTCCAGGCTGACACCCCCAATGAGGTCGGATGCATTTTCGCTCCTGGCGAGATAACGCGCCATGGCACTGGTGGCACCACGTTCCGACAACGCAAACACCGATGATCCCCGTGCCTCAGGATTGGTGAAAGCATCGGCATGGATGGACACGAACAGATCGGCTTGCAGTTGACGCGCCTTGATCACCCGCCGATGCAAAGGAATGAAATAGTCGCCTTCGCGGATCAGCACGCCGCGCATGTTGGGTTCGGCATCCACCAGTTCTTTGAGTTTACGGGCAATCGCCAGTGTCACGTGTTTTTCCAGGGTACCGGCGGGGCCTCGCGCACCCGGGTCTTCGCCCCCGTGTCCGGCATCGATGGCGATGGTGATGAGACGGTCGACCTGTGAAGCGGAAGTAGAAGGCATCTGCGACGACTGGGTTATGATCTCGCCATCGCCAGCCACAGGCTCAGGCATCACCGGCGTAGTTGGCTGCACCTCTGGAGAGGGGGTGTCTTTTTTCTGCAGCAAAGCCATCAGCGGGTCATGTAATGGATAGACATCCAGCATCAAACGGTACTTGTATTCACCTGCTGGCTTGAGCGCACTCAGCTTGGGGCTTGCTTCGCCTTTGAGCTCGACGACCACGCGCACTACACCCGGCTTGAAATTGGCAGCGCGTACTTTCTTGATGTAAGGGTCACTTCCCTCGATTTTGTCGGCCAGCGCCTTGAGCGGTGCGCTCAAGGTGACATTTTGCAGGTCGAGTGCGATGCGATCGGGATTGGTCAGCACCATCATTTTGTAGTCGATGGGCCGGGCTGACTCGAAAGTGATGCGGGTATAGTCTGGACCTGGCCAGACGCGGGCGGAGGTGATCGCCACCGGCGCCCCCTGCGCCACCATCGCGAAAAGCCACAAGATCAGTGCCGCAAAAGTTCTAGGCATCGTTTTCCTTGTTCCGTGCCGGCGCTCAATACGGCTACACGCCCCTCCCCCTCCACAATGAGCCTGATGTGAAGGTCAGGCACCGGCAGCAACCCGGCCGCCTTTTCCGGCCATTCGACCAGACAAACCGTTTCAGGGTTGAAATAGTCTCTAAAGCCAGCCGCCAGCCATTCCTCTGGATCATTAAACCTGTATAAATCAAAGTGATACAAGTTTAATCCAGAAATTACATAAGGTTCAACCAACGTGTAAGTGGGACTTTTCACTTTGCCCGTATAGCCCATCCCGCGTAACACACCTCGCGTCAAGGTGGTTTTGCCCGCGCCCAGCTGACCACTCAGCCATAGCGTCATTCCGCCGGACAAGAGCGACGCCAGCGCTTGGCCCAAAGCCAAAGTCGCCGCTTCGTCTTTCAGGTATCGTGTAAACTCGCCGTTATGCAATCGGATTCTGCCTCCTTTGCCCGACTGGCTGTTGACATCAAGAGATGGGGCACAGAACTGGGCTTTCAGTCTATCGGCATTTGCGATACCGACTTGAGCGGTGCCGAGCCCGCTTTCCTGGATTGGCTGGCACGCGGATTCCAGGGTGAAATGACTTTCATGCAACGCCATGGGCTCAAACGCCTGCGTCCCGCCGAACTTGTACCAGGTACGGTGCGGGTGATCACGGCACGCATGGATTACCTGCCCTCCAACGCCACGGCCGCCGAAGAGACCCTGCGCGATGGCAGCCGTGCGTATATCTCGCGCTACGCCTTGGGGCGGGATTACCACAAGGTGTTACGTCATCGGCTACAAAAGCTGTGTGACCGTATCTGCGGCACGGTCGGCGCATTCGGCTACCGTGTGTTCACCGACAGCGCGCCGGTGGCCGAAGTGGAGCTGGCGCAGAAATCCGGCCTCGGCTGGCGTGGCAAGCACACCCTGGCGCTTGCCCGGGATGCCGGTTCCTGGTTCTTTTTGGGCGAAATCTACACCGACCTGCCTTTGCCGGTGGACCCCCCGGCCAGTAATCATTGCGGGAGCTGCACTGCCTGCTTGGAGGTCTGCCCGACCGGCGCCATCGTCGCGCCCTACCAGGTCGATGCGCGTCGCTGCATATCCTACCTTACCATAGAGCTCAAAGGCAGCATTCCGGAAGCGCTAAGGCCGCTGATGGGCAACCGCATCTATGGCTGCGACGATTGTCAATTATACTGTCCCTGGAACCGCTTCGCCCGACTGTCCGCCGAACCCGATTTCCAAGCGCGGCATGGACTGGATAATGCCTCTCTGGTCGAACTTTTCGGTTGGAGCGAAGCAGAATTCAACGCCAAAACTGCCGGCAGCGCCATCCGCCGTATCGGCTACGAACGCTGGCTACGCAACATTGCGGTGGCACTGGGCAACGCGCCTGCCACAGCGCAGACTCTCACCGCACTGCAAGCCCGCGCACACCACCCTTCCCCATTGGTCAGGGAACACGTGAATTGGGCGCTGGCCAGGATTCGCGGCCGAGGATAGCGACGATGCGCCCGAGATAGGGTTGTTGGTAATCAGGCTTGATACCCTCCTCCAACGCCCCGCTAAAATAAACGATGGCTCTACCCTGCGGATGAGCTTCGAACCACTGCGCAAGCTCTGAACGGTCGATTACCTCTAACTCGCTACGCAAGCGCCCCAGAAACTGGTACTGGCCATGGTACTCCCCGACATGGGCCAGTGGCACTCCGCCATCCTGTAACGTTTTCAATCGTTGTGCAAGCGGACGCACATCATAAGCCAATTCGCTGCCGTGAAATACCACTACATAAAGCACCAGGCATACCACCGTTACGCCATACAAGGCAACCTTCCAAACCTCGGCCACGCGACTGCCAGAGCGCCATACCAGCAACATTACCCCTGCAGCCAAAATCAGACCACTCCTCCAGTAGTCCATGCGTTCCACCCAGGCCGGCAATCCGAGTGGCGCGGCATAATGCGTCAGCAGCATGAGCACGATCCCCGCTAGGATCGCCACCAGCACCAACGGTAAGTCGTCGATACCGCGGCTTTCTTCTGGAAGTCCTCTGGCAAGCAACAGGGAAAATGCAGGCATAATGGGCAGCAGATAATGTACTTGCTTGCCGCTGATCAGGCTAAAAGCTACGAAGACCGGCACCAGCCAAGCGAGACAGAAGCGTACCCCGAATTCATCGCGAACATGGCGCAGATGGGCCAGACCGCGCCACGCCCGCGGCCACAGCAACCATGGAAACAGTATCAGTGGCAGCCAGGGCAGATACCACCAGACCGGCCGCTTGTGGGCGAATGAATCGACCATGCGCTCGGCAGTCTGCCCCCAGAAGATGGCGTTGCGGTATTCCTCGCCGCCACGCAGCGCAGCGGGGATCGCCCACAGCAGGGCGATGAACGCACCCAGCAACACGGCCCCCAAGATACCGGTATACCACTGCTTCCAAGGTCGCGTAGAGTCACGTCCCCACCACGGAGCCAATAATGCTGTCGGTAGAATCTGCAACAAGATGGTCGGTCCCTTGGCCAACAGTCCCAGTCCAATGGCCACACCGACCAGCAACCAGCCTTTGAACGGTGCACCCTGCCACGCCGTCACCACACCCAGCATCCCGAGCAAGGTGAAGCAAGCGATCAGCATGTCGAACATGGTGGCCGTGGTAAACACCATCCACAGCATGCAGCCGAACAGGATCACTGGCGCCAGCATGGAAACATTCGGATTTTCGGGCCAGAGTCGCCGTGCCAGATGTGCGGTGAGGAACAGGCTACCCAGGGCGAAGAGGGACGGCACCAGGCGCGGCCACCAGTCGTTGACGCCGAACACGGCCCAGCCGGCGTTCATCAACCAGAACAGCAGCGGGGGCTTGTGGCTGTAGGGCGCACCGTTGAGCCATGGCACCAGGTAATCCTGGCGCAGCCACATGTTCCACGCCACCGTGACATAGCGGGTTTCATCGATGGGGATGTAGGTGCGCCCGAACAGTGCGATGACGACCAGAACCAGCCACAAGGCGATCCAGGCGGCAGATTGCCCCTTCAGTTTATTCACTTGATTTCTTCCTGGGTCACTTCTGCCAGCACGTCATGCTTTTCGCGATGGATCAGCATTAGGTTGCGGGCATAGATGAAAGTGCCAGGCAATTGTCCCAGGATGATGACCGGCTCCGCTTTGTGGATGCCGTAGGCCAGCACGGTCAGCCCGCCAATCAGAGAGAAATACCAGAAACTGACCGGGATCACGCTTTTCTGGTGACGTTCGCTATGAATCCACTGTACAACGAAGCGCATCATGAACATGGTCTGCCCCAGTAGCCCGACAGCCAGCCAAATCACATCGGATGTTCCCATGCCGGCGAAATAGGCTTGCCACTTTTCCAACAGGTGCACCAGGTAATAGCCAAAACCGTGTCCCATCTATTTTTCCTCGACCACCACCGGTCGCTTGGCACGCCGTTGCAGCCACATCACGCCCAACAGGTCGACGAGGCCTACCATCAGGCGATCCAATGTACCGTAATGGGATTTGCCGAATTCTCGTGGGCGATGATTGACCGGCACCGACACCACCCGCCCCCCATGCCGGATCACCAAGGCAGGAAGAAAACGATGCATGTGATCGAAATAGGGCAAATCGAGAAAGACCGCCCGTGGAAAAAGTTTGAGGCCACAGCCGGTGTCGGGAGTGCTGTCGCCCAGCAATCTCGAACGCACACCGTTGGCTATCACAGATGAGAGGCGCTTGATCCAGCTGTCGCGCCGGGTGTGGCGGCGGTTGCCACCGACCAGCTCCACCCCGGGTGCTACAGCAGCCATCAATTTGGGGATGTCGGCCGGGTCGTTTTGTCCATCGCCATCCAGCGTGACAATCCAATCACCATGAGCTGCTTTTACCCCGGTATGTATCGCAGTACTTTGGCCACAACTTTCCGCATGCCGGATGACACGCAGCCGAGGACAGGTCGGCTTGATTGCCGCTAGCCGCTGCGGGGTCGCATCGGTGCTGCCATCGTCGACATAGATGATTTCGTAGTCCACTCTTCCATCAAGCGCCGCACGGATTTCCGCGATCAGCGGCGCGATGTTGTCCGCTTCATTGCGTACGGGGACCACTACAGAGAGTTTGCGAATCTGCATGAATCAAGCCTAACGATGGAACGCGGCATTATAGTTGATTCCCTGCGAAGACGGCAGGCCCAAGTAGTTTGGGGCACACCGCTTCAAGCCTGAGCGTCGGCTGTAGCGTCAAGGTAGACGTCCACTCCCGCTGCAGGGGTGATGGCCTTGACAGGCATGTACCCGGTGCCCTTCCAATGTTGCACTGCATTCCGTTTGCCCGCACCGGTGACCAAGAAAATCACCTGACGCGCATCGGATAGTCGTGAAGCGGACAATGAAACGCGCTCGGGGGGTGGCTTGGGGGCATGCCGCACGGGGATGGCCGGCGTGGGCGGGTTGTGATCCCAGGTATGGCCCGGAAACAGGCTGGCAGTATGCCCGTCTTCCCCCATTCCCAGCAACACCAGATCGAAAGTGCCGACCCCCGCGAGCTCGGCCGAATAAGCAGCCGCGCCTTCCACACTCCCCCGTTCCGCCGGTATGGGATGGTGTTGGGAGACGGGAATGGGCACGTGATTCAGCCATGCTTGCGAGGCCATCAAGCTGTTGCGTTCCGGATCATCCGGCGGCAGACAGCGCTCGTCACCATACCATACGTGCCAGTAAGCCCAATCTGCATCCTTGTCTTTCAGCATTTCGTACACGATACGTGGCGTGGTACCACCGGCCAACACGATGTCGAAACGCCCACGCGCGGCTATCGCTTGGCGGGCGGCATCCAAGATGGCCTGGACGGCGGCCTGCGCCAGTTCTGTATTCGTCGGGAAAACGTGCCAACGGCAAATTTGTGGAGTCATCATCATAGGGGGTTGATTTCGACGCGGTTACGCCCATTCCGTTTGGCTAGATAAAGTGTCTCGTCTGCCTTCTGGGCGAGGTTCTGCAGCGGTGGACCCTTGGGATCGTACTCGGCCACCCCGCAGCTGAAAGTGCACTTGAAACGGGCATTGCCTGCACTGTGCACGATTTCCGAGAATGCCCGGCGGATTTCGTCCAATACACCCACGGCATAAACTCCTGCGGTATCGGGCATGATGACGGCAAACTCCTCCCCGCCGTATCGGCCGATGAAATCGGTTTTGCGCAGGCGGTCCCTGAGTAGCTGGGAAACGCTTTTCAGCACCCGATCGCCGACAGGGTGACCATAAGTGTCGTTGATCTTTTTGAAATGATCCAGATCGATCATGGCGAATGACAGCGGCTGGTGGTTGCGCATGGCGCGCGCCAGTTCGAAATCCAGCTGTTCCATCAGCTTGCCGTGGTTGAGCAGGCCAGTCAAGCTGTCTTTGCTCATGCGCGAGCGCAGACCGCGGTAGCGCTCGGCACGCGCCGCAATCGAGGCGATAAGATGCTGCGCATCGATGGGTTTAACCAGAAAGTCGTCCCCTCCTTCCCGCATGGCGCTCATCTGAACGTCCAGACGAGTCTCGGCAGACAAAAACACGATCGGAATGCCGATGTAAGCCGCCTGCTGCCGAATCACGCTGGCCAACTCCATACCGGAACACAAGGGCATGTACATGTCCATCAGGATCAGTTCCGGGCTGAAGTGGTAAAGTGACTCCAGTACCAGCATCGGATCGTTTATTTCTCGGGTGATCATGCCTGCATCGCGGAGTATCTTGCTATACAAGGTCAAACTTACCTTGTCATCATCGACGATCAGGACCTGATAGGGGGCATGTTCCCGTTCCGCGGTCAGCCGATTGATCCAATCCACCAACTCGGAGGTGTCCACCGGTTTGGTCAGAAATGCTTTGCCACCGGAACGCACGGCCAAAAGACGTGCGTGGATGTCATCCAGCGTGGACATGAAAATGGCTGGGATGTCCTCCGTCATCGTCTTGCGCATGGCTTCCACGAACTTGGCACCGGCCGTGGCATCCTCAGCGAAAGAAAAACTGACCACCACGGCATCCGGCGGCCGTTTTTTGATTGCTACGGCGGCACTATGCAATGTCTGGAAGCCTCGCACCTGATAGCCATAATAGTGAATCTGCGATGCCACCCATCGACCAAAGGCCACATCTTCGTCTATCAGATAAACCAGCTTGTTTTCCTTGATCATCGGCCACTATTGGCTTAGCGCAACTGCAAACCCATCCGCAGCAAAGCCTGCGCCGTCGCGGCGCCCAGGCGCTTGGCGAAGCGGTCGGCCAGATTCTCACGCGCGGTGAAATCGACGATGTTCTCTTCGCGGATCACTTCGCGCGCCACGTAGGCGAAATCTCCCAAGGCATCCGCCAACCCGAGCTGTATGCTTTTCTCCCCACTCCAAAACAGGCCGGAGAACATGTCGGGGGTTTCTTTCAAGCGCTTACCCCGGCCTTCCCGTACCACCTGGATGAACTGTCGGTGAATCTCGTCCAGCATGGCCTGGGCGTGGGCCTTGTGGGCGGGATTGAGTGGTGAGAACGGATCCATGAATGCCTTGTTGTCACCGGCCATAAGCAGACGGCGCTCCACCCCGAGTTTCTGCAACGTTCCGGTGAAGCCGAACCCATCCATCAGCACCCCGATGGAACCGACGATACTGGCCTTATCCACGTAGATGCGGTCGGCTGCCACCGCGATGTAATACCCCCCGGATGCGCAAATGTCCTCCACCACGGCATACAGCGGGATGTTGGGATAAGTTTTGCGCAGGCGGCGAATTTCATTGTTGATGATCCCCGCCTGCACGGGGCTGCCTCCGGGACTATTGATGCGCAGGATGATGCCTTTGGTATGCTTGTCTTGAAACGCCGACTTCAAGCTGGAAATGGTGCTTTCGGCACTGACTTCACCGCCATCACCAATCACACCCTGGATGTCGATCAAGGCGGTATGCGGCCCCAGGCTGCCACTGGAAGGTCCGATCCATTCCAGGGCGAAAAACAGCAATGCGAACAGATAGACGAAGGTGAGCGTCTTGAAAAAAATGCTCCAGTGGCGAGCGCGTCTTTGTTCTTCCAGCGCTGCCATGGCGAGTTTTTCGATGGTCTGGCGCTCCCACTCCTGCGAGGTGTTCATGAATGGCGCTCGGATTCGATGAGATAAATGCAGCCGTCACGCTCGATCAAACTGAGGGGTTGCAGTCTTCTGCCTTTGCACGGCCCCAGCACGCAATAGCCGGTTTGCGGGTTGTAATGCGCACCATGAGTGGCGCAAATGAGATACTGGCGTGTCAGATCGAAAAATTCGCCTTCCTGCCAGTCCAATTCCACTGGCACATGGGCGCACTGGTTGACATAGCCATGCACATTCCCCTTGTAGCGCACGGCAAAGCCCGTGATCGATTCCCCTAGCGGGAAACGGATTCCCGCGCCCTGTTCGACCAGTTCGTGACTATTGCAGATCAAGCGTTCTCGTTCAGCCATGCGCGGAGTTTAGCAAAACTGTCGAAACAAGCGATAGGGGCATGCGGCCACAACTGGGCCTCGCACTGCGCTCCATAACTGACACCCACGGCGGCAATGCCCGCGTTCTGTGCCATCATGAGATCGAATGTGCTATCACCTATCATCAGCGCCCGTTCCCGCGACACGCCCAATTCGGTCACGATTTCCTCCAGCATCTGCGGATGCGGCTTGGAGAAACACTCGTCAGCACAACGCGATGTGATGAACAAGGTGCCGAGGCCTGACGCTTCTAAAGCGCGGTCGAGACCACGGCGTCCCTTACCGGTGGCCACTGCCAGCAGAAAACCCGCCTCGGCCCACTCCCTCATGGCAGGGGCCACCCCTTCGAATAGATTGACCTGGTGCTCGTTACGAAGGTAATGACGTCGGTATCCCAGACCAATGTGCTGGCGGCGCCCCTCATCCAGATCAGGAAACAAATGTAGCAGCGCTTCCTGCAATCCCAAACCAATCACACTCCGGATGCGGTCTGCTTCCGGAGGGGCCACACCGGCTTCCAGACTACCCTGCTCAATGGCATCGATGATGATACGGGCGGAATCGGCCAAGGTGCCGTCCCAATCGAATACCAGGAGCTCAAACCGTTTCGGCATGGCCATCCCGCAACGACTTCAAAAACCGTGCAAGGTCTTCCGGCAACGGCGCCTGCAGACGCAATGACGCACCCGTCAAGGGATGCGCCAGCGTGGTTTCGGCAGAATGCAGGAACATGCGTTTGAGGCCACGCTTTTGCAGTCGTTTGTTGAGAGTGTAATCGCCATATTTGGCATCCCCCAATATGGGAAATCCCAGATGCGCCAATTGCACGCGTAACTGATGGGTACGACCAGTCACAAGCTCGGCTTCCAGTAAAGTGTAATCGCCCAGCCGCTCGCGCAGATAAAATACCGTCTCGGAATGCTGCCCGCCTGCCTCCACGCAAACACGCTTCTCTCCGTTTGCCAAGTCATATTTCATGAGTGGCAGCACCACGCGCCGTTTCTTGTCCTGCCATGCCCCCTTGACCAACATCAGATAACGCTTATGCACACGGTTCTCGCGCATCATGTCATGCAGCCGGGTCAACGCGCTACGCTTTTTTCCGATCAACAACACGCCTGAGGTTTCACGGTCGAGCCGGTGTACCAACTCCAGAAATTTCGCTTGGGGACGCTCTAGCCGTAACTGCTCGATGACCCCGCGCGATATTCCGCTTCCCCCATGGACTGCCATACCGGCGGGCTTGTCGATCGCCAGCAGCGCATCATCCTCGTAGAGGATCGCATTGCTGAGATGCGGCCGCACGGCAGTTCCCGATAAACGATCGGCCGGAAGTGCCACCCGTACCGGCGGAATACGCAACACCGCGCCCGCATGCAACCGCTGGGCGGCATCCACGCGACGGCCATCCACACGCACTTCGCCACTTCGCAGGATGCGATAGATATGGCTTCTGGGCACTCCCTTGAGATGTCGTGCCAGAAAATTGTCGATGCGTTGCCCTGCTCCCCGCTCGTCCACGGATAACCAGGTCACTGCATTCGGATTTGGGGCAATCGATGTCATCTGATATACTGAACATCCGCCTATGTCAGGGTTGCCCGGCAAGGCGGGATGCAACGAATTTGCTGGTTAATTTCGCTCACCATTGGACTAAAAGTAGCGATTGATGAAACCTTGGAAGACCCGCTGGTTCCCGGCGCATGGCATTTGGAGCCCGCAACGTGACGAACCTTCGGTGATTCCAAAATAGAAAATACGCTCAAGTGCCACCGCACGATGCAAGACCATCGAGCCAAGCGGTGGGGACGAAGCCGGGTTTAATTGTAATCGATAGTCGTACTGGACACGTAAAAGCCACATCACATACAACAACGCGTTGATACGCTTACATCGACCGTATTGATCGAGCCGAATTCCATGCTGGGCCGTGCCTTGATGTCTTTTTTGGAGAGATGCATGACGGGTGCGGCCGCGTGGTTCCTGCCTGGCGGTTTTTGTCGTTGTCCCGCTCGCTGTCGACCGGACACGTTCTCCCTGGAGATGGCCTGGCCATGTGCTAGCCTTGGGCACGGGGGATTCGAACATGAAACGTATGCTATTCAATGCGACGCAAGCCGAAGAATTGCGGGTTGCGATCGTCGATGGACAAAAACTGATCGATCTCGATATCGAGCACGCTGGTAAAGAACAAAAGAAAAGCAACATCTACAAAGGTATCATCACCCGCATCGAGCCCAGTCTCGAGGCCGCTTTCGTCAATTACGGCACGGAGCGCCACGGCTTTCTACCCTTCAAGGAAATCGCGCGCAGCAACTTCATCGAAGGGGCCGAAGGCAAGCGCATCCAGGACGTACTCAAAGAAGGCCAGGAAATCCTGGTCCAGGTAGAAAAAGACGAGCGCGGTAACAAGGGCGCTGCACTGACCACTTATATTTCATTGGCGGGACGCTACCTGGTGCTCATGCCCAACAACCCACGTGGGGGCGGGGTATCACGCCGGATCGAAGGCGAAGATCGCGAAGAACTGCGTGATCTCATTGCCCAACTGGACGTGCCCAGCGGCATGAGCATCATCGCCCGCACCGCCGGTATCGGCCGTACACTGGAGGACCTACAGTGGGATCTCAACTATCTGCTCCAGCTGTGGAGGGCCATTGAAAACGCCTCCAACATGCAGAAAGGGGCCTTTCTCATCTACCAGGAAGGCAGTTTGGTGATCCGCGCCATTCGCGATTATTTCCAGCCCGACATCGGTGAAATCCTGATCGACACACCGGACATTTACGAGCAGGCTGTCCAGTTCATGAACCATGTGATGCCGGGCAACGTTTCGCGCGTCAAGCTGTATCGCGACGACGTGCCGCTGTTCTCCCGTTTTCAGATCGAGCACCAGATCGAAACGGCTTTCGCGCGTGAAGTGCGTCTGCCTTCGGGGGGAGCCATCATCATCGACCATACCGAAGCGCTGGTCTCGGTGGACGTCAACTCTGGCCGGGCGACACGCGGCAGCGACATCGAGGAGACCGCTTTCCGCACCAACCTGGAGGCTGCCGACGAAATCGCGCGCCAGTTGCGTCTGCGCGACCTTGGGGGGCTGGTGGTCATCGATTTCATCGACATGGAAAATCAACGCAACCAGCGTGAAGTGGAAAACCGTCTGCGCGAAGCAGTCCACCTCGACCGTGCTCGGGTACAGATCGGCAAAATCTCGCGTTTCGGGCTAATGGAACTGTCCCGTCAGCGCTTGCGCCCCAGCCTGGGAGAAACCAACCACATCCCTTGTCCACGCTGCCATGGGATTGGCCACATCCGCGGCATCGAATCCACTGCGCTGCACATCCTGCGCATCGTTCAGGAAGAGTCGATGAAGGACAACACCAAAGCGGTGCAAGTCCAGCTACCCGTCGAGGTGGCGACTTTCCTGCTCAATGAAAAGCGTGCCGACATCCACGCCATCGAGCAACGCATGGACGTCGATGTGGTCCTCATCCCCAACATCCACTTGGAAACCCCCAACTACAAAATCGTACGCATCCGAGACAGCGAATCCGCCGAGATGGAAGGCTTGCGCAGTTATGAGTTGGTGGAACTTCCCAGCGAAGCCGAGGAGACTTTGGGGAGCACCGCTCAGGAAACCAAGGCGCCCCGACAGGAAGCTGCTGTCAAAGGTATCACACCTGGATCCCCGCCGCCGGCCCCCAGTACTCCGGCCCCCTCTTTGTTCAGCCGCTTCAAGGCGTGGTTGAGCCACATTACCGGAGGTGGGGAGAAAAAACAGGAAAAACAAAAGCTGGACGACCGCAAGCCACGTGGCCGTCGCGAGCGCGGGGGACGCGCGCGCAGCCGTAATGAGCGTGCAGAACGCGCCGAGCAAACCGCGCGCAGCGAAACATCCGGGCAACAAGAATCACCGCCGGCCCAGATCGAGTCTCGAGCCCATGAAAAGCCACCAGCCCCCCAACCGACAGCATCCACCTCGGCAAACCAGATGCCTGAAGCACGCAACAATCGCCGCGTACGGAGTCGCCGCAGCGAACGCGACCGCACGCGTGAGCTGCATCAGGAAAAAGTCGAGCCAACGGCTCCCGAAGCGCTTGCTGTGAAAGAATCGCCCGTGCCGGAAGCTACGGAATCTGCGCCGCAGTCACAACCCCAGACGGCGCCAGCCACCGAGGTCGTTGCGACTGATCCCGTCAAGACCTCTTCATTCGAGCCGGCGGCCTCAGCTGAGGCCGTACCGACGGAAAAGGCCGAACGCAAACCGCGTGCATCTCGCCGGCGCAAGACGCCAGAACCCGTGGTGGCCGATCTCGCCAGCGCCGGCCTGGAAATGGTGGAGACGCGTCCCGAAGCCATCGCGGCCATGCCCGTGATCGAGGAAGCGCCCAAGCCGCGCAACCGGACGCAGCCTGCGCCGTGGCAGAAGAAAGTCGAGGAACAGGCAACCGAGGAACCGCTGGTGATGGTAGAAACGCAAAAGTAGCGCCCATCTTCGCACTCCCATGACAAGCTCCACCAATGGCGGAGCTTGTCATCTTTTACGTATCCGGAATTTCCGCACCGTAAAATATTTCGCGCATTTTCTTGAGCGTGTCGCGCAATTCCGCCGCCTTCTCGAACTCCAGGTTTTTCGCGGCTTCCAGCATATCCTTTTCGATACGCTTGATTTCCTTGAGTAGCTGCTTTTCGGTCAGGGTGCCGTAGCTTGCCAACAGTTGGGCGGCCTTCACTTCCTGCCGACCCTCTTCCATGTCATGAACCCCCTCGATGATGTCCTTGATGCGCTTGCTCACCCCTTTGGGCGTGATGCCGTGCGCAGCATTGAAAGCCAATTGCTTGGCGCGCCGGCGGTTGGTTTCGTCGATGGCAAGCTGCATGGAGCGGGTGATGGTGTTGGCATAGAAGATGACCTTGCCATTGAGGTTGCGCGCGGCACGCCCGATGGTCTGGATCAGCGAGCGTTCGGAGCGCAGAAAGCCCTCCTTGTCGGCATCCAGGATGGCCACCAAGGACACCTCGGGAATGTCCAGCCCTTCGCGCAACAGGTTGATGCCGACCAGCACGTCGAACTCGCCCAGCCTCAAATCACGGATGATTTCAACCCGCTCCACAGTATCGATGTCGGAGTGCAGGTAGCGTACCTTGACCCCATGGTCGGCCAGGTAATCGGTGAGGTCTTCCGCCATGCGCTTGGTAAGCGTGGTGACCAGCACGCGCTCATCCGCCTCCACCCGCTGCCTGATCTCGGACAGCAGGTCGTCCACCTGGGTGTCGGCCGGCTTGACCACGATCTCGGGATCGATCAGGCCAGTGGGCCGCACCACCTGCTCCACCACCTGTTGCTGGTGTGCCGCCTCGTATTCCGCCGGGGTGGCCGAAACGAAGATGCATTGGCGCATCACCCGTTCGAATTCCTCGAAGCGCAACGGTCGGTTGTCCAACGCCGAAGGCAGTCGGAATCCATAATCCACCAGGTTCTGCTTGCGTGAGAGGTCGCCTTTGTACATGCCGCCGATCTGCGGCACCGTGACATGACTTTCGTCGATGATCATCAAGGCATTGCTGGGCAGGTAGTCAATTAAAGTGGGTGGCGGTTCCCCGGGCTTGCGCCCCGACAGATGGCGCGAATAATTTTCGATGCCCTTGCAGAAACCGAGTTCGTTGAGCATTTCCAGATCATGGCGAGTGCGCTGCTCGATGCGTTGTGCTTCCACCAGTTTGTTTTGCGAGATGAACCAGTCCACCCGTTCCTTCAATTCCTGCTTGATGGCCTCGATGGCGCGCAGCGTGGTTTCGCGTGGCGTGACGTAATGGCTGGAAGGATAAACCGTGAAGCGTGGTACCTTGTGCAGAATCTGGCCCGTCAGTGGGTCGAACAGCGTCAGCGCCTCCACTTCATCATCGAACAGCGAGATGCGCAGCGCGGTCTCCGAGTGTTCCGCCGGAAACACGTCCACCACATCGCCGCGCACCCGGAAAGTCCCGCGCGCGAAGTCGAATTCGTTGCGCTGATATTGCATCCCCGTCAGGCGGTGGATGATGTCGCGCTGGCTGGTTTTTGCACCCTGGGAAAGATGCAGCACCATGCCGTGATAATCGACCGGATCGCCGATACCATAAATAGCCGACACGGTGGCGACAATGACACTGTCCTCGCGCTCCAGCAGTGCCTTGGTTGCCGACAACCGCATCTGTTCGATGTGCTCGTTGACGCTGGAGTCCTTTTCGATGTAGAGATCGCGCGACGGTACATAGGCTTCCGGCTGGTAGTAATCGTAATAGGAAACGAAATATTCCACCGCGTTTTCCGGGAAAAACTCGCGGAATTCGGCATAAAGTTGCGCGGCCAAGGTCTTGTTGGGAGCCATCACGATGGCCGGTCGTCCCAGGCGCGCGATCACGTTGGCCATGGTGAAGGTCTTGCCGGAGCCAGTGACCCCGAGCAGGGTCTGGAAGCGCAAGCCGGCACGCACGCCGTTCACCAGCCGCTCGATGGCCTCTGGCTGGTCGCCCGCCGGTGGAAAAGGCTGATGCAATCGGTAGGGGCTACCCGGAAAAGTAACGACCACGAGCCGGTTGCCTCAACGATGCATAACGATGAAAAGCCGTTGCATAATCCATGCTGCTGCGACGAACCGAGGCGAAGGATACTTCGAGGATGGAGCGCATGGACTTAAGAATTCGCCAAACGAGGAGAATTGCTTATTTTACCCAAATCTTACATTGATAAAGCGCCTGATGAGGAACCATCTGCAATTCCAGCATCTCAAATCTGAGTGTCAACTTTTTAATCCGTCATGAGGACCGTACCATGAAAAAAATCCTTTGGTTGTTGCTGTTCCTGCCCACCCTATCCCAAGCCGCGCAGGTCGAGTTTCCGTTGATCAATCTTATCCACCCCACCCGAAGGGTCGAGGCGAAAACCGGGCCGGTCGATGACATGAGACGTTATATCAGAGAAGTGAAAACCGAGATCAGCGCCCAGCTCGCGAACGTACAAGCCAACCCTGGCTGGGGTTTTCTCGTGATTGCGGTCAGGGAAGATGGTCGGATCAAGGCCTGGCTCGACACCGATGACGTCCTGCCGTCTGTCGTCACCCAAACCATGGTATCCGTTGCACAATCGACCGAAGGCTTTCGCGTCAAGTCTGGTGCGGTGGTATTCGCCCTGGGTTTTGGCATCAACGGGGGCAATATCCCACTCTTCACACAGCCCTTTCCGGTCGAGTGGAAAAAAGCCGCCGCCTGTGAAAACCATGACTGCTTGCGGGTCGACGTAGAGCGACTGGTTCTCGAGACATGGTGACGGCGATGGTCGAGTCCAAGACCAAACTGCACAGCGCTCTGCTGGCCCTGTGTCTGTTGCTGGGTGGGGTTCGACCCGCGCTGGCGATCGATCAGCAAGTGCTGCTCAAAGTATTCTTCTCCGTGGTGCTGGTACGCGGCTATGACCACAATGGTGGGCTGGCGTACGGTTCTGGCGTAGTCGTCGGTGAAAACCAGGTGGTCACCAACTGCCATGTATTGCGGAACGTACCCCGGGCCTGGGTTTCCCAGGCCGAAGACGCCTACCCCGTGGAAGCGGTACAGGCGGACCCGTTCCATGATTTGTGCCTGCTCCACATCAACCGGCTGCCTCTGAAGCCGGTCGAGATCGGGAGCACGGCTTCCCTGCGCAAAGGTGCGGAGGTAATCGCCATGGGGCATTCGAGCGGCAACCCCTCTCCCATCACTTCCGTAGGACAAGTGCGATCGCTTTATCCTTTCGACGGGGCCCATGTCATCCGCTCCAGCGCCCGTTTCACCATGGGCGCGAGCGGCAGTCCGCTGTTCGATGCCGAGGGACGGCTGCTCGGCATCAACACGTTCAAGACGCCGGGACGTTTCGCTTATTTTTATGCCATGCCGGCAGAGTGGATCGAGGCACTTCGAAAACAACCCAAACAAACCCGACTGCCCATCGAAGGACAGGCTTTCTGGGAACTGCCGGACGAAGCCCAGCCTTTTTTCATGCAAGTCGCCCTCCCCCACTTGCACGAGGAATGGACCAAGTTGAAAGAAATAGGCCTGAAATGGACCCAGACCGAGCTACAGAATGCCGAAGCTTGGTATGAGCTGGGAGCGGCGCAGGAAGGGCTGGGTGAAACCGCGCAAGCCGAGGCTGCCTACCGCACCGCCATCCAGCTCGATCCTCACCACAGCGAATCGCTCTATCGGCTTGGTCTGTTCGCCTCCAAACGTGGCGATCGGGAAGAGGCGCATCGCGTGAACGCGACTCTCGCCAGAATCGACCCCGAAATGGCACAGAATTTCGCCAAAGAAGCCGGATGTGGCCGCGAGTGCTGATTCGAGAAGTTTCGCAACGCTTCGATTTATTCGACACGCTTTTGTCGGTAAAATCAGTCGAGTTCATAGACTTTAGAGGAATACGGTCTTGCATTTATCCAAGCGCGTCCAAGCCATCAAAGAATCGCCCACCCTCGCCGTGACCGCGCGCGCCGCCAGACTCAAGGCCGAAGGCCGTGACATCATCGGTCTTGGTGCCGGTGAGCCGGATTTCGATACCCCCCAGCACATCAAAGAAGCCGCCAAACGGGCCATCGACAGCGGCTTTACCAAATACACACCGGTGGGCGGCATCCCTAGCTTGAAACACGCCATCGTCGAAAAATTTCGGCGCGAGAATGGGCTGGACTACCAGGTAAACGAAGTCATCGTTGGCGTGGGTGGCAAGCAGTGTATCTTCAACCTGGCACTGGCGGTGCTGGATGCCGGCGACGAAGTGGTAATCCCGGCGCCGTTCTGGGTGTCCTATGCCGACATCGCTCTGGTCGCCGAAGCCAAGCCGGTTATCGTCGAATGCGGTATCGAGCAGCGGTTCAAGCTCACCCCGGCGCAACTGGCAGCCGCCATCACACCGCGTACCAAGCTGTTCTTCATCAACTCGCCGTCCAATCCCACCGGCTCGGTCTACACGCTGGAAGAACTGAAAGCGCTGGGCGAGGTGTTGCAGCGCCACCCACGCGTGCTGATCGCCACGGACGACATGTACGAGCACGTCAATCTGACGGGGACGCCCTTCGTCAACATCCTCAACGCCAACCCGCTGCTGAAAGACCGCACCGTCGTGCTCAATGGCGTTTCCAAGGCATATTCCATGACCGGCTGGCGCATCGGCTATGCGGCGGGCCCGGCGCCCATCATCAAGGCCATGGAGATCCTGCAGTCGCAATCCACCTCCAACCCCACCTCGATCTCGCAGGTGGCAGCACAAGCCGCGCTGGAAGGGCCGCAGGACTGCATCGCTCCCATGGTGGCCGCATTCCGCGAGCGCCATGCCTACGTCGTCGACCGCTTCAACCGCATCCCAGGCCTCCACTGTCTGGAGGCGGGCGGCGCGTTCTATGCCTTCCCCGATGCGCGCGAGGCCATCGCAAGGTTGCACGCCAAGGGTCGCATCCAGACACCCACCGATCTCGCCCTCGCCGATTATCTGCTGGAGCACGGCGGCGTCGCCGTGGTGCCTGGCTCGGCTTTCGGGGCCGAAGGCTATTTCCGTATCTCCTTCGCCACCTCGATGGAAAACCTCCAGACGGCGTTAGACCGGATCGAACAGGCACTCGCCTGAAAATGCGCAATCGACCCCAAGCCATGGCAGGTGGTCCATCAACCGTCACCAAACGCCATGCGCTTTTTCTCCTGCTGCCGCTCCTGTTGTTGAGTCTGCTGCTGGTAACCTGCAGTACCCACACTTCGCCACTGCGCATCGGCACCAGTGTCTGGCCGGGATATGAGCCGCTTTATCTGGCGCGTGAGCTCGATCTGCTGCCGCCCAACACGGCGCAACTGGTGGAGTACACCTCTGCCAGCCAGGTGATGGAGGCCCTTCGGGGCGGTGCCATCGAAGCGGCGACGCTCACCCTGAACGAAGCGCTGTTGCTTCAGGATGAAGGGATAAAGGTGCATATCGTACTGGTGATGGATGCCTCACACGGTGCCGACATGCTGCTGGCCAGGCCGGACATCGATAGCCTGCGTGCGCTCAAGGGACACCGCATCGGGGTGGAAGACACCGCGCTGGGGGCCTATATGCTGGACCGTGCATTGACAGTGGCCGGGCTTGCGCCCGAAGAGGTGCAGGTAGTGCCGGCGGCTTTTCACGAGCACGAGAATCTCTTCCGTTCGGGCAAGGTGGATGCCGTGGTGACTTTCGAGCCGGTCGCCTCCCGGCTGTTACATGGTGGGGCGCACAAACTGTTCGATAGCGCGCAGATTCCCGGCGAAATCGTGGATGTGCTGGTCGTGCGTGAAGGATTTTTCTCTCATCAGATTATGCAGTTACGGAACGTACTTCGGGCCTGGTTCGGCGCTCTGCAATATATGCATCAGAATCCAACCGATGCGGCACGACGGATGATGCCACGCTTGGAGATGAGCGGTGACCAAGTGCAAGCTGCCTTGGAGCGCATCCGCTTTCCAGACGCCGCGCAAAACCGGGCATTGTTGCGCGGCAATCCCATTCTGCTCGAACAGCAGGCGGCACGCTTGGCCCGGGTAATGACCGCCCACCGTCTGGCGACCGACTTACATCCGGCCGTTTTGTTCGAAGAGGTCTTGCTCGAAACGCTGCACCCATGAAGCCTTTGCGTTACCTGGTTCGCTGGCCGCTCCGCTATTTTTTGCCGGTGGCATTGCTATGCATCGCACTGGGAGTCAGCGTCATTCAATATGAGGTGGAATTGCGTATGCGCCAGGCTGCGGTGCAGCAGCAGATGCAGGAAACCTTGCAACATGATTTGTACCGTCTCAAGAGCTCCCTGGAGTACCTGCTGTTGCGCGGCGACCTCGACCGGGCACGCTACGAGGTCGCAGAATTGGGAGCTCTGCCTGGCATCATCGAAGCCTGGCTGATCGATCGCAACGACCGCATCATCGCCGCCAGCCGCATCGCGCGCATCGGTCAGCACCAGCCGCGTCCAGCCATTCCTACACCACGCAGTGGCCTGCCTTGGGTCGTGGCAGAAAACGGCAGACTACAGGGTTATCAGCTGTTGACCATACAGCGAGATCCGACCAGCCTGCGTCCCGACCGGGATGGGTTGTTATACATCAGTCTCGACCTCACCCCAGTCTTCGCCGAAGCAAAAGCCCAGGTCCGACGTGAGGCGCTACAGTTTGGTGGCTTCGCATTGGTGCTCGCGCTGCTGCTGGGGTGGTATTTCACATTTGCGGTGAGCCGCCGCCTGCAACGAATGGAGCAGGCGGCCCAGCAGATCGCGCAAGGAGACTTCCACTTACGTCTCGGTCTGGAAGGCGACGACGAGCTGGCGCATCTTGGCCAAAGCTTCGATCACATGACCGAACGGTTGCAGATGATCTGGGAAGAACACGGACGTCAGCAACAGGCACTGGCCGAGGCCAATGCGGAACTGCGTGG